>JAISTS010000095.1 GCA_031272455.1 Tannerella sp. | reverse complement strand
ACGGTGTTGTTGTTGGCTTCAGCTTTCGTTTTGGTGCCATGTGCATATCCGCCCATTACATTCGGTTTCGAGCCTCCGTCGTTAGTGCATCCGATAAGGGTTACCGAATTGCCGTTAGTGACGACGTCGGTGGCTGCTGAAATCATGTGAATTGCATCGCCTCCAACAAAATACGAACCCGTACCCATAACGGTATTTTTCACCACCAGCGTGTTGTTTAGCGATTCCAGATGGGTTTCATTTGCTTTTTGACCTTGTGCCGCATAAGCGCCTCTCATCCAGCCTTTAGTGTAGCTCGACTCAATCGTCAGCGAATTGTTATTTGCAATCGAAGGTACATTAATATCTTCTCTGTCATATCCGCCATAAGCCGTTGTCAGGTTGTCAGCCGACGATGCGCCGCTGATAAAGACCACATTATTGGATGCGCTCCCGGGATTAACTATACCGCCGACTATTGAAGCGCCGGTACCGTTTACAGTAACAGTAAGTTGCGCGTAAGCCGTAGTAGCGGCGAGCGCCTGCAACAGCGCGAAGGCTGTCGCCAAGTTGCGGAATGAAAACATTCCCGAAGTAATTTCTCTCTTAACTCTCATAAGAATAACGTTTTAAATTAATAATATATATATAAAAAATAAAGTTGTATTTCGTTATAATTACGACGCAAAGGTAGGGCAACCGGTTTTGCCGGAAAAATTGATTTTTGATGCCGACGCATCGGATTGTTGCATTTTTTCGGTAAATTTATGGCGCGAAAGGATAGTTTTCGTCAAAAAATGCAACGAAATTTCTGACGAGAGCGAAAAAAACGTGATTTTTCAGAAAGATTTTTCGCCAAATCGCATTTTTTGCAATTTTTTATCGCCGCAAAATGCTGTTAAGTACGCGGACTGACGAAATCAGTTTGTCGGTTGAGGTATAGACATTTACGTCCCAGACGTGCGACGAGCGACCCTTGTGGATGATATTTGCTACGGCGCGGACGGTATCGCCTTCGTGAGCTGTCGATACGTGGTTGCCGCTGACCTGCATACCGACCATCGTTTCGTCGGGTTGGCAGAGCAGCATTGAGCCGAGACCGGCAACCGTTTCGGCAAGTGCCAGAGTAGCTCCGCCGTGGAGTATGCCGAAGGGCTGACGGGTGCGTTCATCGACGGGCATTGTCGCCTCGATACGGTTTTCCGAAGCGTAGGTATATTGTATGCCGAGATTGCCCATAAGGGCGGATTTTGCTCGTGCATTCAGCTCTGCGAGAGGTATTTCGGTGGCGCGGACAGTGGCGAGAATACGGTTTTCGACAACTATGGCTACTCCGTCGGCGTCGTTCGATTCGGTAACGAAGTCGGCGCACTGTTTGACGGATATTTTGGCGTTGCCCATAGCTATTCCGCAGCCTGCCCATTGCAGCATCGTAACGTCGCATACGCCGTCGCCAATGGCGAGAATTTCGTCTTTACCGATTTTTAGCTTATCGGCTAATATGCTCAGTGTGTTTGCTTTATCTATAAATGTCGGGACGATTTCGAGAAAATATTCTTCGGAAGGGAAGATGTCCATCGTTCCGGCGAGATGTTTCTTGAGGTACTCGCGGAGGCTGTCGAGCGCTTCGGCGTCTTCGCCTACGAACATACATTTGCAGGGCGAGAAGTCGATAGCTTCGGCAAAATTCTTGACGCCGGTGATCTCCATCCCGTTCAGTTTCGCCTCGCTCAAAACCCGTTTGTTGCGCGGGTTATTGGTGATGATTTTGTTGAGGTGATAGGTGAAAATCGGCAGTTTATTGCGTACGGCGAGCTGTTCGAGGAAGGGGAACATTTTCGGGTTTATGCGTTTCTCGAACAGCAGTTCGTTGGTTTGTACGTTGATGATCTGGCAGCCGTTGTACGAGAGGATAAAGCCGCCGTAGCGGTCCATTTCGAGTTCGCGTGCGATAGGCATCACGCCGTAGGTCGGACGTCCCGAAGCCAGCACTAACCTTACGCCGAGTTGCTGGGCTTTGAGTAATGCCGTTTTGGTGCGAGCCGATATTTGTTTGCGGCTGTTGATGAGAGTGCCGTCGATGTCTAAGACTAATAGTTTGTATTTCATTTCGTTTAGTTATTTTTATGTATCAATGGATATTTTTCCGACGTCAAAGATAGCATTTTATTTGCATCCTGCGTGCATTTTTGCTATTTTTGTCGAAAATTTTTACGAAAATATGGCATTATGAATAGCGGACAAACTATCGAAATCGCGTTCAGGGCGCACAGAACCGACAATAATGACTTGTCGGACGAGATGTTGCGTCTGAAGACGCTTGCTGTCGATGCCGCGCGCAAGGCTTACGCCCCGTATTCGCGTTTGCGTGTCGGTGCGGTGGCTGTTCTGGCGGATGGCACGACCGTAACGGCTAATAATCAGGAAAATGCGGCATATCCGTCGGGTATGTGCGCCGAGCGGGTGGCGTTGTATGCTGCGGGCGCCAATTATCCCGATACGGCGGTAAGGATGCTTGCTGTGGTGGCGCTCGACGGCGAGGCGGTACACGACCTCATCGCGCCCTGTGGAGCCTGTCGGCAGGTGCTGCTCGAAACGGAGCAGCGGCAGGGCGTCGCAGTGCGCGTCGTGATGTTTGGCATCGACGAAACTGTCAGTGTTGACTCGGCGGCGGCTTTGTTGCCATTGGCTTTTCGGCTTTAGGCGGCTTCGGCTCTTTTTTCTTTGGCAGCCGTCCGTGTCGTCTCAGCGCTTCGTTGAGGATAAACAAAATCTGCCCGTTGACGCTACGGAACTCGTCGCCTGCCCAGCGCTCAACAGCCGCCATAGTAGTAGCATCTATGCGAAGCACAAAGGTTTTCGTCTTACTTTCCTTTAACATTTCCTGTATTTCTTGCCGATAAACAACTTTTTGCCATCCTTCTCAAAAACGTCTGTCTTTCGTAGAATATTCCATCCTTCATAGCTCCACCCCATCTTTTAATTCTTAATTCTCAATTCTCAATTCTCAATTATAAAGCGTTCCCGAATTAACGATCGGCTGCGCGGGTTGGTCGCTGCAAAGCACTACCATTAAGTTAGTTACCATTGCCGCCTTGCGTTCTTCGTCGAGTTCCACAACGCCTTCGTCCGACAGTTTCGCCAGCGCCATTTTGACCATCCCAACCGCGCCATCGACAATTTTTTCGCGGGCGCTGATGATGGCGTCGGCTTGCTGACGACGGAGCATAACGGCAGCAATTTCAGGCGCATACGCCAAATAATTGACCCTCGCCTCCATCACTTCGATACCTGCGATCGAGAGGCGCTCGTTGAGTTGCTTTTCCAAAATCTCGTTGATTTCTTCGCCTCCGCTGCGGAGTGTCAGCTTCTCGTCTTCGTTTTCCATGTTGTCGTACGAATACAAGCCTGCAACAAAGCGCAAAGCCGCATCCGACTGTACTTTGACAAAATTCTCGTAAGCCTTCATCTTGTTGGGCAGCACGATGTTGTTTGCGCTGATCTGGGCATGGCTGCTGCTGTCGATGTCGAAAGTCGCTTTGTAGGTGTTCACCACCCGCCAGACCAGCACCTGACCGATCATAATGGGGTTGCCTTTTTTGTCGTTTACCTTAATAGGCTCGGCATCAAGGTTTCGCGCCCGCAAAGTCAGCTTTTTCTTGGCGAAAAACGGGTTTACCCAGAAAAAACCGTCGTCCTTGACCGTCCCGCGATATTTACCGAAAAACACCAGAACCCGCGCCTCGTTTGGCTCAATCTGCATATAACCGGCAAAACCAAAGCAAACGATCAGCATAAGTATCGGAAAAGCTATTATCGTGGCGACAAGCTCCCACGAGTTTTCCGAAAAAATGTTCAGTAGCCAGATAAAACCAACTACAAGAGCAATAATCAGCAGGATATGACACACCAAAATCTGTATTCCCTGCAATCTCAATCCGTTAAAATTCTTTTCTTTTGTATCCATCATCGTTGAAATTAAATTAATATTAAAATGATATTATTTTGATGCTGCAAAGGAACGGACAATTTTTCATACTGCCAAATAAAAATGCAATTTTAAATGTTAAAAATACTAAAAATTTCTATTATCATACATTTTATTAATATGTACGCGCGAGTGGCGGGGATAATTTTTCCGAAAATTTCGCGTATCTTTGCGCAAAACAGAAAGATGATGATGGAAAAGCAAATCATACCCGACAATCGTTCGGCGTTTGTACTTCATTCGGGAGGTCAGGATTCGACGACGTGTTTATTTTGGGCGCTGGAGCGTTTCGAGGAGGTGCGGACGTTGTGCATAATGTACGGGCAGCGACATTCGGCGGAAGTGGAGGCGGCGAAAAAAATAGCCGACGGGGCAAATGTGCCGTTTCAGACGCTTGATGCGAGCATAATCAGTCGCTTGGCTGACAATTCGTTGACTAATCCGTCGGTCGTTATGGATCAGGAGAAGCCGTCGGATTCGTATCCCAACACCTTTGTGCCCGGGCGTAATTTGATGTTTCTGACTTTTGCGGCTGTTGCAGCCCGCGAGCACAATATCAGGAATATTGTTACGGGCGTGTCGCAGGCGGATTACAGCGGTTATCCCGACTGTCGCGACACGTTTATCCGTTCAGCCAACGTTACGCTCAATCTTGCTATGGATGAGCATTTCGTCATACATACTCCTTTGATGTGGCTGAATAAGGCGGAGATTTGGGCTTTGGCAGACAGGCTGGGCGTGTTCGACTTAGTGCGCACTCAGACCTTGACCTGTTACAACGGCGTCGTTGCCGACGGTTGCGGGCATTGCCCGGCATGCAAGTTGCGGCAGGCTGGCTTACGCGAATATCTGCTGACGAAAGGGAATTAGCTGTTATGTCGTTTCGACATAGACCTGAGCGTTTTCGTAACGTATGATGCGCACCGCAGCGCCCTGTTCGATAAAGCCCGATTCTGATACTCCGTCGTATGAAATACCGTCGATAATCACCTTGCCGGAAGGTCGCAGCACCGTTGAGGCGACGCCCTCAAGCCCCACGAGATCGTCGAGCGGGGGAGCGGAAACGGCATCTTCGAGGTCGGCTTCGAGAGCCACGCGCCGCAGCACGCCCTTGCGCCCGATACGGTCTGACAGCCAGAGCGTTAGCAGCGAACCGAGCAGTACGCCCGACAGCACAATGACGATAGCCCGTCCGGCATCGGTAAACCCTACGCCCGAAAAGTTGAAACGGATATTGTCGAGCAGGCACAGGATAAAGCCGGCGATGACGAGGATGATGCCGCCGATACCGGTTACGCCGAAGCCAGGAATGACGAATATCTCAATGGCAATCAGGATCAAACCGAGCGCAAAAACCATTATTTCCCAGTTTTCCGCCAGCCCTTCGATATATAGCGGGGCGAAATAGAGCACTGCGGCGACGACGGCGGCAGCCAGCGGAAAGCCTATGCCCGGCGTCTGCAATTCAAAGTATATCCCTCCGATAATCAGCAATATAAGTATGGATTGCAGGATGGGATTCATCAGAAATCCACGCAAATCGTCCTGCCACGAAGGTCTGAAGGTCATCAGTTTATAATCGTCGTAGTGCATCAGCTGAGTTACGACCTCGTCAACCGAGTTGGCGATGCCGTCGCAGTAGCCCCAGCGGACGGCTTCTTCGGCGGTGAGTGTCAGCGTTTTGCCGGTGTCGATAAGGTTGGGGATGACGCTGCTTTCATCGACCATCGCTTCGGCGATAAGCGGGTCGCGTCGCCAGCGAAAAGTAGTGTCGCCATTGCTGACGAGCGTATCTTTGCCGTGCGCCTCTGCGGTTGAGCGCATCAGCGAGCGCATATACGACTGGTATTTGTCGGGCATTGCGCTGCCGGTCTCGTTGACAACTGTCGCCGCGCCGATATTGGATCCTTGGCGCATATATATCTTCTTGCAAGCCAGCGAGATGAGTGCGCCTGCCGAAGCTGCGTTGTTGTCGATAAAGACATAGACCGGCACGTGGCTGTAGAGAATAGCGGTGCGCATCGAGTCGGCAGCGTCGAGCAGTCCGCCGTAGGTGTTCAGGTGCAACAGCACGGCATCGGCGCCGACGGTTTGCGCTTCAGCCAAGCCCTTGCTGAGGTAAATCTGTGAGGTGCGATTGATTTCCAGATTGATATCTATCTGATAGATAACAGGTTGGGCGCCGAAAGCTGCTATCGGTGCAAGTGCTGCGGCTATCGTCAGGATAAGTTTGGCTAATGGATTGATGTTCATTGTCGGGTTTGTTTTTGTTGCAAAAATACGAATTTTAATTGAAAAGTGTATCATTCGCAAAAAAACAATATCTTTGCGAACAGAAATCAGCGTTGCAAAACTGCTGTCAATCTATGTGGAACGGATAAACTTGAAGAGCAATATGATATCTGAAAATGACATCATTAACGGTTTGAAGTCGGGTCAAGAGAAGGCTTACCAATACCTGTACAAACATTACTACAAAATGCTTTGTGCCGTTGCTTTTGAGTTTACGCGGGACACGGTCGGCGCCGAAATAGTTGTCAGTGATGTGATTTTTGCGCTCTGGGAGAAGCGCAGCAAGCTGAATATCCACACTTCGCTCCGAAGCTATCTGTTGACATCGGTGCGCAATCGCTGTCTGAATTATCTTGCACAGATGATGCGCGGTCGCGAACTTGTTGACAGTTTTGAGTATGAGATGCAAAACGATCCGTTTGATAATGACACTCCACTCGATCAGCTGATCTGCACCGAGCTTGGCGCGAAGGTTGATAGTGCTATTGACGCCCTGCCTCCACGCACGCGGCAAATTTTCTGTATGAGCCGTTTCGACAATCTTAAATACGACGAAATAGCCTGTCGCACAAATATTTCGGTCAACAACGTGAAATATCATCTCAAGTCGGCGCTGGCAAAATTGCGCGAAGAGTTGAAAGATTATTTGCAGACGTAAGAAAAAAATGCGTTTCTGATTTACCCGAAAATGCTTCGCGTTTGTCTTATTAGTGATGGCAAACAAAATAAACAGAAAAAAGCGCATAGACACACGGCTTGACGCCCTGCTTATGCTTTCGGAACGGGATAGAACTTTCGATGCCGACGCTGCTTTCAGCTTCTTCAGGAAAAAAACGGGGCTGGCGGACGGTTCGTTGCGTGTTGTCAGCAAAGAGCAAAGTTTGCCGACTGTCAGCAAAGAACAGAATTTGCCGACTGTCAGCAAAGTGCAGAGTTTGCCGACAGTCAACAAAAAGCAGCGTTTGTCGATTTTCTCTCGCGTACATTACCATGATATAATTGAATTTTTATTAACAGCAGCTGCAGTCATCGCGGTTGTTCTCGCATGTTATTTCACTTATCGCTATTTTACTCCGGCGGATATTGAGGTGAAAGTGCCTGATATAATGGCTACTGTCGAGGTGGAAACGCCAAACGGCTCAACTATGCATATCACGCTTGCTGACGGCACGGGCGTATGGCTGAACGCAGGCTCGAAAATCAGCTACGACACCTATTTTGGCAGGACAAACCGCAATGTCAAGCTCGACGGCGAGGCTTATTTTGAAGTAAGCGAAAACAAAGCGCTGCCGTTTGTCGTTCAAAATATGTATGCTACAGTGAGGGTACTCGGCACGCGCTTCGATGTCAATGCTTATCCCGACAACGGGCAGATAACGGTCGTGCTGCTCGAAGGCTTGGTGAATCTGACTGCCGGACACGAACATACATTGCTTCATCCTCACCAGAAAGCGTGCTACGACAAAACGACGCACACCACCCAAGTCGTTAGTGCGCAAGAAAATACGATGCGATGGATCGAAGGAGGTTTGGTGTTCAACGGCGAGACGTTTGAGGAAATCATCCGCACGCTTGAGCGCAAATTCGATGTGAAGATCACAATCTCGAATGTCGATATCCGCGAACGCCGTTTTGCAGGCGATTTCACGAACGACGAAACCCTCGCCCAAATCCTGCAAATAATGTCGGTCAACGGGAAATTCAAATATCAAATCAGCAATAAAAATGTAACAATATATTAACTAAATACTTAATAACTAAATTCTTAATTACATGCAAAAACTTCATCAACAAGTAACGCCGTTTACTTCAAACGGTGTTCCGAAGTTCGTCAATACCATGAAATTTCTGATGATATTTCTGGCTATTGGTATTGTTTCTGTTTCGGCAACGGGCGCCAATTCCGGCGATACCCCCCCCTATTTCGTCGATAATCAATTAGTTGATATGTCAGACGAATTTCAGGGACCTGTTACCGTTACGGGCGTCATCACCGACGCTTCGACAGGCGAGCCGATTATCGGCGCCAATGTAATCATCAATGGCACTGCGACAGGTGTTGTCAGCGACTTGGATGGTAAGTTTGTGCTTACCGTGCCCGCCGGTTACGGAGCTGTGATTACGGTCTCGTACGTGGGATATGCTTCGCGCGAAATCAAGGTTGACAGCGAAAGCCTGAATATCGCGTTAAGCGAAGATTCACAGCTGATTAACGAGGTGATTGTAGTGGGTTACGGCACATCGAAAGTCAAAGACCTCACTTCGTCGATCACAACCATCCGTCCCGAAGAGATAATGAAGACTCCTGCCGGTCAAGCGATGCAGTCGCTTCAAGGCAAGGTGCCCGGTATGCAAATCATCAGCAGCGGTACGCCCGGTAAGGCGCCTACGGTCAGGATTCGCGGTATCGGTTCGTATCCCAAGAAAGACGCTCTGAATGTGGAATGGCTTAACAATGAAGCTCCTCTGTACGTTGTGGACGGGATTTTTTACGACGACATCGACTTCCTAAATCCTTCGGATATCACAAGCATTTCGGTCTTGAAAGATGCCTCATCTGCAGCTATTTATGGCGTCAGGGCTGCGAATGGCGTTGTGCTTATCGAGACCAAATCGGGCGGATACGACAAAAAGACGGAAATCACGTTCGACAGCTATTTCGGAGTTCAGAACGCGCAGAACGTGCTGAAGATGGCGAACGCCGAGCAGTTTGTAGCGATGGCAATGGAGTCGGGCTCTTCGACCGACATTGCCAATATCGGCAATGCTATGCAGCGTTATGGTCGCAGTCGCATCAATCCTAATGTGCCCGATGTCAACACCGACTGGTTTAAGGAAATTCTGCGTCCAGCGACGATTCAGAACTACAGCCTTGACATCGCAGGCGGCTCACCCAAAGCGGCTTATGCCATCGGGATAAACTATTTCGACCAGCAGGGCGTCCTTGATATGAAAAACGAATATGCGCGGTATAATCTCCGCAGCAAGCTCGACTTCAAGGCTACGGACTGGCTGACGGTCGGCGCCAACCTGATATGGAGTCAGGCGACGCAGTATCCCGAAGAGAATACTGTCTGGAACGAAGCCTATTACGCCATTCCGATCCTGCCTATTTATGACGAATTGAACACTCAGGCATGGCCCAAACATTATGCCAGCGCTCAGGATATAGGCTATCGCGGCGGTCAAAATCCATTTCCGACAATTGAAAGCTATAATAACAGACATCTGATTAAGAGCCTGTTAACTAACTTCTATGCGGATATAAGCATTATTCCGAAGATGTTGACATTCAAAACCACTTATAATCAGGCATATAAAGGCATTGAAGAGCGCGAGGTACGTACGCCGTATTACGTTGGCAATGCTTTCCAGCGTGCCGATGCCGAACTTATCAAACGGACAAAAACCTACTCCGACATAACATGGGACAACGTTCTGACATATCAAAACAGCTTTGACAGACACAATCTTACTGTGATGGCGGGTTCGTCGTACCGCGATGAATCGTACAGTATGATGCAGGCTTACGGTTATCGTTTCCCGACGGATATGGAACAGTCGTGGTATCTCGATCAGGTTGAAGAAATCAAAACGGAATATGTGCTCGACGGCGGTTTGCGTCAGTACGGAATATCGTATTTCGGGCGCGTTTCGTACAATTACGACAATAAATATCTGATATACGGCACGTTCCGCGCCGATGGCAGTTCAAAATACCAGCAGAAATGGGGTTATTTCCCGACAGTCGGTCTCGGATGGGTGCTTTCTGAAGAGAATTTCCTGAAAGACAATGCGTTTATTGATTATCTGAAGCTTCGTGCCAGCTGGGGTCAACTCGGTAACGACAAAATTCAGGCGAGCGACGGAGCGCTGACAACGAGTATCGAGACGGGCGCATTCAACGATGTGCTTGTTTCGGGGACTTATGTTTCGGGCGTTTACTCGTCGCTGAAATGGGAAATGACCGAAGAAACCAATATCGGCGTCTCGTCGGCATTTCTTGGCAACCGTCTGGGCATTGAAGCCGACTATTATGTCCGCGACACGAAAAATGCAGCCATAGCGGTGTCGATACCGGCAGTTGGAGGCACGGTGTTGAAAAATGTAGGCGTCATCCGCAATTCGGGATTTGAACTTGCAGTCAACTGGAACGACAACGTTACGAAAGATTTCCGCTACAGCCTCGGCGTCAATATCTCGACCTTGAAAAACGAGGTTCGCGACCTCTACGGGCAGCCATACGTTGACGGCGGCTCGGCGGAGTTTCGTCAGCGTTCCATAGTCGGACAGCCGCTGCTCGCTTTCTTTGGATATGAGGTCGAAGGTGTATATCAGAACGAAGCCGAGATACAGGCTGACCCGATAGCTCGCGCCAACGGACTTGTGCCGGGCGACTTCAAATATAAGAACCAGAATGGCGACGGCGAAATCAACGACGACGACCGCGTAGTGCTCGGTTCGTATTTTCCGACGATGATGTATGGCGGCAATCTTGGCGTTGGTTTTAAGGCTATTGACCTGTCGGCGAGCATAATGGGACAGTCGGGCAACAAGATACTCAACCGCAAGCGCGGCAATTATATCTGGACTAACGATACCAATCTCGATGCCGACTTGGCAATCAATCGCTGGCACGGTGAAGGCACATCCGACAAATATCCGTCGTCAGCCGGATTGCGCAAGGGCTGGAACCAGAAGATGAGCACATATTTTGTTGAAGACGGCTCGTTCTTCCGCGTACAGAACATACAGCTTGGATATAACATCCTCAATAAGAATTTGTTCGGCGTCTATCTGCCGTCGGTGCGCATCTCGCTTACTGCCGATCGACCGCTGACCATGTTCAAATACAACGGGTTTAATCCCGAAATACCGGACGGAATAGATACGCAAACGTATCCAATACCGGCTACATATACGATAGGTTTGAATATTAAGTTTTAATAAGTAAAAGATAATCATTATGATACGAATCAAACATATATTAATTTTGTCTTTCCTGCCGCTTTGCATTGCTTGTCATAACCTGCTCGACGAGCCTGCTGAAAATAAATCGTTCGCGGAAGACACCGATTTCACGATGACGGAAAACATCAAATTGCCCGCCATCGGTGCGTATGCCAGTCTGTACAAAATGGGCTGGGAAACGTATCCCCTTGTAGCTGTCAGGGGCGACGATATTAATGCCGGCGGATTGGGCGACCAGCAGGATTATGCCGAAACGGACAATTTCAGGTATAACAAAGACTATTGGATGTACAATTCACTTTGGGAAGGATATTACAATATTATTTTCAAGACATATACGGCTGAAGACCAGATAGTTAAATATCAGGAAGCCGGAGCCGACAATGCTTTGGCGCAGCGATATATAGCCGATGCTTACGTTGTTCGAGCCTTTTTGCTGCTTCAGCTGTCGCGCGTTTGGGGCGATATTTTTGTTCCCGAAGACTATGACCCAAGTCATCTGCTTACTGCGCCGCTTTCGACGAAAGACGAGGTGATGACTTACATTTCGGAATTGATGGATAAAGCCGCCGCAGCTCTGCCCGACGCTCATCCAAAAGAACGGACAGATATCGCCGGAGGCGCCACAAAGCATACAGCTCTGGCGATAAAAGCTATAGCTAATCTGGAGTTGAAAAACTATCAGGCTGTGGCTGATGCGACGTCGCAAATAATCAAATCGGGCAAGTTTGAGCTTGAGCCGGATTTTTATGAGCTGTTCAAAATCAAAGGCAAACTGAACAGGGAAAATCTGTTTGAGCTGCAATATTCCGATTTCGGCAAAGCGGCAGGCGACTACACCGGTTTTCTGTACGATTTCTTCGGACCTCAGGGTTGGACGCCTAAAGTCGAAGGCATAGGCGGAGGATGGGGATTTTACGAGCCGAGCCTGAAGTATATAAAATTTATGCTCGACCGTGGCGAGACCGTCAGGTTAGAAACCGGAGTGCTGTTCACCGATCGCGGTATAGCCGAGATAAAGAAAGACGCCAAATACGCTAATCTGCCGTCGTTTGTCTCAAATACTACCCGATCGGGCGATGTCATCAACGACTATAACCGTGCGCTCTTTGCCTGCGGCAAGTTTTATCTGCCCAGCGACCAGATTACTCCCGGACGCACCACTTGGGCTATCAACAAGAATTTTCAGTGTATCCGCTATGCTGAAGTGCTGCTGATGTATGCCGAAGCCTTGACTCAGGGCGCAAGCGGTTCTGCGGGCAGCGCCGACGATGCGGTGAATCTTGTTCGTGTGCGGGCAGGTATGTCGCCATTGTCGGGTGTAACTAATCAGCAGGTTATGGACGAAAAATTTGCTGAAATCGCGATGGAATGGGGTGTTCGTTACTTCGATATGCTGCGACTGGAAAACTATTCCGAGTTGAGCTACGACGGGCGCACTTTCAGTCCCGACCTCAAATATCTACCTTATCCGCAGGCGCAGGTTGACCAGTTGCCGGCTTTAAGAGAAAAACAATAAATGTCTAACGTATTAAATATAAGACAATGAACACATTAAAATGTATATTATCAGTCATTCTACTGGCAGGTGTGAGCGCTTGCAACAGCGGTATCGACCCCATAACGCCGGTTGACGCGGGCAATGATGTTACCCCGCCTGAGGTAACGATAAGCTATCCGCTCGACGGCTCTCTGATTCAGGTAGTTGAAGATGTCGCTACGGTGGTTTTCAAGATTGAAGTTGTTGACGATATAGAAATAAGTGAGATTGTGATGCAACTCGACGGTGCGTCCATAGCTACTTTCAATAGTTTTAAGGACTATCGTCGTGCGGTAGAGAATTTCACATATTCCAACGTTACCAATGGCGAGCATACCCTGACGGTTACTGCTACCGATTTATCCGGTAAAAGCGCCAGTCGATCGGTTGGCTTCGAGAAAGTTCCGCCGTACAAGCCCAAATTCGACGGCGAAATATTTTATATGCCGTTCGACGGCGATTTCTCGGATTTGGTGAGTATCACGGCAGCGACGGTAACGGGCGCTCCGAGCACTAATGCCGAAGGTGTATCCGGCAAGGCATACGCAGGCGCACTCGATTCGTACCTGACTTTCCCGACGGAAGGACTGCTTGGAAGCGCATTTACGGCAGCTTTTTGGTACAAACTCAACACCAATCCCGACCGTGCGGGCATCCTGACCGTCAGTCCTGTTGATGCAGCAAACCCGACGGCGCAGAACAACCGTGTTGCCGGTTTTCGCTTTTTCAGGGAAGGCAGCGCCGACTCGCAGACGTTTAAGCTGAATGTTGGCGATGGCGTTAACGAGTATTGGTTTGATGGCGGCGAGGCGGCTTCGCTCGCTCCCGACGGGCAGTGGGTACATCTCGCGTTCACCATCACCGGCAGCGAAAGTGCAGTTTATATCAATGGCGAAGCAGTAAGCAAAGGCGCTAACGACGGCATCGGATGGGATGGCTGCGACATAATGACCATTGCATCGGGCGCTCCGCGTTACACCGGATGGAGTCATCTGTCGGATTACAGTCTGATGGACGAACTGCGCATATTTAATAAAGCCTTGACACAGACGGAAATAAAAGCGTTAATGACGGCTAAATAAGATATGGTATGCGTAATTTAGTTGCATATACAGTTGCGTTATTGATATGTATGATGCCCGATCTGGCAGCGCAGGATAGTGTCATTGTTGTCAAAGGTCAGGTTAGCGATTATTACATTACGGTAACGAAGGAACGCATCATCGAAGGCGTCGTTACGGATTCTGACGGGACGTCGCTTGAAGGCGCTACAGTGATGTTCAACGCCAGCCCGATACATTGCAACACCGACGCCGAAGGCAGATATAAACTTAAAGCCGGTGGACAGGACAACGAGTTGTTTGTCTATTATCCGGGAATGGCGTATAAATATGTTACCATCACCGATGATGATAAAATCGTGAATATTCGTATGGAGAAAGGCGGCGAGCCTGCCCGCAGACAGCCGACACAAATGGCGACGCCGTGGTTTGACCCGTCAGCCGACAATCCGTCAACGTACTGTAATCCGATGAATATCAGCTATGCTTACCGAGCACATATTCCTGATCTGGCAAAAAACGGCTCGTTTCGTTCCACAGCCGACCCGATGATTATTACTTACAAAGACGAATATCTACTGTTTTCAACTAATCAGTTCGGCTTTTTCCATTCCAAAGACCTTATTAACTGGGAGTTTACTTATGCGAGTTTTCAGCGTTATCCGCGCGACGACGACCAGTGTGCTCCGGCAGCATTTGTGCGCGGCGACACGCTGTTTTACATCGGTTCGACGTACAGAGGTCTGCCCGTGTGGTACAGCACTGACCCAATGAGCGGACGCTTCAAACGTTATGTCGAAAAAACCGTCCTGCCAAGCTGGGATCCGGCGCTGTTTGAAGACGACGACGGGCGGCTGTATCTCTACTACGGCTCGAGTAATGAGTATGCGCTGAAAGGCGTTGAGTTAGACAGGCATAATTTTAGTCCGATCAGTAAAATTCACGAAATCATGGCGTTGCAACCTGCTGAACACGGATGGGAACGCTTTGGTATGAATAACGACGACAGCACCACGCTTGCGCCTTTTACCGAAGGCTCGTACATCACAAAGCATAACGGGAAATATTTTTTCCAGTATGGCGCTCCCGGGACGGAATTTAAGGTCTATGCTGATGGCGTTTATGTGTCTGACAGCCCTTTGGGACCGTTCACGTATCAGAAACATAACCCGATGAGCTATAAACCGGGCGGTTATGTTCAGGGCGCAGGGCATGGCGGCACATTCAGCGATTTTCACGGAAACTATTGGCATGTTGCCACTTGTATGATTTCACTGAAATATAAGTTTGAACGCCGTATAGGGCTTTATCCTGCTGCTTTCGATGCCGACAATGTGATGTATTCGGCAACGGCTTTCGGTGATTATCCGACTGTTGTGCCTGCGGGGGCGTTAAAGGATATAAATCAGACATTTATGGGCTGGATGTTGTTGTCGTACGGGAAGCCGGTAACGGTCTCATCAGTTGACAGCATTTACGTTGCCGGCAATGCTTGCGACGAAAGTATGCGCACATTTTGGGCTGCCCGTTCGGGCGATGCGGGCGAATGGCTGCAAATCGATCTCGAAAAACCGATGGAAATCCGCGCAATACAAGTCAATTATTACGACCATAAAGCCGTACAGTTTGGTAAAGCAATGGACTTATACCATCAATATCGTATTTTTCATTCTGATGATGGAAAGACATGGCAACTGACTGTGGATAAATCGGATAACGACAAAGATGTGCCTCACGATTATATAGAGTTGAAAACCCCGTTGCGTGCGCGGTTCCTGAAAATCGTAAACGAGCATACCGCAGCAGGGAATTTTGCGCTGTCGGGTTTCCGTGTGTTCGGCAATGGGGGAGGGCAGGCGCCCGCAACAGTGCAGCAGTTTAAAGTTGCACGTTCGCAGTCCGACAGGCGCAACGCCCGTATCTCATGGGCGTCTGTAAATCAAGCGTATGGATATAATATTTACTATGGAACAGCTCCGGATAAAATGTATAATGCCATAAGCGTATTGGGCGAAACAACATACGATTTTCGCGGTCTCGACCGAGATACTGAGTATTTTTTCGCCATTGAAGCATTGAGCGAAAATGGTCGCTCGCGAATAAGTCAAACGATAAACACAAAATAAATCATGAAACAAAAACATTTTAAGGCGTTTATAGCCATATTTTCTGTTGTGCTGCTTGCGTGCCAAAATGCGGGGACGACAGCCGATTCGGAGCCGAACCGTCCGCTGACATTCGAGTCGGACGAGGCTTTTCTGGATTTCATTCAGGAGGCGCATCTGAATTATATGTGGGAAGGTGCGGAGCCTGTGTCCGGTCTTGCCCGCGAGCGTATTCATATCGACGGCGTTTATCCCGATAACGATGCCGATGTTGTAACGACGGGTGGCAGCGGTTTTGGTGTTGCCGGATTGTTGGTTGGCATCGAGCGCGGCTTTATTTCGCGCAGCGAAGGAGTAGCGCGTTTTCTGAAAATAGTTGATTTTCTTGAGCGTGCCGACCGTTTTCACGGGATGTGGTCGCACTGGATTTATCCAACGGGCAAGGTCAAACCCTTTGGCAGGAAAGATAATGGCGGCGATCTTGTCGAGAGCGCTTTCCTTATGCAGAGCCTGCTCTGTGTGCGTCAGTATTTTCAGGACGGCGACGACAGCGAAAAGGCGCTTGCAGCCCGGATCGATGCCTTGTGGCGCGATATGGAATGGGACTGGTATTTGAATGGCAAAGATGTGTTGTATTGGCATTGGAGTCCTGAATATCAGTGGGAAATGAACTTTCCGCTCGGAGGCTACAACGAATGTCTGATTGCCTACATTCTGGCGGCTTCGTCGCCTACGCATACAATTCCGGCGTCGGCTTATCATAAGGGCTGGGCGCGAGGAGGCAACATCAAAAGCGATGCTGTAGCCTACGGCTATCCGCTGATACTGAAGCATAACGGCGCAGAGCAATACGGCGGTCCGCTTTTTTGGGCGCATTATTCCTATATATGTCTGAATCCAAATGGATTATCGGACGAGTATGCCGACTATTGGGAATTGAATAAAAATCAGACTTTGATAAATTACCAATGGTGTGTCGAAAACACAAAAGGCTTCAAAGGCTATGGCGCCGATTGCTGGGGGTTGACAGCCAGCTATTCGCTCGACGGATACAAGGCGCACTGCCCCTCGCGCGATGATATAGGAGTGATTACGCCTACGGCGGCGCTGAGCAGTTATCCATATACGCCGGAGCAGTCGTCTCAAGCGCTCAAACATTTCTATTACAGTCTGGGCGACAGTATATGGGGAAAATATGGATTTTACGATGCTTTCAGCGTTAATGCTAACTGGTATATACAGAGATATTTAGCCATAGATCAATGCACTATTGCGCCGATGATTGAAAACTATCGCAGCGGTCTGTTATGGCGTCTCTTTATGAGTTGTCCGGAAATTGGAGACGGACTGCGTAAATTAGGCTTTTCAGTGAAAAACATTAATAACTAAACATTTAATAACATGTACAAAATTTTTCGCAACTCGCTGTTAATTCTTGCAATTAACATTTTGTCGGTTTCGGCTTACGGGTATTCGCAGGACATAAAAGTCTCTATCCGTGTGGTAAACAAGCCTATAACCGAGATTTTTAATGCTATTAAGGCTCAAACGTCCTATTCGTTCTGGTTCGATGTCAACGATGTTGACACAAAGCGGATGGTATCGGTTGACGTCAAAAACGAGCCTGTCAGTTCGGTATTGAAAACGATACTGAAAGATCAGAATGTCGATATCGGTATGTACGGCAATCACATCATCATCGGTCGCAAGGGGATGCTTGCTGTTGCCGACGAGCAGCAGGCGCCGATTACCGTAACCGGCAATATTGCCGACGAGATGACCGGCGAGCCTTTAGCCGGTGTGAATATCGTCATCAAGGGAACTACAACCGGCGTTGTGAGTACGGCTCACGGGTATTATTCGATTGAAGTTCCGTCAACAGGCGTAACGCTTGTGTTTTCGTACGTCGGCTATCTGACGCGCGAAATTGTTGTTGACGGCGATTATTACGATGTGCTCTTGACAGAAGATTCGCAACTGCTTGAAGAAGTGGTGGTTGTCGGCTACGGCACGATGACACGCAAGGAAATCACAGGTTCGGTAACGAATGTTACAGCCAAAGATTTCAATCAGGGATTCCAGAAAACGGCTGCCGATATGTTGCAGGGCAAAGTCGCCGGATTGACTGTTAACAGCGGTTCGGGCGATGTAACATCCAATGCTGCAATACGTTTACGAGGCGTTACCACGTTTCTGAACGATCAGGGACCATTTTTTGTGATTGACAATATTCCGGGAGCCGACCTTTCAACTGTGGCGCCTCAGGACATCGAGTCTATTTCCGTTCTCAAAGATGCGTCAGCCGGAGCGATTTACGGTTCGCGTTCTGCGGGCGGCGTCATTCTTATCACCACAAAGAAAGGCTCGGCGTCGAAACCGTCGGTAACTTACAGCGGAGCAGTCGGTATTTCGGATATGACAAATAAGCCCGACCTGTTTACTGCCGACGAATGGCGCAGCTATGCAAGCAGTATTGACGGTTACGACCCCTCGCTGCTCGATTTTGGCGGTAATACCGACTGGTTTAAGGAGATCACGCGCACGGGCATACAGCAAGACCATAACCTGTCGTTGGCGGGCGGCAGCGCGTACAATAACTATCGCGGCTCTGTGTCCTATATGCGGCGCGACGGTCTGGCTCGCGACAACAGCCTCGAACGCTATAATCTGCGTCTGCAATTTTCGCAGTTTGCGCTGAACAATCGGATGCGGATCGACCTTACGGCTGTTACGACAATGAGTGATTTGCAACCTACTTATGCTCGTAACTTTATCCTTGCCTACAATATGTCGCCCGTTCGTCCGGTGAAAAACGACGACGGCTCGTGGCACGAGTCATACGACTACGACCAAGGCAATCCGGTCAGGAATCAGGAAGAAAATTCGCGCGAGAACAAATTGCTGAACGCCTACGCTACGGCTGCGGTCAACTTTACCATTATCGACGGGCTGGAAACCAAACTGTTTGCTTCCAAAATCAGGAATATGGCGGACTACAGCGAATACAACAGTCGCAATTCGGAAGCAGGACTATCGAATGGCGGATTTGCACAGCGTTCGAGCGAAATAACGAACAAAAATCTGTTAGAATGGACAGCAACGTATAACAAAACAATTGGTAATCATAAACTTAATCTTTTAGCGGGCTACTCGTGGGAGCAGGAAGATTATGCTTCGCATGTCGCACAAAACCGGACTTTCATAACCGATTATCTTGGCGCTAACGACCTCGCTTCGGGCGAAGGCTATCGCAAAGGCGACGTCGGTTCGTCCAAAAACTCCAACCGTTTGATATCGTTCTATGGCAGAGCTAATTACACTTATCGCGGCAAATATAGCCTTACTGCCACGCTGCGTCGCGACGGCTCTTCAAAGTTCGGCGCCAATCATAAATGGGGTACCTTCCCATCCGTTTCAGCCGCATGGAACGTGTCCGACGAAGGCTTTATGGCGGGTTCGCTGTTCAACGACCTGAAACTGAGCGCCGGTTGGGGCGTTATGGGAAATCAGACAGGCTTAAGTCCCTACAACTCGCTTGAGCTGTACGGCTTCAGCGGAACGTATTACGACAATACGGCTTGGCACACAGGATATGCCATCAGCCAGAATGCCAATCCCGATTTGCGTTGGGAGCAAACCTCGATGCTGAACGTAGGAGTTGATTTCGGTATCCTGAAAAACAGGCTTAGCGGACGTATCGAATGGTACAACAAGATAACGTCAGATATGCTTTACAACTATCCCGTACCCACTCCGCCGTATATGTACAGTTATATGATGGCGAATGTAGGCGATATGAAAAATACCGGTATCGAGCTGACACTCAACGCTACGCCTGTGCTGACGAAGGATTTTAGCTGGGATTTTTCGCTCAACTTCGCACATAACAAAAACGAAGTTACCAAGCTGTCGAACGAAATCTACACCACCGAGCGCCAGCTTGTAGGCAGTATCTGGTGGCGAGGCGGCGGCACGACAACGCATATCCTCGAAGTCGGCAAACCTATCGGACAGTTCTACGGTCTGCAATGTACGGGATTGGACGGACAGGGCGGATATGTGATTGTCAATCAGGATGATGACGAAGAAATCAGCGAGCCTGCCGACTATACCTATATCGGTAATGCTCAGCCCGTTTTTACTTACGGACTGAATAACAGTTTTCGATACAAAAACATCGACTTCTCGTTCTTCCTGCGTGGCGTTTATGGCAACGACGTCCTCAACTTGCCGCGTTTGGTGTATGCCCAGCCCGGATTTATGCCCGGAGCAAATGCACTTGACGACCCCTTGACGTATGAACTTCAAGTTACTCCCAAATTCTCGAACTATTATCTCGAAAAAGGCTCGTATATGCGTCTCGACAATATGTCGCTGGGATATTCGTTCCCGAAGGTGATGAACGGGATAAGGGTGTATTCTACTGTGCAAAATCTGTTTGTGCTGACGAAATATAAAGGGCTTGACCCCGAATTGCCCGTCGAAACGAACAGCGGATTGGCGCCGGGTGTGGAGCCTCTGGATTTCTATCCCAAAGCGCGAACATTTTCTATTGGTTTAAGTGTTAATTTTTAATCGGATAAAAAAAATGAAAAGATATCTTGTAAATATAGCGATAGCGATGATTGCCGCTACGGCTTGTACCGATTTGGAAGAAAAGGTATATGACAAACTGCCGTACGACCAGTTCGGCTCAACTCTTGAAGAAATGTATTCAATTATCGGACCGGCATACAAGACGCTGAAATATACGGCTTCGTACGACCAGCTATGGGGCTGGGACAATCTCACGTCCGATATGCTGATTGCGCCTACACGTATAGGCGGCGACTGGTGGGATGGCGGAGTATATATGGAGCAGACCAATCATCACTGGAATGTCGATAACTGGGTGATTCCGGGTCTGTGGAATCCGTGTATGAGCGGCATAACCACTGTTAATTCCATTATCAGTCTGGTCGAACCCAACGAATTGATGGAGCCTGACCAGAAATTGCAGGTGCTTGGCGAATTGCGAGGTCTCAGGGCTTACTGGTATTATGTCCTGTGCGACTGGTTTGGCAATGTGCCGATCGTAACGGATTTCAACGACACCAGCCTGCCGACAAACAGGACGCGGAAAGAAGTATTTGATTTCGTAGTAAGCGAACTGAACGACATCATTCCCTATCTTCGCGAAGACGTAACAAGCCAAAGTTACGGCAAATTCACCAAAGGTGCGGCGCTGACCCTGCTTGCCAAAATGTATCTCAATGCCGAAGTATGGACAGGCGTTGCCAACTGGCAGGGCGTGATCGATGCCTGCGACGGCGTGATGGAGCTGGATTATATCATCGAGCCTGACTGGTCAACCAATTTTGCCGTTCACAACGAAGTCTCGCGCGAAGCCATACTGCCCGCCTGCTTCAGCGATCAGGACGACTGGGGTGATATGTATAATGCCATACATTATTATACACTGCATTATCTCGACCCTATCGCTCTGGGATTTTCGGGCGATACGTGGAACGGCGTAAGCGCCCAGACTGCGTTTGTCAATTCGTTTTCCGACGACGACCGTCGCAAAGAAGCTACCTTTCTGACAGGACCGATGATTGACCCGGCAACAGGCGAAGTCCTGCAAACCGGTACAGCCGGGCATCCGCTAATTCACGGCATTGAATATCATATCGTTCCGGGTACGGAAGGCGGACCGGGCAAGGCTTATCCCGAAGGCTGGGGTGAAGTGTTTCAGGAAGATGGAGCGCGAATACAGAAATGGGAATTTCAGAAAGGTATGCAAAACTCGTTTATGGAAAATGACATACATATTTTCCGGCTTGCCGACGTCTATCTTATGAAAGCTGAAGCCCTTGTGCGTCAAGGCTCTAATATGGGCGAAGCATTGCGATTGGTGAATATCATCAGAGAACGGGGTTTTGGCAATTCCGACCATAATCTCACTGCTCTTACGCTCGAAGACATCTATAATGAGCGTCGTTTTGAGTTGGCATTCGAGTTCGGCGGACGTCAGGATATGATACGTTTCGGTACATTTACCCAGCCCAACGAATGGAAACCATGGGTAACGGAAGAGTATCGCAAAATTTTGCCCATCCCGCTCGACGCCTGGCGCAAAAACAATAATCTGGTACAAAACCCCGGATATCCGGCATTCTAATTATACAATTTTATGAACAGAAAAGAATTTATTGCACGTCTGGGGATGGCGGGGTTTGCTCTATCGGCAAGCCCTGTCGTCAACAGCAGCATTTTTGCCACAGCAACAGCGGCACCCTCTAAGAAAATACGGGTGGGCGTAATAGGATGTGGCAGTGTGTCAGGAGTTTATCTGCCTCATCTGACGGCATCGCCTTATGCAGAAGTTGTCAGCCTGTGCGACATCAAACCGGAACGGGCTGCACGCAGAGCACAGGAATTTAACGTAAAAAACACATATCCGCATATCGACGAGATGCTGTCCGGCGTCGAGTTCGACCTGCTTGTCAACCTGACTAATATGCAGGAACACGGGCATCTGAACAGGCAAGCGCTGATGGCGAAAAAATATGTCTGGAGCGAAAAACCGATGGCGAATACCTACGACGAGGGGCGCGAACTCTACGAACTTGCCATAAAACTCGGCACTCGTATCTGGGGCGCTCCGGCAGTGGTTGACAGTCCGCAATTCGCATTTATGGCGAAACAGCTCAATGCCGGCAAACTTGGTCGCGTCGCAGCTGCACATGCCCATTACGGGCATCAGGGACCCGGCTGGTCGGCGTTCTTCTACGAAAAAGGCGGCGGCAGCCTGCCCGACCTCGGTGTGTATAATATCTCAACGCTGACAGGACTTTTAGGTCCCGCCAAATCGGTTGTGGCAATGACCAATGTCGTTACGCCGACCCGAAATGTCGATGATAAAGGGCATATACAGGTCGTTGCCGAAGATAATGCGATGATTATCATGGAACATCAAAACAATGTCCTTTCGCATATACAGTGCGGGTTTAATTATTTCGACCCTTATGGACACGAAGGCACGGGGCAGGAACGTCCGACCATCTCGCTCGTCGGTTCCGAAGGCAATATGCACCTTGTCGGTTACGACTGGGCGCCGTTTGGAGTAGATATGGCTACTGTGGCTGACGAAAAAACGCGGCGCTACGAGACGGATACAAAAGGCTATGTATGGCAGGAAGGGGCATCGGTCATCTGCGAACACTTGGCGACAGGCAAAGAGCTGCTAATCAATGCTGAACACGCACTGCACGTCCTCGAAATCATCGAAGCGACACGTTTATCGCAAGCCGAAGGCAGACGTATCCAATTGCGGTCTTCGTTCAAATTTCCTGTAGTAAGTTAGTTATCACGAAAATAATTAAAGATGAAAGAAAAAACACTGAAATCTGCGGAAAAAATCTCTCGCAGACAATTTATCGGAATGACTGCGTCGGGGTTTGCTGCCATTTCCGTACTGCCCAGCTATGCAATATCGGGACTTGGACATGTTGCACCGAGCGATAAGCTGTATATCGCCAAGGTCGGATGCGGAGGAATGGGCGGCGCCGATTTGGGTTCGCTGATGAAAACGCCCAAGAAAAATGCGGAAATCGCGTTTCTGTGCGATGTGGACGACCGTCAAGCCAAAGATGCCGTAACGAAATATCCCAAAGCCAAATATTATCACGACTGGCGTGAGCTGTACGACAAAGAAAACAAACATTTCGATGCCGTTTGCATCTCGACGCCCGACCATAATCATGCCATTCAAGCGTTTAATGCTATGCGGATGGGCAAGCATGTCTATCTGCAAAAACCGTTAGCTCACGATATTGCCGAGGCGCGTATCCTGACTCAAGCTGCCGCCAAATATCGTGTCGTTACTCAGATGGGCGATCAGGGCAATTCCTGCAACGGGATGAAAACTATGCGCGAATGGTTTGAAGCCGATTTGATAGGTGAAATTGAAAAAGTCTATTGCTGGACGAACCGTCCGGTGTGGCCCCAAGGCATTCCCTGGCCCGCCGACAAGCCTGCTGTGCCTCAGGGTCTTAACTGGGATTTATGGTTGGGGACAGCCGAATATGTTGATTATATTGACAATCTGGTGCCGTTCAACTGGCGTGGCTGGTGGGCTTTCGGCACGGGTGCTTTGGGCGATATGGGCTGTCATATCATCGGACCGCCGTTTAAACTGCTCGAATTGGGTTATCCGTCCGAAATATCGTGCAGCGTAAGCACCGTATATTCAGGCATTTTTGAAGAAGCATATTATCCCGACAGCGGACCTGTGTCCTGCTCGATACGTTATAAATTCCCGCTCAAGAACGGCAAAATGCTTGATCTGTACTGGATGGATGGCGGCATTATGCCGGAACGTCCCGATGAAGTCGCGCCCGATGTCGATTTGACGCACGCGATGGGCGACCTCGACCCTAACGACATCGAAGGGGCAACCGTTTTTGTTGGTAAGAAAGGCAAAGTGTCGTGTGGATGGGGCGGTTCCGATCCCCGTCTGTGGGTCAACGACGGCAGTCATAAACCTCTGTTTGCCAAGGATGTAAATATACCGGAGAAATACAGACGCATACCGGGCGAGTTTGACGGGCATTACTGGTCGTGGATTGATGCCTGCATCGCCGGATACGACAAAGCAGAGGTCGAGTCGCCGTTTGAAGGCTATGCCGGTCCGCTGACAGAAGCCGTGCTGATGGGAAATCTCATTTTGCGAAGCTATAATATCCGTCAAACGGTTAAACAGAACGACCCTGTTTATGGCGAAATCGACGTCAGCTCGTTTCCGGGCAGGAATATGACCTATAAATGGGATGGAGCCAATATGAGAATAACCAATTTTGAGCCGGCAAATCAGTTTATCAAACGGAAATATCGTGCCGGATGGGAAGAATTAAAATTGTAATAATCACTTAATATTCAACGAAATGAAAAAGATAAACGTATTTTTTGTGATGCTGTTGTGTGCAGGATTACTGCTTGCCTGTAGCCAAAGCGCTAAAAATGACAGCAGTGAACAGTGCGCTGCCGACGCGAACGCTATTCCCGAAGGCGGCGAATGGCTGTCGATGTTCGACGGCAAAACGCTTAACGGATGGCGCGGCTATCTGCGCAGTGAAGTGCCGAAAGGCTGGTTAGTCGAAGACGGCGTAATCACATTCAACAGCAGCGGAACAGCCGATATGGAAGGTGCAGACTTGATTTATGACAAAAAATTCAAGAACTTCATCTTTGAAATCGAATGGAAAATTGGCAAGGCGGGCAACAGCGGCATCCTTTATATGGCGCAAGAGCTTGAAGGCAAGCCGATTTATTACTCAAGCCCCGAATATCAGCTTTTGGATAATGAGAATATGCCCGATGCTTGGCAGGGCGTCGGCGGAAACAGGCAGGCAGGCGCTGTCTATGATATGATACCGCCTGTGCCACAGCCCGTTAAGCCGTATGACAATTGGAATAAAACAAAAATTGTCGTCTATAACAAACATGTCATCCATTATCTTAACGACGTTCAAATTCTTGATTTTTATCTTGGTACACCCGTCTGGAAAGCCTTAGTTGACAAAAGCAAATTCAGCCCTTTCAGCAACGACGAAGAGAAAGTGCCTGAGGCTTACGAACTGATGCTTAATACAGGCAACGAACCCGGCTATATCGGCTTGCAGGACCACGGCTATGGCTTGGCATTCCGCAATATACGTATCAAAGAATTGGATTGACATGAGACGATATTCGCTGATAATCAGCTTGTTGGCAGTAGGGATAATTTTCTCCGTTTCTGTCCGCGCGGCGTCGGTCAATCTCTATTCGCCCGACAGGAATATTCATTTCTCGTTAACGCTGAACGATTATCCCGTTTATAATGTGGACTTTAAGAAACAGGCTCTGATACGCAATTCGCCTATTCATTTTGAGTTCGACGACGGCAGTTTCGGGCGGAATCTGACTGTCGGCAAGCCCGTTTTTCGTACCGGCGACGAATCGTACGAGCTGATTGTGGGCAAGGCGCGATATTTGCACAGCAAGTACCGAGAAGTAACCGTGCCGCTCAGAGAGACGCAGTCGCCGTTCAGGATTGTAAATCTTGTTGTACGCGCGTTTGACGACGGAGTGGCGTTCAGATATGAATTTCCTGAACAAACCGATCGGACAGCATATATTATGTACGACGAATTTACGGCGTTCAGTCTTGTCGGCGACCCGACTGCGCTGGCTTTGTTCCTGCCGTCATATACCTCATCGCACGAAGGGAAATATACTCGCTTGAAATACAGCGAGATGGCTTCGTCTAAACTGATGGATATGCCTGTGCTGTTTGAATTTGAAAATGATGTTTTCGTGGCAATTACCGAAGCCGATGTCGTGAATTATGCCGGAATGTATCTGTCGAAAGAAGATGGGATACTGCGAGGAAAATTATCGCCGTCGCTTGATAATGAGCGTGTTAAAGTCAAAGCCGCCCTGCCTCACAAATCCCCTTGGCGCGTACTTATGATTGGCGACAGAATTGGCGATCTTGTCGAGTCGAATATTCTGACGCACCTCGCTTCGCCATGCAAAATCGCTGATACTTCGTGGATTAAACCCGGAAAGACAACATTTACGTGGTGGAACGGCAATATGACGCCCGACACAACTTTCTCGCCGGGAAATAACTTTGAAACGAATCGGTATTATATTGATTTTGCTGCGCGTAACCATATTGAATATCACTCGATTTACGGTTATGCCGAGCAGCCATGGTATTCGGACGACGGCTTCGATTTCGGTAATCCGTCGCCCCGTGCCGATATAACCAAACCTGTTGCGCCGCTCGATATGAAAGCGATATGCGATTATGCCAAAAGCCAAGGCGTAGGCATCCATTTGTGGACAAACTGGAAAGCGCTGTACGCCAAACTTGACGAGGCATTAGCGCTGTTTGAACAATGGGGCATCGCCGGTATGATGGTCGATTTTATGGACCGCGACGATCAGGAAATGATACTGATTCAGGAAGAAATTCTTGCGAAAGCTGCTAAACATCACCTTTTTATACAGTTTCACGGCTCCAGCAAGCCATCCGGACTGCATCGCACCTATCCCAACGAGTTTACGCGCGAAGGCACCCTGAACTACGAATGTTTCAAATGGGGTTTCGATATGTCAGCCGACCACGACATCTCAATGCCGTTCACGCGGGTGCTGGCAGGCGCTACCGATTATCATCTTGGCGGCTTCCGCGCTGTTCCGGTTTCGCAATTTAAAGTGCAATATACGCATCCGCTTGTAACAGGTACGCGATGTCACATGATGGCTATGTATATAGCGCTCGAAAGTTATCTGCACATGGTCTGCGACACGCCGCCTTCGTACGAAGGACAGCCCGGATTTGATTTTATTTGCAGCCTCCCGACCGTATGGGACGAAACGCGCGTCATCGACGCCAAAGTGAATGAATATTTTGCTGTTGCACGCAAAAAAGATGGCGTTTGGTATGTGGGAATTATCAATAATACCACGCCTCGCGAATTAACGGTCAATCTTGATTTTCTCGGAACAGGCTCTTTCGCCGCCGAAATTTATTCGGACGCCAAAGATGCTGATGATGAGCCTAATCATCTTGATTATAAGAAGATCACGTTGACGTCCAAAGATCTGCTGAACGTAAAAATCGCATCGGGCGGAGGCGCAGTTATGCGTATCAGTCAGGAGCAATAAAACGCTCAAACTCATTGGCAAAATTAGGCGTAAACGTGTCGGTTTTGATGTGTTGACGTACTTCGTCCAAGGTCCAGAAGCGACCGCCGTCAAGTTCGTCGGGTGCCGGAGCGATCGCACCATCGTAAGTTGTTTTGAATGAGTGCACAAACTCCTTTTCTATTTCCGATTCAAAGATATATTCGGCAATCGGTTCGGGCGTAAAATCCGTGATGCCAAGCTCTTCCGCCGTCTCGCGTCGCAGGGCTTCGATGGTCGTTTCGCCGTAATCAACATGTCCGCCGACGGATGTATCCCATTTGCCGGGCTGTATATCCTTGTACATCGGGCGCTTTTGCAGGTACAGCTCGCCGCGACTGTTGAAAACGTGCAGGTGGACAACGGGATGCAGCGGTTTGGCGCCTCCGTGACATTCGCTGCGAGTAGCTTTTCCGACGACCTGTCCCTGCTCATCGACCAGCGGATAACATTCGTCTTCGGTTTGTAAGTTATTGATATTCATTTTGTTTCAATTGTAATCTGACGGTTGGACTTATCCGAGCGGACGTTCTCTACGATTTTTTGAGCCATCTCTTTCAGCTCATTGATGAAGGCGCATGCTTCGTACTCGCCTCGTTCTATCTGCCTCAGTTTCTTTTCCCACAGCCCTGTCAGCTCGGCGCTTTTAAGCAGCTCGTCGCGTATGACGCCTATCAGTTCGACGCCCGTTTGCGTGGCAATGAGGTTTTTCTTTTCCTTGCGTACATAATTGCGTTTAAACAGCGTTTCGATGATGGCGGCGCGTGTTGACGGGCGACCTATCCCGTTCTCTTTCATTGCATCGCGCAGCTCTTCGTTTTCGACCGTTTTGCCTGCTGTTTCCATAGCGCGGAGCAGTGTCGCCTCGGTATATGGTTTGGGCGGAGTTGTCATTTTCTCGGCAAAATCGGGCGCGTGCGGTCCGTGCTCGCCGACGGTAAATGCCGGAAGTACAGATGTTTCCTCCTTGCTGTCATCTTTTTCGGCGTTATCGGGCGTATCCTTGCCCGTTACTGCACGCCATCCCGCGCTCAGTATCTGCTTGCCGGTCGCCTTGAAACCGACTTTTTCGACCTCGCCAAGGACAGTCGTTGTCGCTATTTCGCAATCGGGATAAAAGGCTGCAATAAAGCGTCGCGCTATCAGGTCGTACAGTTTTATTTCTCTGTCCGACAGGTTGTTAACGGCTTTTCCGGTTGGGATGATAGCGTGATGGTCGGTTACTTTGGTATTGTCGAACACCTTTTTGCTTTTCGGCAATTTTGTGGTGAGCAGCGGCGCCGTCAATGCCTCGTAAGCCGTTAATCCCTTGAGTATCTGCGGCACTTTGGGATAGATATCGTCGCTAAGGAAGGTCGTATCGACACGCGGATAGGTAACGGCTTTCTTTTCGTACAAGCCCTGAATGAGTTTCAGGGTGTCGTCGGCGGAGAACGAAAAACGTTTGTTGCACTCGACCTGCAGCGAGGTGAGGTCGAACAGGCGCGGCGGCGACTCCTTGCCTTTTTTATATGTTATATCGGTAACGGTAAAGTCTTTTCCTGTAATGATTTGCAGCAAGGCTTCGCCGTCTTCGCGCTTGGTGAATTTGCCTTTGACGGACGAAAATGTCGCCTCGCGATAGACCGTTTTCAGCTCCCAGTACGGCTCCGGCTTGAACTGTTCGATTTCTTTCTGTCGATTGACGATGAGCGCCAGTGTAGGCGTCTGTACGCGACCAATCGAAAGCAGCTGTTTGTTTTGTCCATAACGAAGTGTGTATAAGCGCGTTGCGTTCATCCCAAGCAGCCAGTCGCCGATAGCTCGCGACAGTCCGGCTTCGTAGAGACGGTTAAATTCCGACGCCTCTTTGAGGTTACGAAAGCCCTCACGAATAGCCTCTTCGGTCAGCGACGAAATCCACAGCCGATAAACCGGACAGCTGCATTTCGCTTTCTGCATCACCCAGCGCTGTATCAGCTCGCCTTCCTGACCGGCGTCGCCGCAGTTTATGACAGCTTCGGCTTCGGAAATGAGCTTTTCGAGTATGCGAAACTGCTTTTCGTAAGCCTCGTTTTGCAACAGTTTGATGCCGAAACGCGGCGGAATCATCGGCAGCGACGTGAGGCGCCACGACTTCCAGTCCGCCGTGTAGTCGTGAGGCTCTTTCAGCGTACAAAGATGCCCGAAAGTCCACGATACGCGGTAGCCATTGCCCTCTATATAGCCGTCTTTCTTCGTTTTTGCGCCAAGCACTTCTGCGATGTCGCGTGCCACGCTCGGCTTTTCCGCTATGCACAGTTTCATTGTTTTTGTTTGCAAAGGTAGCGTTTTTAAATGTTTCGCCAAACTGTCGGACAAAAAATATATGCTGTGTTCTCTACCCTAAAAAAAAAAAATTTCATCCCCGATGTTACATTTTTGCGTTTCGATTGTCATATAAGTGAGACATGGGAACCGAACAGTTTAAAGAACAGGTTTTGCCGTTGCGCGCACAATTGCTGTCGTATGCAGGGCGATTGCTGGACGACGGGGACGAGGCAGAAGATATCGTTCAGGACGTCTATATGAAACTGTGGTTGCTTCGCGACGAACTCGGCTCGTACAACAGCATAACGGCGTTGGCGACGAAAATCACGAAAAATCTCTGTCTCAACCGACTGAAGGAGTTTCAGCGCGAACACGAGAGCCTCGATGTCGTTGACGCGGCAAGCGAAGCGCCCACGCCCGCAGAACGGCTGGAGCAGAAAGATAACTTACGTCATCTGATGAACGCGCTTGCAATGTTGCCCGACCTCCAACGCAATGTGTTGCGACTTAGGCATTTGGAAGGAATGGAAATTGACAAAATAGCCGAACTGACGGGCAGTGCGCCCGAAGCTGTAAGGGTCAACCTGTCAAGAGCCAGAAAAAGAATTAAAGAACTGTTTTACAATATAGAACAAAGATGATAAACGAAACTGAAAATATCAAGACCTTGCTCAATCGCTTTTTTGAAGGCGAGACAAGCAATGCTGATGAGCAGACGCTCTACCGCTACTTCGCCGGCGACAATTTGCCCGACGAACTTGCGGGATACAAGCCTGTGTTTCAGTATTTTGAAACAGTACTTGCCGCCGAAGCGGAAGCGATGCCGTCGGACGACAAACCGCTGGCACGCAGGATAGTGATGCGTCGTTGGTACGTCTGGTCGGGGCTGGCAGCCGCCGTGCTCGCAGGCGTCATCTACCTCGTATCATACAGTCGCACAGACACTTTCGATCCCTACGAAGGCAGCTATATCGTACGCGGAGGAGTGAAAATCACCGATACGCGCCGTATACGCCCCGAAATCGAACGCACTTACCGCGCAGCAATGGAGCAGCAGGAAGCGATGGAACGCCTTATCAACGAAGCGACTTACATTGATGATCCGGCAGACAGCTACCGCCAAATCGTCGAACGTCATAACGAAGCCTTTCTCAGCAACTTTGACGACCCTTATGCACGCGAAACAGCAAAAAACATAATTGAAACTGATTTTAATAACTTTTAAACCAACAAACAAAATGAAAAAAAGCAGTAGAATTTTAATCGGCGCCATCCTATGCCTCGGATTGATAACGACGGAAGCAGGCGCACAAGAAGCCGTAAAGGCTTTATTGAAAAAGTGTGAAAGTATGGAGTCGATAGACATCAACATCATACGCTCGCGCGACAAGGAAACAGGAGAAATAAAAAGCTCTATGACTTCGCTGACCATCAAGTCTAACCCTGCGCTCGTAAAAGAGTTTCAGGACGCTTTTCAGGCTGACTATCAGAATTTCCAGAAAGGCAAAGAAGTGGCAGACAACGAGATGATTACCCGCCGCGGCGGAAAAATCGTGAACCTGATGATTAAGTACGGCGACGTAACCTACCATTTTAATGTAGGACAAGCCGATGGCGATGCTACCGTATCTGTAATGGAAGGTAACAGGCGGGGAGGACGCATAAAAGATGGAGCCGCCCGCATCAATGACAACATCAACGACCTGTATAACGGCGGTATGACGATGTTTTATGCTCCGGGAATCTGGGACGGCATCGGGCTGTCGGAATTGGCGTTCGATATGTTGCCGATGCACTTCAATTTCGACATTGCGCCATTAGACTGGAATCTCGATGTGCAAATACCGGAATTTGATTTTCAGTATGAATTTTAATTAGCCTAAATGAACTCATTCTCTCATAATTAACGAATGTGAATAAAATAATGTTTAGTTATTAAAATATCCGGCTTGAGAAAGTCGGATATTTTTTTGCGTTTTTTTAATTATATTTGCAGCGTAATATAAACCTTTTTCATGAAATTAACAATAAATTATCTGATTATGAGACGATTTAATTATTATCTTCTCCTCCTCCCGCTCATTGCGGCGCTGACCGGATGCTTTCCGGCAGACAAAGTTAATGTCGTTTATCTCCAAACCGAGATGCGCGATAATCCCGAAGGCGTAGGCTCTGCCACTCCGCGCTTCTCATGGCAACTGCAAGCTGTGGTGAACAATGTGGTGCAAACGGCTTACCAAATCGAAGTGGCGACCTCGCCCGATGCCCTCAAAGCGGGCAATTTGCTGTGGAACTCCGGCAAAGTCGAGTCCGATCTCTCGCTGCTTATCCCTTATGCCGGCGTCCCGCTCGAATCGGGCAAAGCCTATTTCTGGCGTGTTACGACATGGACTAACATCGGCGTCCGCAGTCAAAGCGAGATAGCTCACTGGTCGTCGGCGCTTTTTAACGACAGCGACTGGAAAGCCGACTGGATTGGCATCAACGACAGCGACAAATTAGTCATTACCGGACAGGATACCCGCCTTGCAGCTCGCTATCTGCGTAAGGAATTTGCTGTGAGTCAGCCTGTTCGCCGTGCCGTGCTGTATATTTCGGGCGTCGGTTCCAATGTGCCCTACATCAACGGCGAGCGTGTCAGCGGCGATGTTTTTGCCCCGCTGCCGACGCTCTACACCACAAAAGTGTTCTACAACACTTACGACGTAACCGACTTCGTGCATCAGGGCGACAATGCCATCGGTGTAACGCTCGGCAACGGACGCTATCTTGCCCTAAGAACGGGTAATCTCGGATTCGGACTGCCAAGACTGATAGCGCAGCTCGACATCGAATACGCTGATGGACAGCACACTGTGGTCGTTACCGACAAGTCGTGGCAGGCAACAAACCGAGGTCCGATTATTGCCAACAACGAGTTCGACGGCGAAGAATACGACGCGCGGCTCGACCTTGGCGAATGGGCAAACGCAGGCTACGATGCTTCGCAATGGTCAGCCGCCGAGCTGATGGACGCTCCGGGTGGCAAACTCGTGGCGCAACCAAATGACAATCTTGCCGTTATGGAGACAGTCGAGCCGATTTCCATCAAGCCCGTTGCCGACGGGAAATATATCCTCGATATGGGTCAAAATATGGTCGGATGGCTGCAAGTGGAGCTGCAGGGCAAGAAAGACCAGCCGCTTAAACTGCGCTTTGCCGAAATCCTGAAACCCGGCGGCGAAGAGCTGTATATGGACAATCTTCGCGGTGCGAAAGTAACTGATATTTACACTCCTGCGGCTGACGGGACTTACACTTGGGAACCGCTGTTTGTCTATCACGGTTTTCGTTTTGTGGAGATTTCGGGTCTCGACTACAAGCCCGAATTGGCGTCGTTCAAAGGCAAAGTCGTTTACGACAAAATGGCGACAACCGGCTCGTTTACGACTTCAAATGCACTTGTAAATCAGATACATAAAAACGCTTACTGGGGTATTCGCGGCAACTATCGCGGTATGCCGACCGACTGTCCGCAGCGCGACGAGCGGCAGGGCTGGCTTGGCGACCGCGCCACCGGCGCTCACGGCGAGAGCTTCATCTTCGGTAATCATCTGCTGTACAGCAAGTGGCTTGACGATATCGAAGAGTCGATGAACGCGAACAACAGCATCTCGGTCGTTTCGCCAAAGTACTGGACTATTTACAACGACGATGTAACCTGGCCCTCGGCGTTCTTCTATATAGCCGAAATGCTGCATAAGCAATATGCTGACAGCAAGCCTATTAAGTCTCATTACGCGGCTATGCAACGCTGGATTCAACGCATCATTGACGTGTCGATGCAGGATTATATCATCACAAAAGATACTTATGGCGACTGGTGTATGCCGCCTGAGCGACAGGAACTTATCCATTCGCAAGATCCGGCGCGTAAAACCAGCGCTGCCGTGTTGAGCACTACGGTGTTTTACAGCATTTTGCAGATGATGAGCCGGTTTGCCGAAATCAACGGTACGTCCGCCGACGCGCAGCAATATCTTGACCTCGCCGCCAAAATCAAAGACGCCTATAATGCGAAATTCTTTAACGCCGAAACCGGACAGTACGACAATAATACGGTAACAGCCAATATCTTATCCCTCCGTCTTGGTCTCGTTCCCGAAGGCTACGAACAGAAAGTTTTCAACAGCATTGTCGAGAAAACGGAAAACGAATTTGACGGACACGTCAGCGTTGGCGTGCTTGGCATACAGCATCTTATGCGTGGCTTGACGGAATACGGACGGCTCGATCTGGCCTACAAAATCGTTACCAACGACAGCTATCCGAGTTGGGGTTATATGGTGAAAAACAACGCCACAACCATCTGGGAGCTGTGGAACGGCGATACTGCCGATCCGGCGATGAACTCAGGCAATCACGTGATGCTGCTTGGCGACCTCGTAATCTGGTTTTACGAAAATCTCGCCGGAATACGTAACGACCCGCAGTCGGTCGGCTTCAAGAAAATCCTGATGCAACCGTCGTTCCCCGAAGGGCTTGACAGCGTTGACGCTACGTACAATTCGCCCTACGGACCAATTGAGAGCAGCTGGACGCGCAATGGCGACAGCCTGACGTGGTACATCGACATTCCGGCAAACACGAGCGCAACAGTCGTATTGCCCGAACGCTTCAATATCAACACCGAAGGATTGGATGCAAAAACGGAAGGCGGCGTGCTGACGGTCAGCCTCGGCTCCGGACGCTATACTTTGGAATCAAAATAACTCGTTCATTTACTGTCGGTCTGCGGCGGGAGCGTTGATTTGTTCCCGTCGCGCACCGAACGGTAATGCGGGATAATCATCTCTATGCCTGCTTCGTGGAAGGCGTCGAGTATGTTCTGGTGCAGCTCGGAATAGATAGCCGCCTGAAGTTCAGGATGATGCGTATAAGCATTTATCTGATACGAAGCCGCATTGTCGCCCAATCCGAGCGACAGCACAAAAGGCGTCGGTTCGGGCAGTATATAGGTCGTTTTCAGCGCTGCAGATATCAGCAGGGCATAAACTTTCGTTTGCGGCACTTCATATCCCATCGTGATCGTCGTATATAGGATGACGCCCTCCTCGGTGGCTGTCGTGCTGTAATTGATGACGTTAGACGACAGAATAGTGAGGTTGGGCACGGTGATAATTTCCATTTTTATGGTCTTAACACGGATGACAAACGGGCTTTTCTCGATGACGTCGCCAAAGACTTCACCCACCTTTATCCTGTCGCCAATCTTGAACGGGCGCATATACGTAATGACCAATCCTGCAATGAGATTGCCGATAATGGATGTCGAGCCGAGCGACACTACGATGCCAAGAAATACGGACACGCCCTGAAATATCCGCGAGTCGGAATTAGGTAGCAGCGGGAAGATTAGCACCAGCGCAAAAGCAAACAGGAATATCCTGATAATGTTGAAAGTAGCCTTCGCCCAGTCGGGATAAAATCCGGGAATGGTCAGCCGTCCGCCCTCGATCTCTTTCATTATATAACGAACAAACTTTATCAGGTAGCGGAAAATGATGATTATAATTATGATTTTCAATAGGTTGGGCAGATAATTCACAAAACCTGTAAGGATGGTTGTTATCGGCGTCCAAATCCAGTTGAAAAGCGTCTGAGCCAATCGCTGCGTTACGGGGAAGATGCTGAACAGCAGCGGCAAAGCGAGATAAAGCAGGACAAAATATATCACATAGCGCGTCGCCTTCGACAGGAACAGTAGCGCCTGAATCTGTTTTTTCGAGTTGATGATTTCGAGATTGCGAATACGTATGCCTTTGAGATATTTGTTTCTTCGCGCAAGGATTTTCTTATTTATCACTTTGATAAACAGATAATTGGTTGCTATTATCAGCAAACAGAACGTCAGCACGACGAGCAGGCTCAAACCGACCATTTTCAGGATATTAGTGATACTCATATTCGCCTGATAAGTCTTTATGGCTTCCAGCACATTCGCCCTGTATTGCGTAGCGAGTTCGTAGCGGCTTTTGCCCATCCACAGCGCGTCGAGGTCGGTGATGGCGGCAAGTACGGTTTCGCCGTAAAGCAGGTCGTGCGTTGAGCCTGAGTCCATTACGACCAACGAATCGGTTTTGGGAGCGAATATTTTAGCCGTCTGAAGTATTTTGCGCGAAGTCATATCAGCCCGTTCCTGCGGCGTGAAAGAGCCGAGTTTCGTATAGACATGGAAAATGGTGTCGTCGCCAAGCACGACGGACGCTCCCGATGCATTGCGTTTGAGCGAGTCTATCTGCCTCTGCATCACGGCTTGACGCATCGAATCGGCTTCGCGTATTTGTTGCAGCTGGCGTTCGAGCTGTTGGCGTACTGCGTGGTCGCTGTTCGAGGCTAACTGCTCAGTCAGCGCCGCCTCGCGTATCGACGATGCCATTTCTTCGCTTTGCGCCTGACGCATCAGTTCGACGGCAACGGAATTGTCAACGCTGTCTGCCGACGATTTCACAGTGTCGCTCTGAGCGATGGCATATTGCCATGTCAACAGCGTTATTGTTATGATTACTAATTGTTTATTCATACTTCAAATATTTTTATCGAAAAAAGTCTATAGATACTTCCGCAGCCATCGTCTGACGGGTGTGTCAAACCATCGCATAGCGGCGTAAGATATCGCCAGTACAGCCAGAAAAACAAATATTGGCACCCATCCGGCTTCGGATATCGAATAATGCGTTTTGGAAATCCATCCGGTATGGACATAGCAAAGCGGATAGTTGACAAGGTAAACGGGATAGGAAATGTCGCCCAAGAGCTTGCACAACTTCGATGCCCTGCGCCCTTTCACCGTTCCTCCCGCCCCGACAGCTACTATCAGCGGGAAAGCAATGATTATGACCGCCGCCTCGTAAATGCCATTCATCCAGAGCGCTGTCTCGCCTCCGATGCGCGGCACGACAAGCAATGCAACCAGCGCCACGCTGCTCCAGAAAAACGGTCGCCGTATGCGTATCTTTTTGCCCATCCGATAGAGCAGCAGCCCTGCAAAAAACGGATACATGAGCCGCGTAAATCCGACTATAAGATGATGCTTGTCAAGCGTCCAGCCTCCGATGACATCGCCCTGCGTCAGCGTCAGGTAAAGCGTCGCGCAGGCTGACAATCCCACCAGAATGGCAAGCGCTATCTTCGTGAAACGCCTGATAAACAGTGCGTAAAGTGTATTGGCAATGTACTCGAAAGCCAGCGTCCAGCTCGGCGCATTAACGGTGTACATCTCCTGCCATCCGCGAATATCAACCGACCCGGGCGTGGGTATCATCAGGATACCAAGCAGGGCGTAAAGCAGTAATTTCCAGAGCGGAACAGCGGCAATAAGCGGAAATATCGGCGAAGCGCCAAAATAAAACAGGACGACGCCCAGCAATGTGCCGAAAACAACCATCGGATGCAGACGAAAAATCCTGCGTTTCAGAAAGTTACCTACTGTCATCTCGCCCCAGCGGTCGTCGTAAGCATAGCCTATAACAAAGCCCGACAGTACAAAAAAGAAATCGACTGCCAGATAGGCATGGTTGAGCAACTGATGAAATTTACCATCGTCGCCATAAGCGGGAATAGCGTAAGCCTCAAGCACATGGAAGCCCAGCACCATAATTGCAGCCACACCACGCAAGCCGTCAAGTATCTCGTAGTGAGGTTTTGATTGTTTTATGTCTGTTTTCATTGCGGCAAAATTAACAAAAAAATGACAATCGCGTTGCGAAACCGAAAAAAATAGTATATTTGCAAAACTAAAACGCCGGTTATGAAAATAACTAATGATGCCTTAATTCCTGACAATGACCATGATATATGGAGACGGTTTATAGCAGGAGAGCAGGCGGCTTTCGCATCGCTTTATGAGGCGACAGTTGACCGGCTGTTTCACTATGGGCTGAAATTCACCTGCGACGAAGAATTGGTCAAAGACTGCATCCACGACCTTTTTATCAAAATATATAACAATCGCTCGAAATTGCCTGATACTGACCGATATATCTTTTTTATGTTCAAGGTGTTGCGAAATATACTGATAAACGCCATCAACAGAAACGACAGGACAATTTTGGTGGCGCCTCAGGAACTGCCCCTGCACGACGAGTTTGTCTATGACAGCGACAACAGTGATGAAGAGGCTGACGACGACGAAGTTATGCGCAATTTTGCAAACTTGGTCAGCAGTTTGCCGCCACGCCAGAAAGAAGCTATCACTATGCGCTATCATGCAGGTCTGTCGTACAGCGAGATCGCGCATCGGCTGGGCATCAATTACCAGTCGGCTCGCAATCTTATTCACCGCGCCGTAGAAAAAATTCGTCCGAAGTGAGTACAAAATTCAAGTCTCGATTGTTTACGGGTAAATCGAAAAGCAAAAATGAGTCTGAACATCGACAGTCTGAACGACGAAAAAAACAGTCCTGACGCCGTTAACAACGTTAAGCTGAGGAAATTAACTCCCGACGAAAAAGCGGAGCTGTGGCAGCGCATTATGGCGACCCTCAGAAAAAATAAACGTACGCACGCGAGGCTGATATTTATGCGCTATGCCGCCGCCGTAGCCATACTCGTCGTCGCTGCGACTTGGCTCTATGTCCGCTATTCACCCAAGCAGGAGAAGGCGACAGACTATCAAGCCTTAGTGTCAAATATCTATACATCAGACAATTTGCCGGAGAATGTAACACTCATATTGCCCAACAGCGAAAAGATTGAAATAGCCGATGACAACGTCGAAGTAGTTCACGAATCGGGCGGCACGTTGCGCATCAATCGCAATATCGTCGAAGATAAAACGAATGGCAATGCGCAGGCGGACGACTTTAACTATTTGTTTGTGCCATACGGTCGGACTACGAGCGTAGTGATGAGCGACGGCACAAAAATGTGGGTCAATTCGGGCAGCCGTGTTGTTTATCCCGCTGTTTTTGCCGACAACAAACGCGAAATTTATGTCGAAGGCGAGGTCTATCTCGAAGTCGCTCGCGATGAGCAGGCTCCGTTCACCGTCAAAACCGACAGGATGGATGTGCAGGTGCTTGGCACGATATTCAACGTATCGGCATACCGTGGCGACGCAGGATATTCGGTTGTGCTTGCCGAAGGTTCGGTAGCTGTCAAAGGCGCAAACGAAACGCAGGCTACGCATATCCGTCCCAACCAGAAATACTCGCTGAATAAAAACACGCAAAAATCGTCAGTCGAAACTGTTGACGTTGACGACTATATTTGTTGGCGATACGGATTTTTGTCGTTCAATAAAGCGACATTGACCACCGTACTCAATCGTGTGGAACGTTATTATAATGTACGCATTATATACAATGCCGCCGAAACCGACCAAACGATTGTCAGCGGCAAACTTGACCTCAAAGAAGATATTGGCGAGACCTTCCGCGCCATCGCCGTTACTGCTTCAATCGAATTTGAGATCAATACCAATGAAATTACAGTGAAACTTTAAGTAAAACTTTTAATATATTACCTATGAAAATGAATTTATTTGTGGTTTTTAGGAAAATGAAATTTATTTTATTTTTCATTATGTGTGTAACGGGTTGCTGGGCGGCTAAGTCGTTGACTTATGCTCAACAGACAGAAATCCGTCTCGAAAGTGGAAGCAAGACGCTTGGCGAAGTATTTTCGGAAATCGAAAAGAAAAGCGAGTTTATCTTCTTCTACAAGGAAAATGTTGTCGATCTGAACAAAATTGTGAAGGTTGACGGCAGAAAGCATACCATCGAGGAAATCCTCAATATGGTATTGGACCAAAGCACTGTCAGTTACGAAATTCTTGACCGTCAAGTGGTTTTTTCGCGTAAGAAAGTTGCCGATATTGCGGAGTCTCTTTCAAGCGGCGAACAGCAACAAAACGGTATTCGCGTAACGGGAACAGTTAAAGATGTCAGAGGCGAAGTTATTATCGGCGCTAACGTTATTGAGAAAGGCACGGCAAACGGCGTTGCCACCGATTTGAATGGAAATTTCGCTCTGACTGTACAAAGTAATGCCGTGCTGCAAATTTCGTATGTGGGATATATCTCACAAGAAATCAGTGCCTTAACTGGGGGGGGGTAATCCTCTGATAATCACGCTATTAGAAGATGCGCAAGGGCTGGAAGAAATTGTAGTCGTCGGCTATGGCACTCAGAAGGCGGCGACAGTTACCGGTTCGGTTGCGCAGGTTCGCGGCGAGAAACTCACAATCGCTCCCACAATCAATTATTCAAATGCACTTGCCGGACGCCTGCCCGGACTTGTAGCCGTAACAAGCAGCGGCGAGCCGGGTAGTGATAATGCCACATTCCGCATCAGGGGCGTCAATACATTGGGTGATAACAGCCCGTTAGTTGTTGTGGATGGAATCCCCAACCGCAGTATGGAACGCCTCACAGCCGACGATATCGAAAGCATCTCGGTGCTGAAAGATGCATCAGCCGCAATTTACGGCGCACAGGCAGCCAACGGCGTTATCCTTATCACCACAAAACGCGGCAATACCGGAGCGGCAGAAGTTACGGTTACTTATAACGAAGGTATAAGCCAACCGACTGTACTTCCGAAAGCTACTGATGCCGCAACCTATCTGACAATGCTGAACGAAATCAACATGTATGCAGGACAGCCGGCACGATATTCCGAAGAAGAAATTCAGCATTATCGCGCAGGGAACGACCCGTGGAATTATCCAAATACAGACTGGTTTGCCGAGACATTCAAAACTTTTGCTTCACAGCGCAAAGTCAATGCGTCGATACGTGGAGGGCAGGATAAATTTAACTATTATGTGTCGGCTGGAGGCAATTATCAGGATGCAATATACAAAAACAGCGCCACATATTACAAACAAACAAATTTCCGCGGAAATATTGACGGCAAAATTAACGATTACATAAAAGTCGGTTTCGATATTTCCGGACGAATGGAAAACCAAAATTATCCAACTATTTCAGCCGGAAGCATTTTTTCAATGCTTATGCGTGGGAAACCGAATTTGCCGGCATATTGGCCCAATGGTTTACCGGGTCCCGACATTGCGGAAGGACTAAATCCAGTGGCAATAACAACAAATATGACGGGATATGATAAGAAAACGAGCAATATTCTTGAATCGCGAGCCACATTAGATATTATAATTCCGTGGGTTAAAGGATTGTCACTTTCTTTTAACTACTCGTACGACAAGTATTTTATCAATCAAAAAAGATGGCGGACGCCGTGGTATTTATATATCTGGGACGGAGAAAGTTACGACACAAATGGCGAGCCTCTGTTAACGGAAAGTAAGCGCGGTTATTCAAGTCCCGAATTGTGGCAAAGCTCTCAAGAAAAGAGCCGTACAACTATAAACGGATTATTGAATTATGAAAAATCGTTTGGTGACCATAACACAAAAGTCCTTGTGGGTGTTGAACGAATAACTGGATTTGACGCTGCAATTGAGGCTGAACGTAAATATTTTATATCAACATCGTTAGATGAATTGTTTGCAGGAGGCGACTTGGAAAAGACCAATACCGGCAGTTCGTCTGTCAGCAAACGGCAAAATTTCTTTGGTCGTATTAACTATGATTTTAAATCAAAATATTTGCTTGAATTTCTTTGGCGTGTGGATGGTTCATATATTTTCCCAAGCGATAAACGTTACGGATTCTTCCCCGGCGTTTCTGCAGGATGGCGTATTTCTGAAGAAAATTTTTGGAAAAATTCATTGTCGTTTATCAATTATATGAAATTAAGAGCATCTTGGGGACAAACAGGTAACGACCGCATTACAGCTTACCAGTTTATGTCAAGCTATGGCTTTATAGAAGGAGATGCCGCTACTTATGTATTTAATTTAAGTACGCAAAACAAAGTAATGCAGGAACTTCGTATTCCCAATCCCAATGTAACGTGGGAGGTTGCCAATCAGTCGAATATCGGTTTCGACGGGCAAACGCTTGGAGGTAAACTGACGTTCTCTGCCGAATATTTTTATAATGTTCGTTCAAATATTTTGTGGATGCGTAACGCTTCTGTACCGGCGTCAACAGGTCTGACTTTGCCACGCGAAAATATCGGAAAAGTCAGCAATCGCGGATTTGAATTTCAGTTGGGTTATGCCGACCAGACCGGAGATTTTTCTTACGCGGTTTCGGTCAACGGTGGATACAGCAAAAATAAGATTGACTATTGGGACGAAACGCCCGGTGTGCCTGATTATCAGAAAACTACAGGATACCCGATGCCGATTGATTTGGATAACACCATTAACACATCCAATGCCTTGTATTACCGCGCAATAGGAATTTTCCGCGATCAAGCTGCCGTTGATGCTTATCCGCACTGGGCGAACGCAATGCCCGGCGACGTGATTTTTGAAGATGTCAACAACGATGGTGTAATCGACGGCTTAGACCGCGTCAGGATAGACAAAACAGTTATCCCGACATTTACGGGCGGTATTAATATCGACCTCGCTTATAAAAATGTCTATGCAACGGCATTTTTCCAGTGGGCTACCGGCGCGATTCGCTACCGCTATTATGAAATGCAGGGCGAAGCGGGTAATTATCTGCAAAGCGACGCCGACGGACGATGGACGCCTGACAATATAGATTCGCAAAAAGCAAGAACATGGAACCGTTATGGCGAATACTGGCGTAATCAACGTAATACGTATTGGCTTCAAAATAACGATTATATGCGTTTGAAGAATCTGGAAATAGGATATAATGTACCGAGGTCAATCATCAAAAGTGCCGGACTTAAGGCACTTAGGATTTATCTCAGCGGTATGAATCTTGTAACGTTCGACAAAATACCTGATTTCGACCCCGAAACAACAAGTCCAACGTCATATCCGTTGAACCGAGTATATAATGTAGGATTAAACTTAACATTTTAAAAACAAATGATTATGAAACAGTATTTATTTTTTATAAGCATATTTCTGGCAAATTTCATATTGTTCACTTCTTGCAGCGACGATTTGGATACAACGCCCAAAACGGAATTTTCCGAGGTGGCAGTATGGTCTGACCCTGCATTGGTGGAAACTTTTGTGAACAATATCTATTACAGATTGGATGAACCTCTTACCGGAGGACGATTTAAGGCATGTTTGGTAGATGAAGCGCATTACAGAGGAAATAGCGGTTCGTTCGACTTTAACAACTGCCTGATGACAAGCGACAATATTCCGGGCTTTTCCGCAGCGTCGCGATACAGAGTTTGGGCTGATGTGTATAAAACTATTCGCAATTGTAATCTCTTTTTTGAGAATGTAGATAAAGTTACTTTCAGTGATGCTCTTGTGGATGGTAAAACGACAAAAGACCGTATTACAGGCGAGGTGACATTTCTTCGTGCATATAATTATTTTAATTTGGTAAACTTGTATGGAGGTGTTCCACTAATCACAAATGTATATGGTCTTGAAGATGATTTTGATGCTCCGCGTAATACTTTTGAAGAATGTATAGATTTTATTGTGTCGGAATGTGATAAGGCGGCTAATCTGCTGCCTGTCGCCAATACGGGCGCAAATTACGGACGGGCTACGAAAGGCGCCGCCCTCGCCCTGAAATCGCGTACTCTGCTCTATGCCGCCAGCGACCTCTACAGCTCGACAAAAACCATTTTTCCGGATTATTCCAATCCTGAATTGCTTGGTTATACCGGAGGCGACCTTACATCTCGTTGGCGAGCAGCCAAAGACGCTGCCAAAGCAGTTATCGATATGGGAATTTATAAATTGTATAAACCCGATCCTGCTCCAACCGATTCAATAGCTCAAAATCTGGTTGACCTCTTCAAGTCCAAAGAATCGGAAGAGGATATATTTGTGAAATTTTTCACACCCGTAATGGGTCAGATGATGGGTCTATATTCCGGTCCGAACGGCTTCCATTGCTGGGGCTCTAATGCGCCATTAGGCGATCTTGTGGACGATTATGAAATGAAAGACGGCACGAAATTCGACTGGAATAAACCCGAACATGCGGCAGACCCGTATGCCAACCGCGAGCAGCGATTTTATGCAACAATTTTATATAACGGCTCATATTATCGTCCGCGAACTTCCGACGTTACCGGTATCGAACCTGACGGAATTGTGCAAACCGGCAGATGGGAGATATGGGACCCTGAAACCAATACTGTTCAGGAAAAATACGGCGTTGACACCAGAAAAAGCGCTATTGAAGACTGGAACGGTTCATATACTGGATATTATGTTCGTAAGTTTATGGATCCAGCAATAGATGCTTCGGTATATATTTATCAAGAAGTTACTTGGCGCTTTTTCCGCTACGGTGAGATATTGCTGAATTATGCCGAAGCCTGTATAGAACTCGGCGAGTATGATGAGGCAAAAACGTATATCAATCAGATTCGTAAACGTGCAGGTTTGCCAGGGCTGACCGAAGAAGGCGAAGCGCTAAAAACCCGTTACCGCAACGAACGGCGTATCGAATTGGCATTTGAAGAGCATCGCTTCTTTGATGTCCGCCGCTGGGCTGTAGGGGCAGAAGCGTATCATCCTGTTAAGCAGGCAACTATTATTTATAAATTGAATGAAGACAAGACCACTTCCACTGTCCCGACGATTACGCATGATGTGTGGGAGACCAGAAAATGGGATAACAAAGCTTATTTTCTGCCAATTTTACGCGCTGAAATGAATAAGAATGCAGCGCTTGTACAAAATCCGGGTTATTAATAATATAGCGTGTAATATTATCCGGCAGAGTAATATTTCTCTGCCGGATAATTTACTTTAATATAATATTCGGGGTTTAAATTCGTTTTTAAATAAAAGTAATTATAAGATGAATAAATTTAATACACTGTTTTTGTTGGGCTTACTGCTCTGTCCTGTATGGTTGATGAGCGCTGAGCCGACATATAAAATTGCTGCGAAAGAAGATAATTCTATTCGCATAATGACTTATAATGTCCATAATTTTGTGGGAATGGACAATGAACTGGATTACCAGCGTATCGCCGATGTGATTAATGAAGCGGCTCCGGATGTGGTTGCCATACAGGAAGCGGACAGCGTAACGCAGCGCAGCCAAGGCGCTTACACCCTGCGTGAATTGGCTGATCGCACTCTGATGTTCCCGACTTATGGGGCGGCAATTGATTTTCAAGGCGGTAAGTACGGTGTCGGACTCCTCTCGAAAGAAAAACCGCTGACTGTCAGGCAAATTCCTTTGCCAGGACGCGAAGAGAGCCGGACGTTGCTGATAGCCGAGTTTAAGAAATATGTCGTTGCCAGCACCCATTTTTCATTGACTCCCGAAGACCGACTCGCCTCAGTTGCCCTTATCCGCGAAGCTATGAAAGATATAAACAAACCCGCTTTTCTGGCAGGCGATATGAATTGCGTGCCTTCGTCCAATGAACAAACGGCTATTAAAGAGCTGTTTACGACACTGAACGATACGGCAAAATATACTTTTCCTTCTGACAACTCAAATCGTTGCATTGATTATATTTATGGTTACAATAACGGGAATGTTTATACAATTTTGAATCGGCAAGTAATAGATGAAAAGTTGGCATCAGACCATTTGCCGCTCTTTGTGGATGTGCGGCTTAAGGCGAATGCTGGTGAGATATTCAGAACAAAACCATATCTGCAAAACCCTGTCGGAAATGGAATAACCGTTACGTGGTTCACAAATGTTCCGACTCACGGTTGGGTGGAATACGGAGTTAATCCCGCCGAACTTACTAAAAAAGAACTGATTGTGGACGGGCAGATTATCTGCAATACGAAACAGCATAAAATCAGGCTGACAGACCTGCGTCCGGGCGTAAAATATTATTATCGTGTGTGTTCGCAAGAGATAACCTTATATCAGGCGTATAAGAAAGAATTTGGTGATACTGCATATTCGGATTTGTATTCGTTCACACTGCCCGATGCTGATATTCACGATTTTACTGCTATTATTTTCAATGATATACATAAGCAAAATCAGGTTTTGGATAAGTTGTATGAACAAGTGGAAAATCAACCGTACAATTTTGTGATTTTTAATGGTGATTGTATAGACGACCCCAAAAATGAAACGGAAGCAATCGAGTTTCTGACACGTATGAATGAAAAAGTGCATGCCGAAACCGTCCCTGTGTTGTATCTGCGTGGTAATCACGAAATTCGTAACGCTTACTCCATACAGATACGTGCGCTGTTCGATTATATCGGCGACAAGACTTACAGTGCATTTAACTGGGGCGACACCCGTTTTGTGTTCTTGGATTGTGGGGAAGATAAGCCCGATTCTACTTGGGTTTATTACAACCTTAACGATTTCACCGGATTGCGAAACGAACAGGTGGGCTTTTTGAAGTCAGAATTGTCAGGCAAAGAGTTTCAAATAGCAACGAAAAGAGTTTTAGTTCACCACATCCCGATATATGGAATGGGCGAACGGGCATACAATCCCTGTCTCGCATTGTGGGGCGACTTATTATCGAAAGCGCCATTCGATATTTGCATAAACGGGCATACTCACAGGCATGCATATCATCCGAAAGGCAGTGTAGGTAATAATTATCCCGTAATTATTGGCGGAGGAAACCGTGTGGAAACGGCAACGGTAATGATACTCCAGAAACAGGGTAAGTCATTAACATTGAAAGTGTTGAATGCCAAAGGCGAAGTGTTGGATGATTTAAAACTTTGATGTATTTTATTGTGTAGTTATAGTATAAATCTATTGTATTCGTTATGAAAAAAGTAAATGTATTAATTCTGTGTTTTTTATTGATGTGTTGCGGCAGTGTTGTCGCGCAAATAAAGATTTCGCACGGTCCTTACCTGCAAAATGTGAGTTCGGATGAGGCTACAATCGTCTGGGTAACAGACCGAAGCGCTGTGTCGTGGGTTGAGCTTGCGCCCGACGACGGTACGCATTTCTACCTTATCGAACGTCCTAAATTTTTCGCTTCGAAAAACGGCGTAAAGACCGAGGGCTATGTTCATTCCGTCAAGCTGCGCAAGCTGACGCCGGGGACGAAATACCGTTACCGCGTCTATTCGCAAGAAGTGTTAGACCGCGACGGGCACGAGATCACTTACGGCAGGGTCGCCTCGACAACGGCATACAATCCGGCGACGTTTGTAACCCTCGACCCGCGCAAGACCTCGGTAACGTTTACGGTGGTCAACGATATTCACGGGCGTAGCGAGGTGCTCGAAAAGATGCTGGCGCTGACCGAGCCTGCCAAGCAGGATATGGTGTTTTTCAACGGCGATATGGTCTCTTCGCTTACTAACGAAGACGATTTGTTTACCGGCTTTATGGATGTCGGAGTGAAAGCTTTCGCCCAAAACATACCGATGTACTACTGTCGCGGCAATCACGAGACGCGAGGCGTTTTCGCCACCTCGTTCCAGAACTATTTCTCGCCCCTCAATCCCGAACTGTATTTTCTTGTCCGTCAGGGACCTGTGTGCTTTGTCGTGCTCGATTGCGGCGAAGATAAGCCCGATTCCGATATTGAGTACAGCGGCATCACCGATTACGATTATTACCGCACCCTTGAAGCCGAATGGCTGAAGGAGGCTCTGAAAAGCAAGGAGTTTACCGAAGCGCCGATCAAGGTAGCGATCTGCCACATGCCGCCGAAACGCGACTGGCACGGCGAAGCGGAGATTTTGAATAAGCTGGTTCCCATACTGAACGGCGCAAACATTGATATTATGCTGTGCGGACACGAGCACCGACACTCCAAGATGGCGGCAAGCGAGCAGGTGAAATTTCCCGTGCTTATTAATTCAAACAACGCCGTTGTGAAAGGCGCGGCAACAGCCAACAGCCTGACATTGGAAGTCTTGGGCGTTGACGGCACGAAAGTTGACGAGATAATTATCAGGAAATAACTTTCCGCCCTGCGACCTCGCGTCCAAACGATTTGTTTGCCAACCGGCGGTCGCGGGGGCGGTAGGTGCCCTCGTTCATTTCGCGTATAGCCACCTGACAAAAGAGGCGGAACATCTTCTGTTCCTGCGATTCGTCGCGATAGAACGTGTCCCATGCGTAGTCGTAGAGTTCCTGCAGACGTTCGGCGCTGAAATGTTTGGGTCGGAAAACGACCTGACCGGCGTTGTAATGATCCCAGTCGAAGTCGAAAATACGTCCTTCGCGCAGCAGGTCGTCGTAGCCTTTGGTATGCGGGAAAGGCGTCATAACGGTAAACTCAGCCAGATCAAGGTCTATCTCAAGCAGAAAGTCGATGAGGCGCAGAATGTCGTCTTCTGTCTGATTATCAAGCCCAAGCAGGATGGTACCTTCGACGCCGATGCCGTGGTCGTGATAACGGCGGACACGTTCACGGATATAGTCCGAAGTGTCGTAAACAGCCTGATAAACATACCACGCGCCTGCCTGTGCTGCCAGATCGAGCGTTTCGGGGTCGTCTTCGATGGTATGGCTTATCCATTTCTTTTTGAACGGTATCATCTCGCGAAAAAGCTGCTGTTCCCATTCCTTGTTTTGCGCCAGCGAGTTATCAACGATAAAAAGGCGGTTGTTGTCGATAGTCGCCAGCTCTTCGATAACCTTATCCAACGGACGCGGACGGAATATGCGCCCGCCGAGATACGAAACCGCGCAGGGATAACAGCTGAAACGGCATCCGCGCGAGGCGTGAAAGAGATCCACCATCTGCACGCCCTTGTGGTTATACAGTTCGCGCTTGTAAAGGTCGCGACGCGCCGGTCCGACTGACTCTATCGGCGGCTGGCGCTGCGTCATAAAATTATAGACTTTCTTCAATTCGCCACGGCGGAAGTCGTCGAGCACATCTTCCATCCTGCCTTCGGCTTCGCCAAGGAAAATGGAGTCGGCATGATTGACGGTATCTTCGGCGTGGAGCATCGTTGCAATGCCTCCGAACAGTGTTTTTTTGCCGCGCTCGCGGAACTGTTCGGCAATCGCCCAGCCGCGTTTCACCTGTGTGCTCAACATCATAGAGATAACGACCAAATCGCATTCGTCGTCGAAATCAATCGCCTCCACGTTCTCGTCCGTAAACGCGACGTCAACATATTCGGGCAGCGATGCCGCGAACACCACCGGTCCGTGAGGCGGCAAGTTGAACGTCGTCTGTCCTTTCAGTTTTTCCCAGCGGGGATATATCAGTTTCAGTTTCATATATTTTCAGCGGCGCAAAGATACTGCCTTTTTGCGATATTTGCAAAGTGTTGTGTTTTCACTGAAAAAATTCATATCTTTGTCGCAAAAATTTAACTCAAAAAACAATGATTATGAAACAGCTATTTCTAATTATAACATTATGTATCAGCGCATTGCAGATTTGCGCTCAATCCGTTACATCCGGTTATGGCGCTTCGTCGCTGCGTTTCGATGCGGCTAACTTTACAGAAAAAGAACTGACACTACGCGACGGCGGCTCGGTCAAATATCGCGCTTACGAGAATATTTTCTTCGTAACTAACGTTGAAGATTCAGTTTATCAGACCGTTAATATCTTTATTCCCGAAAATGCCGACAGTCATTCCCCTATTTTTCTGAAAACCAATATCGGCGGTTATATGGCGGCAAAAGCAGGGCAGCCGACCGAGCGCGATGCCACTGCACGGGCTTTGCAGGAAGGTTTTGTCGTGGTCATACCCGGCTCGCGTGGTTCCAATTCCAAGGTGGGCGAGCGATGGACAGGCAAAGCGCCTGCGGGACTGCTCGACCTGAAAGCGGTAGTCAGGTATCTGCGTTTCAACAACTTGGCTATGCAGGGCGACGCCGAGCGTATCATTACCGACGGCACCAGCGCGGGCGGCGCGATGTCGTCGTTGCTGGGCGCTACCGGCAATCATCCGGCATACAAACCCTACCTGCAA
>JAISTS010000063.1 GCA_031272455.1 Tannerella sp. | reverse complement strand
CGAAAGTCGCGCTTGAACGAGGCGAGGCTGCGACCTGTAAACGAGGCGATTTCTGCGAGCGAAAGGTCGTACATATAATTCCGGTTCAGGTAATCAAGGATGTCAATCTTCCAAGGTTCCGAGAAGTCGAAAAGGCAGGGGAAAAACCGCTCGTCGGTACGCAGCAGCGCCATCACGCCCTCTTGCAGTTTCAGATTTGCCCATTCTTCGGTTGGCTGAATGGATGCGTCGAAATAGGGCGAAATAGAAATAAAAAGGCTCGTAAAATCAGGATGTTCGGGCATTTTGTAAACATTCAAATCGCTGCGTTTCAGGTATGTAGGCAAGTTTTTTTTGTTCAGCGAATGATAATAGCGGCGCAAAAAATCACGCTTAAAAACGAGATATATTGCTTTGTAAAACTCGCCGTCTTTGGGGTTTTTGGTCATAATCAGGCGATTATCTTTACGCAGAAAAACGCTTTCGCCTTTCCTGACAGTCGTTATCGCGCCGTTGTCGTTCAGTTCCAATTCACCGGCAACCACGCAAACGAGCATGTGTTCACGTGCGCCATGCCCGCATCTTGTCGCGTCGTTAAAAGCGCAGGAGAGCAGTATATCCCAATAATTCAGTACTTTATAATCTTCCATAGTGATATTTTTTGTGCAAATTGCAAATTATACTGTCTGTGTTTTCAATTCTTCCACAAACTTATCTATCCGCGCCATCTCGCCGGAAATATTGATACTCTGCGTACATTTCGGATTGCACTGTTCGCAGCCCGTACAGTGGCTTGCCTGACGCAGACGCGGCACGCTGCGGTCGTAGCCAACGAGGAACGCCTGTCGCGCCTTGCGGTAATGCGGGTCGCCTGCATCTTTGGGCATATTGCCGTCGCTGATGCAACGGTTGTAATGCGAAAAGATTTCGGGAATATTCAGTCCGTAAGGGCAGGGCATACAATACTGACACGCCGTACAGGAGATATATTCCGATTTGAGAATGATTTCGGCAACCTGTTGCAGCGTCGCAAACTCATCTTCGGTAACGGTTTCGAGCGGCGAATAGGTGCGGATATTGTCCTGTAAATGTTCCATATACGTCATCCCGCTCAAAATGGTAAGAACGCCGGGCTGCGAGCCTGCAAAGCGAAACGCCCATTTGGCGGGATTGTCGTCGGGATGAAACTTTTTGAGCAGTTCGAGGGCAACGGCGCTCAGTCGCGCTAAACGTCCTCCAAGCAGCGGCTCCATCACGACGGCAGGTATATCCCTCTTTTCCAGTTCGTTATAAAGATATTCGGCATTGAAATTCATCACGCCGTCGGCATTACGCCAGTCGGCATAATTGAGTTGTACCTGAACGAAATCCCAGCCAACGTCCTGCGTAAGCAGATAGTCGAACACTTCAATGTCGCCGTGAAACGAGAAGCCGAGATTGCGGATACGACCCTGTTCGCGCTCTTTGAGCAGGAAATCGAGCATCCCGCTGTCGTAAAAGCGGTCGCGCAAAGGCTGTAAACCGCCCATACCGACGGAATGAAGCAGATAATAGTCTATATAATCAACTTGAAGTTGTTTCATTGAGTTGCGGTACATTTTCAGGCTGGCGTCGCGGAGCGACTCTCCTTCCGGTATGTTGCGGTGCGGCGACATTTTGGTTGCGATAAACCATTTGTCGCGCGGATGACGGGCGAGGGCGATGCCTGTTGCCGTTTCCGACTGCCCCATGCCATAAACGGGCGCAGTGTCGAAGTAGTTGACGCCATGTTCGATAGCATAGTCAACCAACTGATTGACCGCTTCCTGGTCTATTTCCTGCCCGTTGCCTGATGCGGCGGGGCGCATAGGCCAGCGCATACAGCCATAGCCAAGCAGCGAGACGCGGTCGCCGGTGCGAGGCTGGGTGCGGTAGGTCATCTTGTCGGTCGGCACTTCGCCGGTCTGGTAACTGAACTGTGTCGCCCTTGACGACTGTTTGTTGTCGCATCCCGCAATGATGGCGGTTGATGCAATCGCTCCTGCGCCCGCAACTTTCAAAAACGAGCGTCTGTCAATATTCTTATAATCAATGGGTTTCATCTGATTTTTATTATATAAACGAATGTCTTTTATCTTATATCTTATGTCTAAACTGTCCGGTGCATCAAAATCCCTTCGACAACGATAGCGCTGAGCGGTCGCGCCGGGCAGAGATGTTCGCAGGCTCCGCAACCGATACATTTCTCCTCGTCAATCATCGGAATGAGCAGCGGTTTGGGACGCCGACCAAAAAATGCGCCTGGTTGGGGCGTCGCCTGAGCGGGCGCTTCGGGATTGGCAATCATCGTGATAGCCTGAGTGGGGCAGTGTCGGGCACAGTTGTCGCAGGGCTGCTTGTCAACGTTGACGGTACACAGTTCTTTCGACCATTTGGCTGTCCCAATCTTCGTTGCCGATTTGTCGGCTGTTGTCAGGGGCTTGATGGCTCCCGTCGGGCATACGGTGCTGCATTTCACACATTCGGGACGGCAATAGCCCGCTTCGTACGACATTACGGGCTGCATCAATGTCAGCAGTCCGCCCGCAGCGCGCAGGACGTGATTGTCGCATACCGCCACGCAGAGTTGACAGCCCGTGCAATGCTTCGTCATATTGCGGGTGCTGATTGAGCCGGGAGGTGCTACGGGCGTCTTCCTTTCAGGCGCTTCCTTGTCGATGATGTCGGCAAGTCCGCCGTCGCCCTGCAACTGTTGCTGTGCCTTCGCCGCGCCAGCCAAAGCCAGACCGGTAGCGATAGACACAAATCCGCGACGGTTAACGCCTTTGCTGTCAGCCGTTTCAACTTCCGACGGCTTGACGGCTTGCGTGAAAAGGCAGGGCTTGAACTTTATCGCGCCCTGCTTGCACTTGCCGATACAGTCCATACAGGCTACACATCGGCTGTAATCAATCCGGTGTTCGTCGGCGTTGATGCACGAGGCTTTGCAGTTGCGCGAGCAGAGTTTGCAGCCATTGCATTTCTCGATGTCAATCAACGGCTTAAAGATAGAGAACCGCGAAACGAATCCGAGCAGAGTGCCAACGGGGCAAATCGTGTTGCAGTACGTCCGTCCGCCTCGCCACGCTAAAAGAACGACGGCAACAAGCGTAATCGCCGCTATCGCAATGACAATCAGCCCCGTACCCGTAACTTCGACGGGATAGAACGCATAATTGCCCATCCTTTCCGACAGATAGGCGAGCAGATTGTTGCTCCACTGATACACCGGCGCAAGGAAACTCGACGCGATGCGCCCGTAAGCGCCGTAAGGGTCGAGCAGCGCGACAAACGAACTGATACCGAGCGCAATAGCCGCAGCATAAACCGCTAACACGGTATATCGCAGCCACGCCAGAGCAGGCGAGTACGCAAACCGGTTTTTCTTCCGCTTTGAGGCAAACCACGAAATTACGTCCTGAAACACGCCCAGCGGACAAATCACCGAGCAGTAAACGCGACCGAACAGCAGTGTAAGCGCCAGCAAACCAACAATAATCCCGACATTGACGGCAAGCAGGGCGGGCATAAACTGGATTTTCGCCATCCAGCCAAACCAGCCGTGCAGCGTCCCCGTGAAGTCGAGGAACAGCAGCGTGAGCAGTATAAAGCACAACGCCGCAAGAGTAATTCTGAGTGTTCGTAACATAAATTATCAGTTTTGAGACTGCAAAGTTACGATTTTTTTTAACATACGGCGGTTTTCTCTGCGGCTCAAATTTGCTTTGCTCAACGGCTCATTTTTTAATTATTTTTCTGACTGATTTTCAGAAAATAAATACCCGCAGGCAAGGACTTGACGTTGATGACGTCAGCCGTCGTTTTAGCTTATAATTCGTTATATTCTTTATTTTCAACCTTTTCAAGCCATTCCGTAGCGCCTTTGGTAATGGCGATATGAGTGAACCACGTGTTTGCCGCTGCGCCGTGCCAGTGCTTGACGCCTTGATGAATGATGACAGCATCGCCCGCTTTCAGTCGTTGAGCCGCTTTGCCCCATTCCTGATACCAGCCGTAGCCGTCGGTTACGAGCAAAATCTGATAGCCATTTTGATGGATATGCCA
>JAISTS010000059.1 GCA_031272455.1 Tannerella sp. | reverse complement strand
CTTTCAGAAGTTCCCACTTGCGGTAACGTTTTGCATTGTACAAACGGCGTTTGCCGCGATTTTTCCTTCGCTCTGCTGCTAACGAAAATTCGCCCGACTTGCCATCGCCAACGCCTTTCTCAAAAATAAGAACGCCACTATCTACTATTTCAGTGTAAGTGTCCATGCTAACAGAAAAATCTTCCGCATATTTAGCACGATAATCACTGTCTGTTTCCCTAATAGCCCAACCAATAGAGTTTGTACCAAGGTCTAATCCTAAAATTTTTGCCATAAAATTTATTTTTTTTTGTTTATTCTCAAAAATTATTCTTATCTTTGCAGCGCAAATCACAACAAGGCTATAAGCCGAAGGATTTGTATCCTAAAATCCCGCGTACTCCGTGGGATTTTTTATTTTGCAAATTTACAAATTAATTTTGGCATTTAAGAAACAAAATCGCAGAAATATTCTGTAAATAGAACAGCTTCGTTGTTACATGTCTTATTCCCAGCCACTTAATACTGCCACTCATCTACCCACTCAATGACTGGTTGTTGACCGTTGAAGTGGATGGGGAGCCATATATAGCGTCCGTCGATGGCATTTTCGGGTTGCCAGCGGTCGCCCATATAGATAAACTGGTCTGTTTTGCCGGGTACATTGACGACGTAGGTGCTTTGTGAACGAAACGAGACTTCGGCATCCTGACCGACAAACGGGTTTTGCAGTTCTGTCCACGGACCGAAAACCGATGGTGCAATGGCGCAGCGACCCGCATTTGGAGCCCAACCGGTGCAGCCCGACATAATGAGATAGTACATTCCATCTTTCTTGAACATAGCAGGTGCTTCCATAAATCGTCCCTCGAAAAAGCGGTAATATGTCCCGCTCTGCGACAGGTAATCGTCTGACAGTAAAGATATATGCAGTGTGCTGTTTTCTTCCGAAGCGAAGATATGGTAGGCTTTGCCGTCGTCATCAACGAAAAGATTCATATCGCGAGCCATCTGTCCGCCCTCAAAATCGCGTTTGACCAAGTTGAGCGAATCGGGATGTGCAGGCAGGTCGCCGCCCGAATAATGCTGTCCTGCGGATGGCACATCGGCATTTTTTAGCGTCGCGGGATAGTTGATAGCCCAGTAGCCGGCATCTGGGCGGACGCTACGCAGGTAGGTGAACGGACCTGTGGGGTTGTCGGCGACGGCGACTCCGCTTCGCGCACCGGTATAGCCTGCGCCTTTCGGTTCGAGGTGGAACCACATCACGTATTTACCTGTTTTTGTGTTGTATATCACTTTAGGACGTTCCATTATTGAGCCTTTTTCGATATCGCTGCCGGAGCCTTCGGGCATGATTTTCAGCGCGATGCCTTCATCTTTCCAATTGTAGAGGTCGCGTGACGAATAGCAATGAAAGCCGACGTTAGCCTGATTGCCGCCTGCGCCTTCGGTTTTATGCTCGCCATACCAGTAATACACTCCGTTACAGAGCAATAGCCCTCCGCCATGAGCGTTGATATGCACCCCGTTGTTATCTTGCCAGATTTCGCCCGGCTTGAACGATTTCAACTTGCCTTCGTTGCACGAAAAAACTATTATACCAAGCAGACAAACGATTCCGCAATGGAGTGATAAACAGTTATTTGTCGAATTTTTCTTTGTCATATTTTTATAATTATCGGTTTATAATAAGGAATTATACAAGTTGCAAAAATAAAAAAAAATTCTTAAACTGCGAAAAAGATGATTATGAAAGCAGAATTTTAATTACCTTTGCGCGGAATGAAAGCGTACCAACTCATAACAGTACTTGGTCCGACGGCTTCGGGCAAGACATCGTTTGCTGCGGCGTTGGCGAGACGGCTTGATACAGAGGTCATTAGCGCCGACTCGCGACAGATTTACCGACGGATGGATATTGGGACGGGAAAAGATTTGGCTGATTATATCGTTGATGATCAGCCGGTTAAATATCATCTGATTGACATCCGTGAAGCGGGCGAAAAGTACAATGTGTTTGAGTATCAGCACGATTTCTTCAGGATTTTTGAGCAAATCAGGTTGTTGGGCAAGATGCCGGTTTTATGTGGCGGGAGCGGGTTGTATATCGAAGCTGTGTTGAAAGGGTTTCGACTGCTTGACGTACCGCAAAATCACGAGTTGCGTAACATGTTGAAAGGCAAATCGTTGCAGGAACTTGAAGCAATTTTGTCATCATACCGCAAGTTGCACAACAAAACCGACCTTGATTCGGCTCAAAGAGCTATACGGGCGATAGAGATTGAGGAATATTACCGCTATCAGACACCGGAACGCAATGAATATGAGCCGGTTAACAGTCTGATAATTGGATTGGATATCAGTCGTGATCGGCGGCGCGAACGCATCTCTTTACGGCTTCGGAAGCGTTTGGATGAAGGGATGGTTGACGAAGTACGTAGATTGCTCGACAGCGGCGTCAGTCCTGAGGATTTGATTTATTATGGTCTGGAATACAAGTATTTAACTATGTATTTGACCGGTGGATTGACGTATGATGAAATGGTGTCGCAATTGGAAATTGCCATTCATCAGTTTGCAAAACGGCAGATGACTTGGTTTCGCGGGATGGAACGGCGGGGTTTTACGATTCACTGGATTGACGCTCTGCTGACTGACAGCGAAAAAATTGAAATGACATTGGAATTGTTGAACGAAAATATGGATTTAAAATGATAAATATCAGCGAATTAACCGCAGGCACGCATTTTTTTCTGCTTGCAGGACCGTGCGTCATCGAAGGCGAAGAAATGGCGTTGCGCATTGCCGAGAATATCGCGGCTGCGACGTCGCGAATGGGTATTCCGTACGTGTTCAAAGGCTCGTACCGCAAAGCCAACCGCTCTCGTATTGACTCGTTTACGGGCATTGGCGACGAGAAAGCGCTGAAAATACTGCGTAGGGTAGGGGAGACTTTCGGCATCCCGACCGTTACTGATATTCACGAGGTACACGAAGCCGAGTTTGCTGCCGAATACGTTGATATTCTGCAAATTCCGGCGTTTTTGTGTCGTCAGACCGAGCTGCTTGCCGCTGCCGCACGTACAGGCAGGATTGTGAACATAAAAAAAGGACAATTTTTGTCGCCCGAAGCTATGCAATTTGCAGCGCAGAAGGTTGTTGACGCAGGAAATCCCAATGTGATGTTGACCGAGCGCGGCACGACATTCGGCTATACCGACCTCGTTGTGGATTTCCGCAGTATTCCGAAAATGAGACAGTTAGGCTATCCAGTTATTACTGACGTTACCCATTCGCTACAGCAACCCAATCAGGCGACGGGTGTCAGCGGAGGTTTGCCCGAACTGATTGAAACGATAGCAAAAGCAGCCGTAGCGGTGGGTACGGACGGTATTTTTATCGAAACACATCCCGACCCGTTAAACGCCAAGTCGGACGCAACGAATATGCTGCCGCTCGGATTGCTTGACGGACTGCTGCAAAAATTAGTAAGAATAAGCGAAGCTGTAAAATGAGGATAATATGCGTATAATCAAACAGTTGCTGATATGGACGAGCGCTTTTATGCTGTTAACAACGCCCGTTTATGCCACTGCGCAAACCGGTGAGAGTAACCATAATGTGCCTGCTCGAAAGGAAACCGATAGCGGCAAAGTGAAAGGGATTGACCCGTTAAAGCATGGCGTTATCAGTGCGGCTGAAACCGCTCCGATAACGTATATGTTTCGCATTACCAATAGTTTACGCCTGTTCCTGCGTATTCCTGCGCGTAACTCATCGCCCGTTTTTTCGTTCGAGAACGTAACTTTGCTATATTCTGTACATAAAATGCCTGTGAGCAGGATTTTACTTGATAAATATTTAATATCCAGACGTTTGTGCTGCTTCCCTCCATGCCGATACTATGTGTTTGCGTTGAGGGAAATCGTTATTTGAATTGTTGTTTCATAAACAAAAACACACTGTGAACCAATAATTTATTAAATAACGTATAATTTTTTACAAAAATGGATGATAATATTCTTAACAATCCGATTTTCGAGACGGTGAAAGTCGGTAACAAAATGTTGCCTTTTCTCAAGACAAAACGATATGTATTAAAGGAAACCGGCAGTTTTGTTAATAAAACAACCGTTAATTTTCATAAAAACCACTTGGTGGCGTTGATGAATACATTATCGTCGCAGTCGTTTACCTCGGCTAAACCTATTGAGTTAAGCGCCTCGCAGAGTGGCTGTTATATGGATGTGGCAACTTCGGAAGACGGTCAGTTCGCTGCTGTTCGGCTGTTCGAGTACGTCCCGTTTACATTTCAGCCTGTCAACGATATGTATCGTTTTGACGGGAAGGTGGCTGTTGATTTTGCGGCTTACCTGACGAAATGTAAGGCTGTACAAAAGTAGCGTTCCGGCGTTGTCGGCACATAAAACGAAAAGCGCTTGTCTCCGCGAGAGGCAGGCGCTTTTTTCGTGACTCCGAAGGGATTCAAACCCATAACCTTCTGATCCGTAGTCAGATGCTCTATTCAGTTGAGCTACGGAGCCAACAAACTTTTGTTTTGCGGCTGCAAAGGTAAGAATTATTTTCG
>JAISTS010000037.1 GCA_031272455.1 Tannerella sp. | reverse complement strand
CTTTTAAAGCTCTATATGCACGAAGGCTCTTGGGCTAAAGCCGAAGAATGTGGCCGTGAATTGATGAAACCGGAATACGGATATGCTCTTGTTCCTGACTATGCCGATATCTTCACTTTAGAAAACGAGAAAAACGAAGAAATCATCTGGGCGGTTCAATGTTCGCGCAACGGCAATATGGCCTCATGGCATGCACATTGCATTCCTTCAATGTATTATACTAATAATCCCAATCTTACGAAGTGGAGCGGCTATCGCGTTCCGTGGGCATTATACAATACGTTTGACCCTGCCGATAAGCGGTTGAAAGTACTTGTAGGCTCATTCGACGGAACGGACGGAGTTCATTACGACGAAGCATCTCCGTCGCTTATTCTTGACAAGGGGGCAATACCGGTAAAATACGGGGAAGATCCTGCACAGAACAGCGATATGAGCAGTGTGGACTTGGTAATATACCGGTATGCCGACGCATTGACGCTTTTATCCGAGGCTATCGCCCGCAAGAATAACGCCGTAACTCAGGAGGCTGTTGACCTGCTCAACACAATCCGCATCCGTGCAGGTATAAAGCCTTATGAAACAAGTGATTTTGCAGGATTGACAGAGTTTCTCGACGCCGTATTGCTGAACCGCGGTCAGGAATTATGGTGGGAAGGATGCCGCAGAATGGACCTTATACGGCACGGTAAATTCGTGGAATATGCCCGTAAATACAAAGGCTCCACTACTGTTCAGGATTATATGCAACTGATGCCAATCCCCCAAAGCGCAATAAATGAGGGAAAAGGAATTATCATACAAAATCCGGGATATTAAATAATAATCAAGGGACAGCCCCGTTTTTAATGGGACTGTCCCTTTAAATTTTTTTCTTATGAAACAATTACTTTTGACTGCTTTTGCATTAGTATTTTTGAGCTGCTGTGCTCCTCAACAGCCTGTAAATGATGATTTTATTGTAGCAGCATGGGTCTGGCCATCGTGTCACGATGATGAACGCGGCAAAGAATTTTTCTGGTCGGAAGGCCCGGGCGAATGGGAAATGATGCGTAAAGCCCAACCCCGTTACGAGGGTCATTATCAACCGAAACGCCCTTTCTGGGGTTATGAGCCGGACGATGACCCAAAAGTGCTGGAAAAATGGATAAATCTCGCTACAAATCACAGGGTTAATACTTTTATTTTCGACTGGTACTGGTACGACAAAAAGCCGTTTCTCGAAGGCTCTGTAAATGCCTTTCTCAAAGCGCCCAACAGCCAAAAAATGAATTTTTACCTGATGTGGGCTAATCATCATATAACAGGCCGTTTGCTCAACAGTTACAGGTATTCTACCGACACGCTGATTTGGAAGGGCACTGTAGATTGGGATGATTACAAAAATTTGGTTACGCACGTGATAAACGATTTTATGAAACAGCCTAACTATCTAAAAATTAACGGCGCGCCCGTTTTCGCCGTTTACCGTACGGACTTATTACTCAAAAGTTTTGGCGACAGTTTCGACGAAACGCGCAAAGCGATAGACTGGTTTCGCGACGAGGTAAAAAAAGCAGGCTTCCCAGACCTGCACTTTCAACTTGTTCAAGATGGAAATAGTAATGAGCCATTCTTGATGCCTGCCAGTGTCGCTCAAGGCAAAACCGCACGCCAAATAACCGAATTACTCGGCGTGAACAGCGTTACGTCCTATAATATGGGTTTTTGTTGGAGCAATTGCGGCAACGACCATGTGCAAAATGCAAACTATGCCATGAAAATACGCGAAAAAATAGATGCAGCGATTGATATACCACTTTTCCCCTGTGTAAGTACGTCTCGTGATGATACACCACGATATCCGGCCGACGAAAGGATAAAACTGAACAACTGCTCTCCCGAAAGTTTTATCCCATTGTTACTCAAGGCAAAAGAATACTGCCTTCATCACCCCGATCAGCCTAAAATCCTTGTTATCAATGCGTGGAACGAATGGGCGGAAGGCAGTTACCTGCTGCCGGATATGAAATTCGGCTTTGGCTATCTCGAAGCCGTTAAAAAAGTTATGGACGGAAAATATGATGAATATATAAAATAGTTTTAATAATATGATTTACAGTAAATTACGTTCTTTGATTATCGTTTTTTTGTTGCCTTTGGCGGTGAGCGCACAAGTGCACGACTTGCAAGGTGGTCCTATAGGCGTTGAGCGGGTCGCCACACTTCGATTTGAAAATTTAAGTTATCGTTCCCCACTTGTTGATTCCGCAAACGCTGTTGCGTGGCTGCAGATTGATTTAGGCAAAACGCTGCCCGTAGAAGAGGTAAAGTTGTTGCCGTTAATCCAGATTCTGGGGTTTAACAGCCTGACAAACGCCCGCGTGGAATTTCCGTTGCGCTTTAAGATTGAGACGGCAAAAGAAGGCGACCCTGATTTTGCTAATCCGGCGCTTATTCACGACCAAACTTATGCCGATTGCGACGGCACGTGGGCGCACAAGGTTGAAGCGTTCAAGACGCTTTATCCTGTTGATGCGCGATATGTACGCCTGACGGTAACAAAAATGCCTCGCGTTTTCTCCGTTGGAGATGCTGTTAACAACAGGATAAATTATAACAGCAAGTTCGTTTACCGGCTGTGGCGTTTCGAGGTTATATCGGGCGGCGAGGACGTGTCGCATACCGGCAAACTGTCGGATTCGTACAATACGCCGGCCGACAAACTGTCGCGCTTCCTGCGCCCGCGTCGTCCCGACGGCGAATTTGCATATTACGACCATCCGGAAAACGTAACCTCCGCTGCCTCGTGGAAACCGGTCGCTTTGCCCTTGCAGACACCCTGCGGCGGCGTAACAGTCGGTGGCTTTTTCGGTAAAATACTTGAACGTAACGAACATTATCTGCTTAACGGCTTCACTGTCAGCGATATGGCGCGTGATTTCAGGCAACGTGCCGGTAAGCCCGTGCCTGAAAAACGCGACTATCGTCCCGAAGACAACTCGCCGTGGCTCAATGCACTGGGTGGTTCCAATGCCGGACGTTTTCTTATGGGCGCCGGAAATTCGCTGCGCTGGCACGAAAATGCCGAACTGCGCCGTTGGGTAGATGAACTTGTCAAAGAGATAGAAGACTGCATCGAGCCGAGCGGTTTCGGATACGGTTTCCCCGAACGCAATATGTTTGAAGGCGGCGAGGAAGGCGCCTACGCCCGCTCCTGGCTTACTATGGGACTGATTGATGCGGGAAAAGCGGGTAACACGAAGGCTTTCGAGGTCGCCCGACGCGCTACAGACTGGTTCAATCACTGCCCCTACCTGCCCGAAATGCTGCTGCACGCATCGTTTGGTATTCAGGGACTTATTCCGAACACCCGTCTCTATGTTGAAACCGATTACGGCAAACCCGATGATATTCAGGCTGTTCAGCGTTATATGCAACTCAATCACTGGCTCGAACAACTCGCCCAAGCCGACCCGAAGGCTATCAACGAGTTCCCTTACGACCGTCCCCACAGTTATATGGTCAATCCGCTTAATGCCTTGATGGATATGTATTTCGCAACCGGAGACGAGAAATATCTCAATGCTGCAGCGGGTGGATGGAAAATTTTTCACGACTATTTTGAACACGTCGGAGGCAGCATCGCTATTTGCGAAGGCGGCTATTATGCGCCTCATTCGCAGCATCTGCGTCAATGCACCGGCGAGTTCTGCGGCACAACGTTCTGGGTGTTCCTCAACCAGCAGTTCCGCCGCCTCTATCCCGAGGACGAAAAATATGCCGCCGAGATAGAGAAAAGCATCTACAATCCCGCTGCCTCGAACCAGTGCGACAACGGCGACATCCTCTACCACGCCAAAATCGTCGCCCCGAAACACTCGCACGAGGAAAACGACCGCAACACCTGCTGCGAAGGTCAGGGTACGCGCCTCTTCGGAGCCTTGCCGGAATTTATTTATAAGACCGACACAGAGGGCGTCTGGGTGGATTTGTTCAACGAATCGTCCATCACTTGGGAACAGCCGGACGGCGCTAAGTGGACTTTGACCCAGACAACGGACTTCCCCGCCAAACCCGACGTGGCGCTTAAAATAAAGAACAGGAAAACTGCGACGGCAAAAATTCGCGTCCGCATTCCGTCGTGGGCGGCAAAAGATGTGCTTGTTGCAGTGAACGGCAAGACGGCGGCGACCGGCAAGCCCGGCAGTTACGTAACCCTTGAGCGCCGTTGGAAATCCGGCGACGAGATACGCTTCACACTGCCGATGGAGTTCCGCCTGACGCGCTATTCGGGTATCACCGGCGGCTTCGCAAACGCTTATGCGCTCGAATACGGACCGGTACTTATGGCGTGTATCGGCGATTC
>JAISTS010000022.1 GCA_031272455.1 Tannerella sp. | reverse complement strand
ACCTCACGTATGCCAAAGGTAACTATCACAGTATCAACGGTAATATCGAAGTGTCATGGACAAACGTAGGCGGCGTCTTTAAACTTGAAATTACTGTTCCGGCAAACACCACTGCAACCGTGATTTTACCTGATGGCTCTTCGCACGAGGTTGGTGCAGGGCGGTATAAATTTTGAGTTCCGAAATATTTTTAGTACCTTTGCAATGTAGCATTTTACTTGTTGTATTATTATAATTCATCAAGTTATTGAACTTGCGAAAGTTGAGTTATGAACAGAAGAAAATTTATCAAAAGCGCCGGTTTGCTGACTGCAATAAGCGCAATAGCAGGACAGGCATCGTGTAATCAGTTAAGTGGCAACAGCAAGGCATTAAAGCCTTTAAGCATTGCCGGAGTAGCTTCCGATTTTGAACGTGAGCCATTGATACGACCATTCGGTTTCAAGGGTGGTTATATGAAAGAAATATGGCAGACGGCAGCAATGTTGCAAGGCGAATCCGGGCTGCGCAAAATCGGAATTTGCACTCAAAACGTGCTATGGAGCGACGCAACCGTTTTTGCAGCCCATTCCGAAAGCGCTGCCAACGCGATGATGTTTGCACTTACAGAACGCGGATTGCAGATGGTCAAAGGGCAAAGTTTTGCGTCGCCAGTTCAGATGACAGAGAGCATAATGCACGAACTGCACGCTTACGGAAAAGAAATCACCGGCAATCCGAATTTACGAATGACATTTGTACTCAATGCGTTAGTCGGGGTTGACAATGCTGCATGGCTGCTGTTTGCCGCCGAAAACGGCATTACGACCTTCGATAAGATAATACCTGCTGCCTATCGTCCGGCGCTTTCGCATCATCATGATAAGGTGGCATGTATTCCATTGATGGCATACAACATCCCTGTTAATGAGATAGTTAAGGCTGTTGACGACGGATTCTATTTTATGAAAATAAAAATAGGACAGTCCGGAACGCAGGACGAGATGCTCCAAAAAGACATGGACAGGCTGACGGAAATACACAAGGCTATAGGCAACCGCACTACTGTTCATTCTTCAAACGGCAAACTGCCTTATTATTTCGATGCAAACGGACGTTACGAAAAGAAAGAGACCCTTCAGCGATTCCTCGAACATGCCCGAAAAATAGGCGCATTCGACCAGATAGCCATCATTGAGGAGCCATTTCCGGAGGAAGTGGAGACCGACGTGAGCGACCTAGGAGTCAGAATTGCAGCCGACGAAAGCGCTCATACCGACACCGATGCGTTGAAACGAATACAGATGGGCTATGGAGCTATTGCGTTGAAAGCAATTGCCAAAACCATGAGTATGACGATGAAAATTGCACAAGTAGCTCACGAACACAAGGTTCCGTGCTTTTGTGCAGACTTGACCGTCAATCCAATATTAGTGGAATGGAACAAAAATATTGCGGCACGCCTCTCGCCTTTCCCCGGTCTGGGAACGGGTTTGCTCGAAACCAACGGACACCAGAATTATCTCAACTGGAACAAAATGCTTACATATAACCCTACTTCAGGCGCTTCATGGGCAAAAGTTGTCGATGGGTTATTCCACTTGGATAAAGATTATTACTCTCAAAGTGGCGGCATTTTTGAGCCATCAAAGCATTATGAAGAGTGGTTTTCCTGATTTTATGGCTCACAGCTCAAATGTCGGGCATAATGGCTTCGGATGTCTGCATACAGCGCAGCACATCTTCCTGCGCGGCTTGTGCGGGACCTGAGCGTTCGATTTTGAGGGTTGACAGTGCGGCGGCGAAACGTCCGGCTTCTTCCATACCTGCTCCGAGTGCGCGGCGGTAGAGGTATCCTGCCATATAGGTATCGCCACAGCCTGTGGCATCGACTATTTCGCGCGGTTTGAAGGCTGGTATGCGGAAAAACGTTTTCCCGTCGTATAGCATCGAACCGAGGCTGCCGAGCGTTATCAGCACTTCTTTCACGCCGGCGTCGAACAGGGCGCGGGCTGCCGGAGCCACATCGGAATAGCCCGTCAGGACTTTCATCTCGTGCTCGTTGGCTTTCAGGAAATGGATATAGGGCAGCGACTGTTCCTTGCCTTGCCAGTCAACATGCTCGACTTTCGTATCGCAGACTTCGCGCAGATAGCCCTGCGAATCGACCGAGATAAGTCCTTTTGCCGCAAGAAACGGAATTACATCGGTTGCGAAATCGTCGGCAAGCAAGGCGCCAAGATGATAGATTTTCGCTTCTACATCAGACAGTTGCGCGACCGTGAACGGGTCGGCTTTCGACAGCACTCGCTGCTTGCGGTTATCTTGATTGTTGCCGTAAATATTTTCAAAATAGACGGAATGTCGGCTTGGCAATACGGTGATATTAACGCCTTTAGCTCTCAGTTCGTCGGCAGCCGCCATATCTTCGTCGGCTATTGCCGTAATGAGGGCATAGTCAATACCTGTCAGACGGCATAACGCATTGGAGACGTAAAACGACGTCCCGCCCGGCATGTGTACCGTGCTGCGCGGGGTTACAACTTTGTCGTGCGTGATATGTCCAATGCAGCATAAATCGTGTTTAATCATCAAGTGAAATTTTTGTAAACGGCTGCAAAGATAATCAATTTCCCGTTAAGTTGCTCTGTTTGCGCTCTAAAGTCGTACGATTTTCTTCAGTCGGCTGCTTTCTTTAGCCGCCTCGATAACGCGGATGACGTGCAGCACTTCGCGGGCATCGGTTTCGATGGGTGTGCCATTTCTTATGCACTGATATACAGCCTCATAAAAACCAAGATAATTACCGCGTTGGCTTGGATATTTCGTCCTGCCGCTCTCTGTATGCAGCCATCCCCATTCGTCTTCCGTCTCTATGCCCCAGTCCGGTGTGTCAGGCGCAAATCCCTGTTTCAGAAGGGCTTCCTGCTTATCCCAGCCATATTTGACGTATGAGCCTTCGGTGCCGTGCAGGATGAAACGCGGTTCCGGCTCGCACATCAGGTAGCCGGCTTTCAGGGTGATACGCAGATCGGGCGCTTTTGCCGAGCCGAACAGATGGATGATGAAATAGTCGTCAACCAAGCCATCGTCGCGCATAATAGTGATATCGGCAAAAACGCTTTCGGGCTGTCCGAAAAGCGCCAGACACTGGTCGATAAGATGCGAGCCGAGATTGTAGGTCATTCCCGCCTCACGTTCTTTCCACGTATCAGGCTGAATATAATTGCGATAGCGCGAAAAAACTGATTCAAACTCGACGAGCCGTCCGATGCGTTTGTTGGCGAGCAACTCCTTGACCGTCAGGAAATCGGCATCCCATCGACGGTTTTGATAGACGCACAGCATCTTACCTCGTTTTGCGGCAAGATCAATCAGCTCTTTGCCTTCTTCGACCGTGTTGGTGAAGGGCTTTTCGACGACCACATGTTTACCGGCTTCGAGCGCGCGGCGTGCAAAGTCGAAGTGTGTTACGTCGGGTGTATTGACGATGATAAGTTCCACATTGTCAAGCGACAGCAGCTCGTCAAAACTGCGCACTACGGTTGCATCGGGATAACGTTCGTGAGCGAGCATATTGCTGCGTTCGCACACAGCAGTCAGCTCAAATCCCTGATGTTCAGCGATAAACGGGGCATGAAAAACCTGCCCCGATAATCCGTAGGAGGCTATGCCTGTCTTTATTTGTGTCATATTTACAGCAATTTTTCTATTTTTTCGACAAAATTAGCTTTGTTAGATGCTCCTACCAGCTTATCAACCAACTCCTTATCCTTAAAAAACAGGATAGTAGGGATGTTACGAATGCCATAGCGCGAAACGATGTCGTCGTTTTCGTCAACATCTACTTTGCCAATGTTCACACGACCTTCGTATTCGGTCGCCAGTTCATCTATGATGGGGGCTACCATTCGGCAGGGTCCGCACCATTCAGCCCAGAAATCGAGCACGAGGGGTTTGTTGTCGTTCAAAAGTGTTTCAAAAGTTGTGTCTGTTACTTGAAGTGCCATAATTGTTGAGTTTATTTAATTAATTATAAATTATTTAAGTGAAAAATCAATATCTTCTGTATCGTTAATAAAGTCGATCAGCGATTGCGTTATGTTTATTTGGGTGTTGCGAGCAATCAGTTCGAGAGTTGTGCGGCTTGCGCTGTCTATAATCCTGAAATACAGGTTGCACGAGCCGGGATTATTTTCTATCAATGCGGATAAATCGGTGATTATCTGCTGATTGATTTTCCCGATAGGGATTGTCAACTTTATTTCCCTTATCAGATTATCTTGAGCATCCTGAAGCAGGCGTATTGATGCGATTTTGAGTTCCAATTTGGAATCGTTCCAACGATATGCTTCTACGCCGGCATTGACGAGCAGCCGCAATCCTTTTTTCCCGAATACGCCAAACTTGATGTAGTCGTCGCCAAAGAGGGCTATTTCGCCGCTTCCGGTGAAGTCTTCGAGCTTGATTATCATAAAGGGTTTTCCCGTCTTCGTCATCGCATCGCGCACATCGGTTACTATGCCGCCAAAGAGTAATTTCCTGTGTTTCAGCGACTCCAAATCCTCTAATTCGGACATTCCGACAGTGCAGATATGATTGAGTATGAGTCGGTAGTCGTCGAGCGGATGGGCTGACAGATAGATGCCGATAAGTTTTTTTTCTTCTTCGAGACGGTAGAGGTCGTCCCAAATTTCGCATTTGTGCGGCGCGGGTTTAGCTATATCCACCAGTCCCTCGTCGCCGAACAGCGATACGATAGACGATTGCTTATCTGTCTGATATTTATTACCATAGCGCACAAGAATCTCTGAGAATGTTTCGCCTTTGGCATCGGGCGTTACAAACGGTTCGCGGGGGACATTGAAGTTGTCGAAAGCTCCAGCCAGCGCCAGTGCATCGATCACACGTTTGTTGCAGGAACTCAGGTTGATACGTTCAACAAAATCGTAAACATCTTTGAACAGTCCGCCTTTTTTTCGTTCCTCGACGATATTCGCGGCTGCACTCTCCCCCACCCCGTTGATAGCTGCCAGTCCGAAGCGGATATCGCCTTTGGCATTAACGCCGAACGATGGCATCGACTCGTTGACATCGGGTCCGAGCACCTGTATTCCCATAGCTTTACATTCGTCCATCGCCTTAGTTATTTCGGTGATATTTGAGCGGTTACGGCTCAAGACGGCTGACATATATTCGGATGGATAGTTGGCTTTCAGGTAAGCCGTCTGATAGGCAACCCACGAATAGCAGGTCGCGTGGCTTTTGTTGAAGGCGTATTCGGCAAATTTTTCCCAGTCTTTCCAGATTTTTTCGATAACATTTTTGTTATATCCTTTAGCTGTACTTCCGGCTATAAACTTGTCTTTCAGTGCGTCCATCTTATCGCGCTGCTTTTTTCCCATCGCTTTGCGGAGGGTGTCGCTTTCGCCGCGCGTAAATCCGCCGAGCAGACGCGAGAGCAGCATCACCTGTTCCTGATAGACCGTAATCCCGTAAGTTTCTTCGAGATACTCCTTCATTTCGGGGATATCGTAAGCGATTTTTTCTTTGCCGTGTTTACGGGCGATGAACGAGGGGATATAATCCATCGGACCGGGTCGATAAAGCGCATTCATTGCGATAAGGTCTTCAAATTTCGACGGTTTCAGTTCCTTCAGGTTTTTTTTCATTCCTTCGGATTCAAACTGGAATATGCCGGTCGTTTTGCCTTGACAGAACAGGTCGAAAGTTTTCCTGTCGTTCATATCAAGGTTCTCAATATCAATTTGTATGCCTTTGGTCTGTTCGATATTCGCGAGGGCTTCCTTTATTATGGACAGGTTTTTCAGTCCGAGGAAGTCCATTTTTATCAGACCGGTCTGCTCGATTACTTCGCCTTCGTATTGAGTTACAATAATCCTTTCGTTTTTATCTTTGCTTTTGTCGCCTTTTTCCTTGTCTTCGGTCGTACAGACGGGCACGATGTTCGAGATGTCCTGTTGCCCGATTATCAATCCGCAGGCGTGAACGCCGATGTTGCGAACATTGCCTTCGAGTTTCTGCGCGAATTTCAAAGTATTGGTTATAAGCGGATTATTACTCGTCGCCATTTTATGAAGTTCCGGCACATAGTTTATCGAGTCGGCTATCGTTATTTTCTTTTTGTCAGGTATTTTGTCGGGGATAAGTTTTGCCAATCGGTTCGACTCGTTGAGCGGCAGTTTTTCGACCCTCGCCACGTCTTTGATTGCCATTTTAGCAGCCATAGTACCATACGTAACTATTTGAGCTACACGTTCTTGTCCATATTTCTCCTTGACATATTTTATTACTTTGCCGCGTCCGTCGTCGTCGAAATCAATGTCGATATCCGGCATCGAGATACGGTCGGGATTGAGGAAACGCTCAAAGAGAAGTCCATATTTCAGCGGGTCTATATTAGTGATACCGAGGCAATAAGCCACTACTGAGCCAGCCGCTGAGCCACGACCGGGACCGACGGCGACGCCCATCTGACGGGCAGCAGCGATAAAATCCTGTACGATAAGGAAATATCCCGGAAATCCCATAGTTTTCATCGTATGCAGTTCAAATTCGATACGTTCTTTCACATCGTCGGGAAGCGGGTCGCCATAGCGTTCGAGGGCGTGTTGCATAGTCAGATGCGTGAGATAATCGGCTTCGAGCTTGATGCGGATAACCTTGTCGTAGCCGCCGAGAGTGTTGTATTTTTCTTCGCCGAACTCTTCAATCATCTGTGTTTCAGTAAATTTACTGCGATATTCGTCTTCTGTGGCAAACGAGGTGTCGATTTCAAAGAACGGCATCAGCGCGTCGGAGTCGATGGAGTAATCTTCCACTTTTTCAACGATTTCGAGCGTATTGCTGAGCGTTTCGGGGACGTCGTCGAAAATTGCGTTCATCTCGGCAGTCGTTTTCATCCACTCCTGCCATGTATAGCGCATACGGTCGGGGTCGTTCAGGTCTTTGCCGGTGCTGAGGCAAATCAGACGGTCGTGAGCCTCGGCATCTTCTTCGTTGACAAAATGCACATCGTTTGTCGCTATAACTTTGATATTGTGTTTTTTAGCCAGTTCTATTATAGCATCATTCACTTCCTTCTGCTTGGGATAAATGTCGCTCCCTGCTTGCGGATTGTTGGTCTTATGTCGCTGTATTTCAAGATAATAGTCGTCGCCGAAAAGATTTTTGAACCACAGGACAGATTCTTCAGCCTTGTCCATTTGCCCGTTCATTATCAGTTGCGGGATTTCGCCGCCGAGACAAGCTGAACAGACGATAAGGTCTTCGTGATACTGCTCCAAGAGGCTTTTGTCGATACGCGGATTTTGATAGAAACCTTCTGTCCACGACAGCGACACCATTTTAATCAGGTTTTTATAGCCTTTCAGCGACTTGGCGAGCACGATGAGATGCCATCCGCTGCGGTTGTCGCGGTCTGTCTTGTCTTTGTTTTCGCGTCCGTGCCTTGCGCAGTAACATTCGCAACCGAGTATTGCCTTGAAAATCTTGCTTTTGTGTGCTTCAATTTGGCGTGTCAATTCCGCTTTACGTTCCTCGTCATCGGATGTCGGCTCGGCTTTCGCAGCAATAGTTTTTAGCTCTGATTCACAAGACTTTATCGCATCTTTGTGTTTCGAGTTGACATATTTGACTTTATTGTAGAACTCCTTGATACCGAACATATTACCATGATCGGTAACGGCGAGCGCCTTCATCCCGTCTTTCTGCGCTTTTTCTATGAGCGCGTCGATCGAAGCCATCCCGTCGAGGAGCGAATATTGCGTATGCACGTGCAAATGAACAAAAGGTTCCATATTTTCGTTTTAATGACGTTCCAAAAGTATAACGATTTTCGCAATACTGCAACAAGAAGTTTTCAACAATGCGTAAATTCCGCATCGGGACGAGCTTTAAGAAAACAATGCCATTTTCAGCGCAAATTGCATATTTACAGCGTATTATCACAGTGAATAAATGTTAAAAAAACAGAAAATCAGAGGTGAATATTTTTTTTTCAACAACGGTAATGCCGAAAAGTCAAAATTGCGCCTTATCTTTGCGGCGTTTTTTTTAATTTTTCTAAATGATGACTATGCGTACATTAATATATAGCATTACAGCAATGTTTTTCTGGGCTTTTTCTGCATTAGCGGAGGAAAGACCGCCGGTGAAAGACTCGATCAGGACTTTCCTGCTTGACGAAATCATCGTTACTTCGGGTGCGAAAGAGACTAACCGTCTGTCGGAGCTGCCGGGTTCCATTTCCATATTGCCTGCTCGTGCAATACGAGGTTTAAACATTGAAAATCTGAAAGATATATCGACATTCCTTCCGAATTATTTTGTGCCTGACTACGGCTCGAAGATGACGTCGCCGGTCTATATCCGTGGCGTGGGCAACCGCATCACGAGCCAGGCTTCGGCGCTGTATATCGACAATGTGCCAATAATGAACAAGGCGGGATATGACTTTGATTTCCAGTCGATTCAGCATATCGAGTTGTTGCGCGGACCGCAGGGAACGCTATTCGGGCGCAATTCTATGGGCGGATTGCTGAACGTGTTTACCGTGTCGCCGCTCAATTACCGTAAGACCGAGTTCCGCGTGTCGGCAGGCAATTACGGGCTTTTACGCGCAACAGGAGAGACGCATCAAAAAATCAACGACAAGGCAGGCATCTCATTATCTGCATATTACGACCACAACAACGGCTATTTTACCAACGTTTATTCCGGACAAAAAGCGGATAAACTCGACGCAGCATGTGGACATTTACGTTTCGACTATCGTTTTTCAGAAGCCTTTACTGCCTCGTTGACAGCTAATTACAACTTTTCCGACCAAGGGGCTTTCCCTTATATGAAATACGATGCCGAGACAGGCGTTACTGATCCCGTAAATTACAATGAGGCAGGGTCTTATATGCGTAAAACAGGACTGGCGGCGCTTAACCTCGAATATCGCGACGAAGAAGTACTGCTGACATCGACGACCTCGTTTCAGGGTTTGGACGACCGGATGAAAATGGACCAGGATTATTCGCCCGAAGACCTGTATTCGATAAATCAAAAGCAGTCGCAACGCAGTTTTACAGAGGAAATTACACTGAAATCGAACACCTCGAACAACTACCGATGGCTGTTTGGGCTGTTCGGTTTTTACGACAAATTCCGCACCGATATGAGTGTTGATTGGAAGAACGCCGGTATCCAGCAAAACCTCGACCTCGCAACAGCTAATGCACCTGTAACACTGACAGTTATGGACGACCTGATACCCAATCCCGGACTTTTCGACACGCCTTCGTACGGAGCTGCTATCTATCATCAATCGACAATAAATCACCTGTTTACCGAAGGACTGTCGGCTACCGCAGGTCTTCGGCTCGATTATGGCGGCAGCAACCTCGACTATCGCTCGTCAATAGCTATGAATATCCTCGTGCAGCCCGGTCCGCCCGCACCGATAGCACAAGACACGACATTGGCAGGCAAACAGTCAATAGATTATTTTCAGCTGCTGCCCAAATTTGCTCTGAAATATGAATTTAACGACCGTCATTATGCGTATCTTTCAGCCACAAAAGGCTTTAACACAGGAGGTTACAACATTCAGCTGTTTGCCGAACTGATAATGCAAACGCTGTTCAGCACTACGCCGATCGACCTTAAGCAGACTGTCCCGTTTGCGCCGGAATACTGCTGGACGTATGAGGCAGGCTACAAGGGAGAGCTGTTGCGCGACAGGTTGACGGCTGAGGTGGCGCTGTTCTATATTGACATAGCCGATATGCAGCTGGCGCAATACACCAACTACGGTCGTCTGCTCACCAATGCTGGCAAGGCGGTGAGCAAAGGCGTTGATATTCAGCTCAATGCAAAACTGTTTGATGGGATGAGCGCCGGATTGAATTACGGCTACACACACGCTACGTTCAGCGATTACAGCAACGGACGCACCGATTTCAAGGGGCATTACCTGCCTTTTGTGCCGCGACAGACGTTTTCGCTTTATGCCACTTACCTGAAAAATTTCAGAAACAAGGCGCTTGACAGGTTCAATTTTACCGCTCAATACAGCGGCGCAGACAAAATTTGCTGGACAGAATCGAACAATATCGAGCAGAAAGCTTACGGCTTGCTCAACCTCAAAGCCGGAATCGGCAAGGGGGCGGTTTCGCTAAATCTCTGGACGAAAAATACGCTCAACACGCACTATAACACGTTTTATTTCGAGATGCAGGGCAATTCGTTCCTGCAACAGGGCAAGCCGTTCACCTGCGGCGCCGAGCTTGTCGTAACATTCTGAAAATCAGAAATTACGCTTCTCGTCAATGATATATTCCGGTCGGTCTTTAATCTCGTCGAAAAGGACGCCGATATATTGCCCAACGACGCCAATGGTGAGCAACTGTACGCCACCGAAAAAGACTGTTACAGTGATAGTTGACGTCCATCCAAGCTCCGCATTGCTAAAGCCGTATATCTTGCCGAGGATGACCCAGATGGCAAGGATGAGACCTATGATGATTGCAAAAAATCCCAGTCCCATAACAATCTGAAGCGGTTTTTTGGAGAAATACAGCAAGGCGTTTGTGGCAAATTTCATCATTTTGCGAAGCGGATATTTCGTCGTGCCTGCCACTCGCGCTTTACGTACGTAGTAGAACGGCACCTGTTTGAAACCTATCCAACTGATCAGTCCGCGTATGTATTTCCCGTTCTCTTTCAGGCGTTTAAACTCATTCATTATCTTGCGGTCGATAAGCCGGAAGTCGCCCGTATCGAGAGGAAACTCCACCTCGCTCATACGGTTCATAGTGCGATAAAACCAGTTGGCTGTCAGCAGCTTAAACCGGCTTTCTTCCTCACGCGAGGTGCGGACGCAATAGATGCTGTTGGCGTGTTCCGTACGTGCGAGGTTCAGGATATCGGGTATAAGTTCGGGCGGGTCCTGCATATCGGCATCCATCACTATAGCCCAGTCGGCATCGCAGTTTTTGATACCGCACGAGACAGCGGGTTGATGTCCGAAGTTGCGCGAAAAGTGTATGACTTTCACGTTGTTATCTTTCGCCGCCAGCTCGTCGAGTATAGCGCGGGTGCTGTCTGTACTGCCGTCGTTGACAAAAATTATTTCCGTCGCGCAGTCCAAAGCGTTTAAGGCGGTGCGGGTGCGGCTGTAGCACTCTCCAAGCGCGGCTTCTTCGTTGAAACACGGGATGATGACAGATAGCTTTTCCATGGTCGTTCAGTTTTTGAAAGTATAGAACTTATTGATTATGAAATTGATAATCGTATATAACACGTTTGCGACGATATGAATATAGAAACGCGGATCGTCGATATGGAAAAACTGCAAAATCGGCTTAATAAATGTATAGAGCGGCGGATTGTCGGGGCAGAAACGCAGCATCGCGAGGAGTGCTAAGGACTGCAGCACGTAGCAGACGGCGAAGACGCCAAGGAAACGTAACGCACTTTTCAGCCAGTCGGCTTTGCTGTGGAAAGTCCACATTCGGTTCCATAAATAACTGTTAATAAGCCCTATAACATATCCGGTAAAGTTCGACGGCAAATCGGCACAGCCCAGCAGCTTGGTCATTATCCAAATCACTAACAAAGTTAGCAGCGTATTGCCCACGCCGACGACGCCGAATTTGACAGCCTGTTTCAGTATTTCCATTTACGTAGTAGCTTTCAGTATTTCGGCTATCTCGCTGTCGTCAAGCTCTTTGACGTTAGTCAAAGTGAACATTTTCGCAAGAAAGTCGCCGTATTGATTACATTCTATCATCACTCGCTCGACCATAGTGCGTATTTCCGCATTTATCGGAGCAAGGAAAACGAGTTCGACATGCCGTGTGCGCACCGTTACGCGCTCGATTTCGCAGTCGTATTGCGGAAAAGCGAAGGCGAACTCTTTTTCGATGATGTCTTTTTGATAAGGCAAGAAAGGTGCGCCTTTTTCGGACGACATTAACCCGAAGAAACGCAGCTTGTTATTTCTGCCTCCCAAGCCCGTCGAGATATAGATATGTTTTTCGTCGAGCAGCTCCGATTCGATGGCAATACGGCTTTCGGTAAGTGCGAGATGTGCCCAGTCGGCAAGCTCAGGTTCGGGTTCACGGGCATACTGCTCGATGATGCGAAACGCCTTTACGCCTTTCGAGAGCGCCAGCCGCACCAGCACATTTTTCTTGCTATCGACGGTCGCAAACGGATTTTCGAGCACCTCGCGAAAGATGTCATAATCCGCCTCTGTATCAGTAAGTTTGCGGCGACGCAGGCGGTCAGCATATTTGAAATATTCCATCTGTTTTTCGACGGGCACACGGTGTTCGAGGATCTGAAAATCGCCGTTCGCACCCCTCAGAAAACTCTGAAACTGATTGAAAATATCTGTGTACATATCTTTATCAAATCAGGCACAAAGGTATGTGATTTTTTTTGAAAAATCAAGCAAAAAACGCCGGAGTTTTTGGAAATCGCTGTAAAAGAGCTACATTTGCAGTAAAATTTTCTTATCGACGTTGATGGTTATTTTATTGGTTGTCATAGCGTATTTCGCTGTTTTACTGCTCATTGCGGGCTTAACGGGAAGGAACGGTTCGCGTAATGAGGCGTTTTTTCTCGGCAATCGTCGCTCGCCTTGGTACATCGTAGCTGTCGGAATGATAGGTTCGTCTCTGTCGGGTGTTACTTTTGTATCCGTCCCGGGCTGGGTAAGGCAGACGGATATGACTTATATGCAGATGGTTATCGGCTTTTTTTTCGGCTATATGGTGATTGCCGAAGTGCTGCTGCCGCTGTATTACCGACTACGTCTGACGTCGATTTACACCTACCTGCGCGACCGCATCGGCAGGAGTGGCTACAAAACCGGAGCCTCGTTTTTTCTGCTCTCGAAGTTGACCGGAGCAGCGGCAAGGCTGTATCTCGTGATACTGATTTTGCAAACCTACGTGTTTGACCGTCTGCATATTCCGTTTTGGTTGACCACCGTCGCAAGCGTGTTTATTGTATGGATTTACACTTTCCGTAATGGCATAAAAACGATAATCTGGACCGACACGCTGCAAACCGTCTGCCTCGTCGCTATGCCCGCACTGATAATCTGGCAACTCGGTGAGCGGCTCGGATTGAGTTTCAGCGGCATGGCACAGTCAATAGCCGAAAGTCCACATTTCCGGCTGTTTGAATTTGCTGACTGGAACAGCTCACAGCATTTCGTGAAACAGTTTTTGAGCGGGATGTTCATCACTATCGTAATGACCGGACTTGATCAGGATATGATGCAAAAAAACCTGACCTGCCGCAACTTGCGCGAAGCCAAACGCAATATGTACTGCTACGGTTTTGCTTTCACGCCGATAAATTTTCTCTTCCTATCGCTCGGAATATTGCTGATTGTAGCGGCTAACAGGCTGAATATCACTCTTCCCGCAGCGGGCGACGACATACTGCCTATGTTCTGCACTTCGGGCGAGCTTGGCGGCGTTGTGTTGCTCTTTTTCACTGTCGGCATCGTCGCTGCCGCCTTCAGCAGCGCAGATTCCGCACTGACAGCGTTGACAACTTCATTTTGCATTGATATACTGGAGATTGACAGCAGCGAAAACCTGCGCTCAAAACGCACTCGGCAACGGGTTCATATTCTCGTATCGGCGGTCTTTGTTTTGATAATCCTGATGTTTAAAGAGCTGAATAACAGGAGTGTTATCGACGCGATTTACACTATTGCATCCTACACTTACGGTCCGCTGCTTGGGCTGTTCACTTTCGGGCTGTTCACACGACGTATGCCGAACAATCGCCTGACGCCTTTCGTCTGCATCGCAGCGCCGCTGCTCAGCTGTGCCATCGAACGAACGATAACAGCATCAACAGGTTACCGATTTGGCTACGAAATATTGATGCTCAACGGCGTGTTGACATTTGCAGGACTGTTCATCGGCTCGGCACATATAGATAAAAACAATTTAAAAACTTGATAATATGGATATTAAATCTGCTGAATTTATAGCAAGCAATTCCGACTATAAGAAATGTCCCGCCGACGGACTGCCCGAATATGCGTTTATCGGGCGCTCTAACGTCGGCAAATCATCATTGGTCAATATGTTGACGGGCAACAAACGTTTAGCAAAAACGTCTCAAACACCCGGCAAAACACAGCTAATCAACCATTTTCTCATCAACGGCAACTGGTATCTCGTTGACCTGCCGGGGTATGGCTACGCACGACGCGGACGCGAAGGACGCGACAGCATACGCCAAATTATCGAAACATATATACTTGGTCGCGAGGCGCTTACAAACCTGTTTGTACTTATTGACTGCCGACACGAGCCGCAGAAAAACGACCTCGATTTCATACAGTGGCTGGGTGAAAACGGCGTCCCTTTCGCACTGATTTTCACCAAAACAGACAAAATCAGCCGTAGCCGTCTGAACGACAACATACGCCGCTACAGCGAACGGCTGCTCGAAACTTGGGAAGAACTGCCGCCCATCCTCTCATCTTCAGCCGAAACGCGCGACGGACGCGACGAAATCCTCGCCTATATTGACACTATTAATAAAGCTATCAACACACAGTAAAAAAAAAAAAAATCAGCCAATATTTATGGGCATTATTCCCGAATTGCATTTAACCGGATATGTGGTGGGGCTGCCGATTCGACGGTCTGTTAGAAAAGTATCGTATTTTATCTGACATCGGTTGTTCAAACAGGAAACCGTCAAAACATAAATCTTCGTCAAGTTGCTGCCAGTGAATACCGAACGGCGACAAAGAAAAGTCATTACGCTGTTGCGGCGTAGCATTCTGCAGACACAATGAGAGCCTGAATGGATAATAACCCATTCCTTTTTCGGTAAACAGAATGATTCGGTCGGCGCCAATCTCGATATTTTTAACTTTAACCATTTGTATCCTTTTTAAAAAATTCTCTCCAGCGCTGAATAATAACTTCCCTGTTTTCTTCAATGGCAAGTTCGGCGCATTTTATTTCACGCGGTATTAAACCATGATTTTCTATGAGCAGAATTTCATTTTCGACATTAAAACGCGCTTCATTGCCCTCATGACTAACGTGAACGTGTATAGGTTCGTGGTCATTAGCGTAAAAATAAAATTTTAGTCCTAAATAATAAAATAATGTTGGCATAATCTTACTGTCTTTTTTATTTCACTGCAAATGTATAAATTCTTTCCCGTTTAGGCATTAACCGACCACCTTTTTTCGCAGTTCAAAGTCGCGACCGAGATATTTTTCGCGGACGATGGTATTGGCGGCAAGCTCTTCGGCAGTGCCCTGAAAGAGCACTTTGCCCTCGAATAGCAGGTAGGCGCGGTCGGTGATGCTCAATGTCTCGTGAACGTTGTGGTCGGTGATGAGGATGCCTATGTTCTTGTGTTTGAGGCGGGCGACGATGGTCTGAATATCCTGCACAGCGATAGGGTCAACGCCGGCGAATGGCTCATCAAGCATAATAAATTTCGGGTCGATGGCAAGGCAACGTGCTATCTCCGCCCTGCGCCGCTCGCCGCCCGACAGACGGTCGCCCAAGTTTTTACGCACCTTTTGCAGTCCGAACTCGACTATCAGGCTTTCGAGTTTGTCGCGGCGGTAGGATTCCGGCTGTCCGGTCATTTCGAGCACCGACAGCAGGTTGTCTTCGACGGTCATCTTACGGAAAATAGACGCTTCCTGCGCAAGGTAGCCGATGCCGCGCCGCGCCCGCTGATAGACAGGGAAATCGGTGATGTCAAGGTCGTCGAGGAAAATTTTCCCTTCGTTGGGTCTGACCAAGCCGACGGTCATATAGAACGTGGTCGTTTTGCCCGCGCCATTAGGTCCGAGCAAGCCGACGATTTCGCCCTGTTGCACGTTGATAGACACCTGATTAACTACCGTCCGCGCACGGTATTTCTTGACTAAATCTTCGGTGCGGAGCACCATTTTTTCTTCATCCGCCATAGGTTCGTTTTCAGATTTTGTGCAAAGGAACAAAAAAAAATCGGTATATCATAATTTTTTCATCCGGTGATATGCGACGGCAAAGAATATGCAGACGGCGGCAAACGCCAGCGACAAAGCGCATTGCGTCCAAATATCACCGAGATTTCCTCCGCGTATAAGGATGTCATAAAAGCCGTCAAGCCCCCAGTTTAGCGGCGAAACGACGCTGACAGTCTGCATCACGGCGGGCATGGCGAACACCGGCACCCAAATTCCTCCGATAGCAGCGAAGATGATGATCGAGACCGCCGCAAAGATCGACGACTGCTGATAGCCGGTAGTGATTTTGCCGACAAGGATGCCGTAGCCGATGGCAGCCAGCGCCGAACAGACGCCCATCAGAAGCAGCAGCGGCAGTCGGTCGGGCGTAATCGTCAGTACGGGCAGCCCGATATGCGGGAACAGCCAGACGCCGAGCGCAAACAGCAGGGCGAGTTGAAGCAAGCAAACACACAAATAGACAAGGGCTTTGCTCGTCAGGTAGAGAAAATACGGACATGGCATCGTGAGGAGGCGGCGAAAACTGCCGTCGTCGCGTTCTTTTATCATATTGCCTGCCAATGAGAGAGTTATGAAGAAGATAGCAAAGAGGCTCCACGCTGGGACGTTGTGCTGCGAGGCGTTGGGGAGTACGGAATTGGCTTTCGTCAGGGCGTATTCCACGTCGAAGACGACCTGATTATCGGGATAGCGCAGGGCGCCGGCGTGAAACGGCAGCAGGCGGTTCATCTGTAAGGTCATTTCCTGCAACATAATGTCGCGCTCGGTACGGGCAGCGTATTCTTTCATCGTGCTAACCAGTGTGTTGCGAAATGCAGCGCGCAATGTCGGGTCGATAAAGATTTTTATCCGCGCGGGGTGTGATGCTAATGTTTCATCAGCGCCGTTGAAAATGTTATGCATCATCCGCGAAGCTGTGCTGCGTATGGAGTCGGAAATACCCGACGGGACGACGACGCCTATCATATAATCGCCTCCGGCTACGGATTTTACGAGGTCTGTCTCGTCGCCTTCCGCCATAGCGACATCGAAGGACTCAGACCCGACGATCTGCTGTTCGACCGACTGACCGAGCGAGCCTTCGTCGAGGTTGAGCAGCAGCACCGAAATACGGTTTTCGCTGATAGCACCGATAACTCCATCCTGCAAGTAAGTCATTATCACCACCAAAGCCAACGGCATCAGGAACAAAAGGCAGAGTCCGGCGCGGTCGCGCAAGAGCAGTAGGCAGTCTTTGTAGAGGAGTGAAATAAGTTGTCTCATCAGTCGCGCAGTTTTTTTCCGGTTAATTGTAAATAGAGCGATTCCAAATTACCGTCCGTACAGCCCTGTTCGTGAAGCAGTTCGGCGGGAGCGCCTTCGCAAAGCAGCCTGCCCTCGTCGATAAAAGCGACGCGCGTACACAGCTGCTCGGCTTCTTCCATATAATGCGAAGTGTAAATGATGGTTGTGCCTTCGCTGTTGATCTGTTTCAGGTTGTCGAGGATCAGCGTTTTCGACTGCACGTCAATCCCGACTGTCGGTTCGTCGAGGAACAGCGCTTCGGGACGATGCAACAGTCCGGCTATCAGGTTGATACGCCGTTTCATCCCGCCCGAATAGGCGTCGATACGTTTGTTTTTGCTGTGTTCGAGACCGAAAAACGACAGCATTTCGCTGATGCGCTGTTCGAGCGGCTGCCCTTTCATTCCGTAAATTCCGCCGAAGATTTTCAGGTTTTCATAGCCTGTCAGAGTGGGATAGAGCGCGATGTCCTGAGGTGCGACGCCAATAAGCGGTTTGATGTCGTCGAGGCGCGACGGCAGCGGGTAGCCGCACACCGTAACCGTTCCGCGGTCGAAGGTCAGCAGCCCGCAAAGTATGTTGAGCAGCGTCGATTTTCCCGCGCCATTTGGACCAAGCAAGCCGAAGATCTCTCCGCGTCGGATGCTGAGCGTCAGGTCGTTAAGCGCAGGCGATGCGTTGCCGCGATAGGTTTTGCTTATTTGATTGATGTCGATTATCACTTCTATTAACATTAAACTCGACGCAAATTTACGACATTTTCACAAATAAATATGCTACAAAACATTACTAATTTTAAAACCAACAAAAACGGTTCGTGGCAGCGCCGGACCGTAAATATATGACGGATCGCGATCAATGCCTTTGTCGAAATCGGACTGGTAGGAGTTGAAAATGTTTTTTATGCCTGCAAACCATTGAATTGTAATATCTTCGGAAACCCGCATATTATACTGCAACCTTGCCCCTGCATCGAAAAACGGATTGGAAGTGTGCAGTTCGCCTGCATCGCGCAAATCACCGGCGGGAAGCAAACTGCCAAAATAGGGCACGAGCATTTTACCGGTGTAATTTCCTGATACTGAGAAACAAAAATCTTTCAGGAAATCCCAGTCTGCGGTAATGAAGCCGTAATTGTCAGGCGTGCGGAAAAAGCGCTTCTCGCCGAAATCGCCCGCTTCCTTGTAGCGGCTCGACTGTGCTGTAAAACCCCCATTAACAGTCAGCTGGGACGATAAGACCGCTTTCACTTCGGTATTCATGCCCTGTACGGTTGCACCTTTTGTGGCATTGATGCGCGTATAAATTACGGTGCCGTTTTCGTCCGGAGTGCCTATTTCGTTGCGGAAAGGATTGTGTAACTGTGTAATAAAACCTTCAACAAGTATGCCCAGATTGCTTTTTCCGAAGTTCTTATTAAAATCGAAAGAAAGTGTAAAACTGGAACTGTTTTCCTGTTTCAAGTCGGGCGAATTGACGTTCAGCACTTTGCGTGCGCCGGAAGTTTCGATATGCAAATCTTCGTCAAAAATCTGCGGCGCACGGTAGCCTTGGGAATATGCGGCGCGGATTTGCAAAATTTTTGCTACATCGTACATCACGGTTGCCCGCGGGATAAACACATTGCCTGTTTTGTC
>JAISTS010000132.1 GCA_031272455.1 Tannerella sp. | reverse complement strand
AAAAAACAACAATAACCAATAATGTTTTCCTCATATTCAATCAATATTTACGGTACAAATATACAAGATAAATGGACATATCGCAAAAAGATCGGTCAATTTCGGCAAAAAAGATCACACAAAGATTGTCGATCAAATCTTTTTTATTATCTTTGCAGCCGCTTTAATACAAAACTTAATTAATTTTATTCAAAACTAATGGCAACAAAAATCAGATTGCAAAGACATGGTCGTAAAGGTTACGCCTATTATCAGATCATTGTCGCAGACAGCAGGGCTCCACGTGATGGAAAATTTATTGAAAGGATAGGTTCATATAATCCGAATACTAATCCTGCTACAATAGATTTGAATTTCGAGAGAGCTTTGTATTGGTTACAGGTTGGCGCACAGCCGACCGACACGGCGCGTATGATACTCAGTCGCGAAGGCGTATGCCTGAAGAAACACTTGCTCGAAGGCGTTAAGAAAGGCGCATTCGACGAGGCGGCGGCTGAAGCTAAATTTGAGGCATGGATCACCGAAAAGAAACATGCTTTACAGGCAGTCAAAGACAACGCGCGCGAATCCTTGAAAGCAGTTGACAAAGCACGGCTTACAGCTGAAAAAGAGGTAAATAAGACGAGAGCCGAAGAAGTCGCACGCAAACGCGCCGAGATAGCAGCCGAGGCTGCCGAAGCAGCAAAAGCGGCAGCTAAAGAAGCCGAAGAAGCTATTGCTGAAGCGACGGGGACGGTCGAAGAAACGGCAGAAGAAGCAGTTAACGACGCACCGGCAGCGGAAGTTGCAGCGGAACCTGTAGCTGAAGCCGCTCCTGTAGAGACCACTACTGCGGAAGAAACTACTCCCGTCGTAGAGGAAGTTGCTCCGGCAGAGGAAGCCGCACCTGCGGAAGAGCCTGTTGCAGAAACGCCCGCCGAACCGGAAGCTCCGGCAACAGAAGAAACTCCGAAAGAAGAAGAGGCTCCGAAAGAAGAAGCTCCGGCTGAATAATCTTTTAGAACCCCGTACACGTCGGTTTTACACTGAAAACAAATAAGGGCTGTATCATAATTATCATTGATACAGCCCTTTTGCTATTGAGAAAAAATAATCGCTTACTTGTTGGCGAGGAGAAATTTCTCTATCTGTTCTACAAGCGTTTCTTTGGGCAACGCGCCAAGCGCAGCCTGCGGTTTGCCTTTAACGGGAACGAACAAAATTGTCGGGATACTGGTGATACCGAACACCGAAGCCAGTTCTTTCTCATTATCGACATCAATTTTGTAGAACAGCACATCGCCGTTATACTGCGCCGCCAACTCCTTCATAATCGGAGCTACGCGCTTGCAAGGTCCGCACCAGTCGGCATAAAAGTCAACGATACAGGGCTTGTCGCCCTCATAGACCCACTCTTCTTTGTTCTTTTCGTAATTGTAAATCTTAGCCAGAAATTCTGCCTTGTCCATCACAATCACTTCGCCTTTTCCCTTGTCCGACTGCGCATTAGAGCAGTTGAACGACATGAGCATCAGCGAAATTGCAAATAAATATCTCAAATGTTTCATACGTTTGTTTTTTCTTTTATTGGTTAAAAATTTCCGCAAAGTTAGAAAAAAATTTTATGATAATGCACAACAATGAACAAAATACCGAAAAATAATGCCTAACTTTGCATAAAAAAAGTAAAAACAGCAAATGAAATCAAGAATTACGTTTTTTAATAAAATCATCGAAATGTGCTGTATTACAGCTATTATTGCCATTTCCTGCTCACCGGCGACGGAAAAGGCTGACAAAATTTTCACAAACGGCAATGTTTATACCGTCGATAAGAATTTTTCAAAGGCGAGCATCATTGCTGTCCGTGGCGACAAAATCCTGTACGTCGGGAATGACGCCGAGATGGTTGATAAGCTAAAATCAGCTGATACTCAAATCATTGACCTTAAGGGACAAACTGTCGTGCCGGGAATTATCGAAAGCCATCTCCATTATATGGACTTGGGCGAATCGCTGCTGGCGATAGATATTTACGAAAAACCGAAGGCTGAAATCCTGAAAGCGGTGGCTGCCGAAGTAGCAAAACTGCAACCCGGCGAGTGGATAACCGGCTCCGGCTGGTCGCACGAAGTCTGGGATGTCGCCGAATGGCCCCGCAAAGAGGAGCTTGACGCCGTCGCACCCAATAATCCCGTATGCCTGTCGCGCAAAGACGGTCATTCGGTATGGGTCAACTCTAAAGCGTTGGAAATAGCAGGAATAACAGCTGCGACACCCGATCCTCAGGGAGGCGAAATCATTCGCACAGCATCGGGCGAGCCATCTGGAATACTTACCGACACGGCGATAGACGGAGTGTCGAGCAAAATCCCAGAGCCGTCGGCTGAAAGGAAATTGGCTTATTATCAACGCGCTGACGAGGAAGCCCTGCACTATGGCATCACTTCGCTGATGGACGCCGGAACGAGCTACGAAAATATCAAAATGCTGAAAGACGCTTATTCGCGAGGGCTGCTGCACGTCCGCGCCTACGAATTGCTTAGCATCGGCGAAGATATCCCTTATCTGGCGGACGGCAACAAACCGGTACTGGATTTGTACGACGGGAAATTGTCGGTCAACGGGGTGAAATTTTTTACCGACGGCTCGCTCGGCTCGCGTAGTGCTTGGTTTTTAGACGATTACAACGACAGACCCGGTCATAAAGGCAATCCGCGTATGACTGACGACGAGTTTTACAGCCTCGTCAAACGTGTACGCGAAGAAGGCTTTCAGGCATCGACACACGCTATAGGCGATGCTGCTGTGCGCCAGACAATTAACGTTTACGAGCGGGTGTTGAGCGAAAATCCGCAAGCCGACCACAGATACCGGATAGAGCATTTTCAGAACGTCCATCCCGACGATTTCGACAGGCTGATAGACAATGGCATTATCGCCTCGATGCAGACCGTTCACGCGACATCGGATATGCCATTTGCCGAAACGCGAATTGGCAGTGAACGAGCGAATTACGCCTATGCGTGGCGCACTGTCATCGACAAGGGAGGCGTCATTCCCAACGGTTCGGATGCGCCCGTCGAGTATGTCAATCCGTATCACGGTTTTTATGCCGCCGTAACGCGCTGCAACCAACAGGGGCAACCCGCAGGAGGCTGGTATCCTCAACTGAAGATGACGCGCGAAGAGGCGCTGAAGTCGTTCACCATCTGGGGCGCCTACGCTATGTTCAGCGAGAATGTTAAAGGCTCGATTGAGACAGGTAAATATGCTGATTTTGTGGTGCTTGACCGCGATATTATGAGCTGTCTCGATAAAGATATCATTGACACAAAAGCCCTGATGACCGTTCTCGGCGGCATCGTTTACGAATAAAAAAACACTGTGGCTACGTAAAAATACCTCATTTTAGGTATTGCACGCCCGCATAAGTACCCGTAACTTTGCGGCGAATTAGCAATGCAATACCATTTGTAAAAAAAGCTATGATGACGTAACCATATAGTACAAATTAATTTCAAAAGTAATCAATGCTTTCAGGGTTGGATTTTTGTCGGTCCAACCTTGTTTTTTTGTCAAAACTCCGAAGTGAAATGGAATTTGATGTCGGGAAAATCCTGTTGCGCCATCGTCAATACGTACTGTGAATCAGCTAAATAGACATCGCGACCATCGCGGTCGGTCGCCATATATTGCGATTTGCGGCGTTTGAAATGCGCCAGCGCCTCGTCGTCGTCGCTTTCGATCCAGCAGGCTTTGTAGAGCGACAGCGGCTCCCAGCGGCATTGTGCGCCGTATTCGTGCAGCAGGCGATACTGGATGACCTCGAACTGCAACTGTCCCACAGTGCCGATGATTTTGCGTCCGTTAAACTGATTGACAAACAGTTGCGCCACGCCTTCGTCCATCAGCTGCTCGACGCCTTTGTTCAGTTGCTTGGCTTTCATCGGGTCGGCGTTTTCGATATATTTGAACATCTCCGGCGAGAAGCTCGGAAGTCCCTTGAAATGAAGGTTTTCGCCTGCCGTCAGGCTGTCGCCAATCTTGAAATTGCCGGTGTCGGGCAGCCCGACAATATCGCCCGCAAAAGCCTCATCCACAATCTCTTTCTTCTGCGCCATAAATGCCGTCGGACTGCTGAAACGCAGCGTCTTGTCGAGCCTGACGTGTCGATACGCCGCGTTGCGCTCAAACCGACCTGAGCAGACTTTGACAAACGCAATGCAACTGCGGTGGTTAGGATCCATATTGGCGTGGATTTTGAATATGAAGCCCGTGAAATCGCTTTCCATCGGGTCAACAGTACGTTCGACGGCGCGGACGGGGCGCGGCGAAGGTGCAATACGCACAAAACAGTCGAGCAACTCCTTGACGCCAAAGTTGTTAAGCGCCGAGCCAAAAAAGACGGGAGCCACGTCGCCCGAAAGATATGTCGCCACATCGAAAGCCGGATAAACGCCATCTATCAGCTCGATATTCGCCCGCAGTTTAGCCGCCAGCGCTTCGCCGATATGCGTTTCGAGCGCCTGACTGTTGAGGTCGCGGATTTCGACACTCTCCGTAATCGTCTGTTTACTTGGCGTATAGAGGTCGAGCTTACGTGCGTACATATTATATACTCCCTTGAAACGCTGCCCCATCTCAATGGGCCAGCTCAGCGGGCAGACGTGGATTTTCAGCTCGGCTTCGATTTCGTCAAGCAGGTCGAACGGGTCTTTGCCCTCGCGGTCCATCTTGTTGATAAAAACGATGACGGGCGTCTTGCGCATACGGCAAACTTCCATCAGCTTACGTGTCTGGGCTTCAACGCCTTTCGCGGCGTCGATAACGATAATCACGCTATCGACAGCCGTCAGGGTGCGAAACGTGTCTTCGGCAAAATCCTGATGTCCGGGCGTGTCGAGAATGTTAATCTTGTAATCTTCGTAGTCGAACGCCATAACTGAGGTGGCGACCGAAATGCCGCGCTGTTTCTCGATTTCCATCCAGTCAGACGTAGCTGTCTTGCGGATTTTGTTCGATTTGACGGCTCCTGCGATATGTATTGCGCCTCCGAACAGCAGCAGTTTCTCTGTCAGCGTAGTTTTTCCCGCGTCGGGATGGCTGACGATGGCAAATGTCCTTCGGCGTTCTATTTCTTCGGTAATATTCATAGTCGTTTAATTGCGGTTGCGAGGCTTGTTTCCCACGCGGGAACGTCCACGCCATAAGTTTGTTTGATTTTTTCTTTGCTGAGCACGCTGTAAGAGGGTCGCTTGGCGCGTGTCGGATATTCGGCGGTAGTGATTGGATCGACAACGCACTGCAAATTAGCCATTTGCATTATACGGACGGCAAAATCGTACCAGCTGCATACGCCTTCGTTTGAATAGTGAAAGATGCCGGCGATGAAAACCGGACTTTCGACTATGCGCAACATCGCCTCGGCAAGGTCGCCTGCATACGTCGGGGCGCCAATCTGGTCGTTTACCACATTGATTGACGGACGTTCGCTGCCAAGACGTAACATCGTCTTTAAGAAGTTGTTGCCATATTCGGAATAGAGCCACGCGGTGCGAATGACAACCGACGCAGGGCAGGTCGCGAGCAGCGCTTTTTCGCCTTCGAGCTTGCTTTTGCCGTAAACCGATTGGGGATTGGGCTTGTCGTCTTCGCGATAGGGACGCTTGCCGCTGCCGTCAAACACATAATCGGTCGAGATATGTATCACTTTGATATTATGAGCATTAGCCACTTCGCCGACATTCTGCACGGCATCGCGGTTGACGCGCATACAGAGTTCAGGCTCGTCTTCGGCGCGGTCAACTGCCGTATAAGCCGCACAATTAAGGATATAGCCAATATTGCGGCTCGCGACAAATCCGGAAATCTGCGCCTTATCACACAAATCAATATCCTCAATATCAGTGAAATAAAACTCCATATCGCTTCTTTCGACAGCTATTCGCCTGATAGCGTTGCCAAGCTGTCCGTTGGCGCCGGTTATTAAAATACTCTTGCTCATATTTGTAATCGAAGGGGTGACCCCGGCGGGACTCAAACCCACGACCTTCAGAACCGGAATCTGACGTTCTATTCACTAAACTACGGGGCCCCTGTTAAAACGGCGCAAAAGTAACAAAAAATTCTTGTAACACGGCAAAAATTCTTACTTTTGTTGCATAAAAAGTATTTCGACCATGGATGTAAAGATAGAACAAAGCTGGAAAGAGCTGCTTGCCGACGAATTTAAGAAAGATTATTTCGTGCAACTGACTGATTTTGTGCGCGAAGAGTACCGTAACACGATGATTTATCCCCCTGCCGGTCTGATTTTCAATGCGTTTGAGCACTGTCCGTTCGACCGCGTGAAGGTCGTTTTGCTCGGTCAGGATCCGTACCACGAGCCGGGGCAGGCGCACGGGCTATGCTTCTCGGTGCGCGACGGAGCGACGTTCCCCGCGTCGTTAGTCAACATTTTCAAGGAGATACGGTCGGATTTGGGCAAGCCTGCTCCCGCGAGCGGCGACCTGACGCGCTGGGCTGACCAAGGGGTGTTGCTGCTCAACGCCACTCTGACCGTACGCGCACATGCCGCAGGCTCGCACCAGAACAAGGGCTGGGAAACGTTTACCGACGCCGTTATCCGCTGCCTCAATGCCGAACGACGCTACATCGTTTATATGCTTTGGGGCGCGTATGCCCAAAAGAAAGGAAGCGTGATCGACGGATCACGCAACCTTATTTTGAAGTCCGCACACCCCTCGCCGCTCGCGGCGCATCGCGGATTTTTCGGCAATCATCATTTCAGCCGTGCCAACGATTATCTTATCGCATCCGGTCAGCAAGCGATTGACTGGTAGCCGCTTATCGCCTTAATCCTCGCATCAGTCCGTAGGTTCGCCGCCGCGTCTGCCGCCGAAGCCTCCACCTCCCGGAGGTCCTCCGCCACCCGGAGGAGGTCCGCCACCGCCGGGTCCGCCCGGTCCGCCGGGACCAAAGCCGGGGCGTCTGAAGTCGCCCTGAGGTCCGTTGAACTTGAAGGATGTGAAATTATATACGAAGCTGACTAAGAAATAGCTTGGCATCACGAGCGACTGACTGGCTGTAAATCCGTTAGTTGTGGCGTTCGACATAATGCTTCGTCTGTCTTGCAGTATATCGTTGACCTCAAATTTCAGTCCGCCGTTGCCGTACTTGCCGGTCAGGATACGGTTTTTGGTTATGGATGCGTTCCAAAGCGTCTGCGACACAGAGTATGTTTCGCCAAGCCCTTCGGTTTTATTCCAGTTTAAATTGCTGTCGATGACCCAGTTATGAGGCAGCTCAAGGTTGAAGATAAAGCCTGCGCCATAGTTGTAGGTGCGCTGGTTATTCTCGGTGTTGAGCGTATAGACAACGTTATTATAACCGAACGAGCCGTTCAGACTCATAAAAATACTGGTTCCCGTAGCCGTAGTGCTTGTTTTTCTGAAGTTTATACTTGGACGGGTCATCAGCACGGTTGAATTACCCGTGTTCAGATTTTCGTTCACATACGAATTTGCTTTGCTCAAAGCGAGCATCGCGAAGTTGGATACGGAAAATTTATTATTCTTCAGCGGGACATTGAACATACCGCCCGCGTTACCGTTCCAGTTGCCGTTGACATTTTTGTAAGTTGTCAGGCGCGTACCATCGGTGTACATAGTTGTAACCGAAGTTATGTCGTTGAACGAGAAGTTGCCCCTGATGTCGAAGCGATACATCAACTGCGTTTCGGGTACATATTTATTGAACTCAAGGCTCAACTCGTTGGTATATCCTGGTTTGAGCGAGGGGTTACCCTGCACGAGGTTGGTCGGGTCGCGTTCGTCAATATAATCGCGCAACTGTGTTGACGACGGCTGGTTTGTCTCTCCTTCGTAATTGAAACGCAGATAGGTACGGTCGTTCCACTGATACCTGTAATAGATAATCGGCGAGAAGTTGACCACATCTTGCGGTATGGACGATATGACTGAATCGCCCATAATATTCGGCAAGCGCAGTCCATAGTTGTGCGCTATATGGGCGCTGGATATCTTGCCGGATGAGGGTTGCAGTGTTTCGTTGATCGAGCGTGTCGGGTCAACATTAAAACCGAGCGTGAGGTCGTATTTCTTTGTTTCGCGCAGTTTGATATTGATGCCAAAGCGCTGTTCGGTCGATGTACGGCGCGTGCTGCGGCTCTGTTCAGGATTGATAACTGCCGTATCTGTCAGCGCGTTAAATGCCGGATTGAATATCGAACGGTCGATCGGATTGATATCGTAGGTGCTGTTGAGGCTCGTAGTTCTCGTTTGCGATATACGATAATTGACTTGCAGCAACCATTTTGCGCTTAACGGCTCGACAAACGACACATTGACACGATAGGTGTTGTTGTCGTCATCGTTTTCGGTACGCTGATTGCGCCTTGTCGTGTTGTCATACACATTGTCAACAAAGTTCAGACTTTCCCAGTATGTCTTGCCCTGCGTCCACGAATCGCTGAGGTTGGCGCGGGCATTGATGCTGAAGACCCGTCCTTCTTTGTCGAAGCGGTGCGCAAAGTCGAGGTTACCGCCAAGAGTAAAAGTATTGCCCTTGCTGTCGCTCAACGTGCTTGATTCAAAGATAGTTTCGAGCGTGTTATAGTTAAGCCGGTCAGTAGTCTGATCGCTATAGCTGTTGGTTTTGTTGATACGTATATTCGGACGGAAGATAAGAGTGTTTTGGCTGTTTGGTTTCCACTCCAGCCTCATATTGGCTCCGATATTCTGTCCCGAACGATCGGTCAGCGAGTTGACTTTGTCGAGCTGCGAGAGAACGTCGGAAATGGTTGAAGTTTCGGAAATTGATTCGGCGTGATTGTCTTGATCGTTAAAGCGGACGTCGCCATTGATCGACAGTGTTTTAGAAAATTCCTTATTGAAGCCGAGCATCATATTTTTTGCTGTGGACAGACCGCCGAAGCCGCCGCCAAAGCCGCCGCCTCCGCCGCCGAAAGTCATACGTCCACCTCCGCCGCCTCCGCCGCCGCCCATGATGTTCATACCGCCCATATTGTTGGTATTATTGGCGCCTATCATGAGGGTTATACGGTCGCTGCCGTTGCCTCTGTTGACAAAAGCGTTGCCCGAATAGCGGAAGTCGCGGTCAGCCTGCGTGAGCAATCCCGTGTTTTGCAGGTCGTTACCTGCGCCGAGATTGGCGTTGATCATTGTACCGTTGATACCCTGTCCGCCGCGAGTAGTGAGGTCGATAACAGTCTCTTCTTCGCCATCGTCGAAGCCGGTCATCTGCGCCTGCTCGGTCTTACGGTTGAAGACGCGGAGCTTCTCGACCATATCTGCGGGAAGATTTTTTGAGGCTACCTGCGGGTCGTCGCGGAAGAAGTCTTTGCCGTCAACCATAAACTGGCTTACCGTCCTGCCGCCGATGGTTATGTTGCCATCGTCGTCAACTTCGGCGCCGGGTATGCGTTTGATAAGTTCTTCAAGGGCTGAACCTTCAGACACCTTGTACGAGTCGGCATTATATACTATTGTATCGGCAATCACCTGTACTTCAGGGGCTTTACCGGTAACGACCGCGTCGTCGAGCAAAATAGCGTCGTCGTAGAGTTCTATCTGCCCTACCCTGACGGGATTAGTCCTGCCCGTAACCTGCAATTCCTTATAAACAGGCACATAACCGACAAAAGTAACGTGCATCAGGTAGTTGCCTGCTTTAACATTTTTGATTGAAAACGAGCCGTTTCTGCCACTTGCTACTCCCGTAACAAGCGAGCTGTCTTTAACATTGAGCAGCGCTACGGTCGCCTGCTCGACGGGTTCTTTTGTGCTTTGTTCGACCACCGTTCCGCGAAGTTCTACCTGAGCAGAGAGCGGGATGGCTAAAAGCATCATACACAGTGATAATAAATGTCTTCCTCTTAACATAAAACAAATTTTAGTACGAAAGATAGACGGCGCAGGAAGAAGAAAGTTTAACGACAACAGAATTTTTTTTTTCGCAATGGCTCAAATGCGCTCTTTCTTTTTCGACAGCGCCAACATTCCGACAAATGTAAATAAGGCATTAAGTATCAGCAATTCATAACTAAACTGATAGCCATTAAACCAGACTTCGGAATTACGCTGAAGCACAAAGCAGAGCACAGGCGAAACGATGGCTACAAGCGGCACAAAACAGTCGCGTACCTGTTTTTTCGTAAAAATGCCGAATGCGAACATTCCGAGGATAGGTCCGTAGGTATAGCTTGCCAGCGTATAAACGGCGTCGATTACGGTGGTGTTATTCAGCATATTAAACACAAAAATCACTACGCCCATCACGAATGCCATAGCCGCGTGTATGCGTTTGCGCAAGCTGCGGACAGTCGTTTCGCTTTTGCCTTCCGTGCCGACTATATCTATTGTAAACGAGGTCGTTAGCGCTGTAAGCGCCGAGCCTGCCGTGGCGTAAGCCGACGAAATCAGCCCGACAATAAACAGCACTCCTACGATGGCGGGGAAATAGTCGCCGGTGGCAATCATCGGAAACAGCTCGTCGCTTTTGGCGGGATTTGCCACGCCCCGTTGAGCCGTGAAAGTATAGAGCAATACGCCGAGAACAAGAAATAACAGGTTGATAAAGAACTGCATAACGCTGCCCGTAAGGATGTTTTTCTGCGAGTCGCGCGAGTTGCGACAGCTCAGGTTGCGCTGCATCATATCCTGATCAAGCCCGGTCATCGCTATCATAGTAAAGACGCCGGCGAGAAACTGCTTGAAAAAGAAACGCTTATCATTGAAATCGTCGAAAAAAAACATCTTCGACATTTCGCTGTCGGTTACGGTAGCAAACAATCCTCCAAACGTCAAGCCTAAATCCTTGGCAACGAAATAAATACACAGCCCGACCGAGGCTATGAGGCAGAACGTTTTCAGCGAATCGGTCCAGATAAGCGACTTAACGCCGCTACGGAAGGTGTAGAGCCAAACGAGCGCGACGGTGCAGGCAACGTTCAGTGCGAAAGGCAGTTGCAGCGGCTCAAAGACGAGCAGTTGCAAGGTCAGGCAGACTAAGAACAGCCGCACTGCAGCGCCCAACATCTTGGAAATGAAGAAAAACCACGCACCGGTGCGATGCGACGACACTCCAAAACGGTTGTCAAGATATTCGTAAATCGACGTGAGACGCATACGGTAAAACAGCGGCACAAGCACAAATGCTATCAGCGCCTGCCCGAAAACGAAACCGAGCACCATCTGAAGGTACGAAAACGCGCCCGCGCCGACCATTCCCGGAACGGACACAAACGTTACGCCCGAAATGCTTGAACCAATCATCGCAAAAGCGACTACAAACCATAGCGACTTGCGATTGCCGACAAAAAAACCGGCGTTGTCGCTCTTCTTTCCCGCAATGTACGATACCGTGAACAGGACGGCAAAATATGCGGCTATTGTCAGGATTATTTGGATGGGGGACATGTTTTTTTTAAGTAGTTAGTAGATTGTTTTTTTTCATCCACTTTGCGAATAACGTCTTCTATTCGCAGTCTTTCTGCCTCGAAATCAGCATCTTCTTCTTCGTCCACAAAGGGGTCGGGCGGCATTGGCGGACCAAAACGGCGATAATGAAATGCAAGGGCGATACCGGTCAGCAAGCCCGACAAATGCCCTTCCCACGAGATGTTCGTAAACTTGTAAATCTCAGGGAAAAACGCCCATACAAAACCGCCGTAGAGGAAAGCAACTAACAGCGCAAATGCCATCTGACGCGGCACTTTGCGGAGCAGTCCCGACAGGAAATGAAACGCCGCCATAGCGTAAATCAGTCCGCTCGCGCCAACGTGTACCGTCCCTTCCCTGCCCATAAACCAGACCGTTATACCGCTGATAATGTAGAGGTTAAATAGCATACTCCAAGCTTTGCGATCGTAAAACAGGAACAGTCCGAAAGTCAGCAGAAACAGCGACGGCGTGTTCGACATCAGATGGTCGAAATCGTCGTGCAGGAAAGGCATAGTGAAAATACCGTACAAACGGCTGACTGTCAGCGGCTCCATACCGTATTGCTTCAGATGCAGCGCGAAAATCCCGTCAACGATAAAGACGATCCATGGCAACGACGTGATTGCCAACGCAATAATCGCCGCCCAAACAGCTTCTTTTTGTTCACGATCCATCGCTGCAAACTCGTTTTTCGGCTTATTTAAGCTGCAACAAAGCCGCCTTTATCCGCCTGATAGCTTCGGTAAGATTGTCTTCTGAAGTGGCATACGAGAGTCGCAGGCATCGCGGAGCGCCGAAAGCAGCCCCGCCGACGGTCGCAACATTCGCAGTCTCAAGCAGATACATCGCCAGCTCACCAATATCGCCGATAACGCGCCCGCCTGCGCTCCGTCCCAGATATGCACCTGCATCGGGAAAAAGATAGAACGCACCCTGCGGAACGTTCACTTTCAGGTCGGGAATTTCGCGCAACAGGCTGACACCCACATCGCGACGGCGAAGAAACTGCACCCGCATCTCCTCAACGCAACTCTGGTCGCCCGCAAAAGCAGCTACGGCGGCTTTCTGGGCTATGGAGCAGGGACCGGAAGTGTATTGCCCCTGCAACTTATTGACAGCCTTAGCAATCCACAGTGGTGCAGCAATAAATCCTATTCGCCAGCCGGTCATCGCATAAGCCTTTGACACTCCGTTGATTACGACCACACGGTCGCGTATTTCGTCAAACTGCGCTATGCTCTCGTGTTTGCCGACATAATTTATATGCTCGTAAATCTCATCCGACAGGACGATGATTTGCGGATATTTGGCTATGACCTGTGCCAGCCCCGCAAGCTCATCGCGGCTGTAAACGCTGCCTGTCGGGTTCGACGGCGAGCAGAGTATCAGCGCTTTGGTACGCGGTGTGATGGCGGCTTCGAGCTGGGCGGGAGTGATTTTGAAATCCTGCTCGATCGAAGCTGAAACAACGACGTTAGTCCCTTCAGCCAGCTTCACCATCTCCACATAGCTGACCCAATAGGGCGCGGGGACAATCACCTCGTCGCCCGGTCCGACGATGCTCAAGAGCGTGTTACAGACCGACTGTTTGGCGCCGTTGGACACGACCACCTGCTCGGCTGCATAGTCTAAACCGTTCTCTCTCTTTAGTTTATCGACAATCGCTTTGCGCAGGTCTGCATAACCCGGCACAGGCGAATAGAACGAGAAATTGTCGTCAACGGCACGTTTTGCCGCTTCTTTGATATGCGAGGGGGTGAAAAAATCAGGCTCGCCCACGCTTAAATTAATGATGTCAAGCCCCTGAGCCTTAAGCTCGGCGCTCTTCTGCGACATAGCCAGCGTTTCCGATGGCGACAGCCGCTCAAGACGTTCCGAAAGTTTTGTCATTTTTCTTTTTTATGAGTAATTATGGAGCAAAGATAATGCTTTATTTCCGAAACGCCAAATGTCGTGCTGAGGTTTCTGTGTAAGAGAAAAGGTGCAAATGAGGTTTAAGTCATTCGCACCTTCGTGTTCAGTATCAATTTCACACCCCCTGATCAATTCCCGACCCATCCTGCCAGGCGCTTACCGACATTGTGCCGAAAGCAACTGCATTGGCAGAGATGATCAGATTGTACATATACTGCGTG
>JAISTS010000122.1 GCA_031272455.1 Tannerella sp. | reverse complement strand
AGCCCCACCGAGCTGCTTAATCCGAAATCAACCATCAGCGGCAGCAGCCCCGTGATGCGTGAGACGAAGCACTGGTACCTGCCGCTCGACCGCTACGAAGAGTGGCTCCGCGAATGGATTCTCGAAGGGCATAAGGAGTGGAAAGCAAACGTTTACGGACAGTGCAAGAGCTGGCTCGATATGGGATTGCAGCCCCGCGCCGTCAGCCGCGATATGGACTGGGGCATCCCCGTACCCGTCGAAGGCGCCGAAGGCAAGGTGCTCTACGTCTGGTTCGACGCCCCGATAGGGTATATCTCCAACACCAAAGAACTGCGCCCCGACGACTGGGAAAAGTGGTGGAAAGACCCCGAAACGAAGCTCGTACACTTTATCGGAAAGGATAATATCGTCTTCCACTGCATCGTCTTTCCCGCTATGCTCAAAGCCGAAGGCTCGTTTATCCTGCCGGAAAATGTTCCGGCAAACGAGTTCCTCAACCTCGAAGGCGATAAAGTTTCGACCTCGCGCCGCTATGCTGTCTGGCTCAACGAATATCTCGAAGAGTTCCCCGGCAAACAGGACGTGCTGCGTTATGTGCTGACTGCCAGCGCCCCCGAAACGAAAGACAACGACTTCACGTGGAAAGAATTTCAGTCGCGCAACAACAACGAACTCGTAGCTATACTTGGCAATTTCGTCAACCGCGCTATGGTGTTGACATCCAAATATTGCGACGGCAAAGTGCCTGCCTGCGGCGAACTGACGGACTACGATCAGCGCACCTTGCAGGAGTTCTCGGACGTGAAAGCTGATGTGGAACGACTGCTCGACACCTATCATTTCCGCGATGCGCAAAAAGAAGCGATGAACCTCGCCCGCATCGGTAACAAATATCTTGCCGACACCGAGCCGTGGAAACTTGCCAAGACCGATATGCCGCGCGTGGCGACCGTCCTGAATATCGCCCTGCAAATCACCGCCAACCTCGCGATAGCCTTTGAGCCGTTCCTGCCGTTCAGTATGAAGAAACTCAACCGTATGCTCAACGTGCAGCCGCTGGGCTGGGAACGACTGGGCGCTCACGACCTCCTCCCCGAAGGACACAGGCTTGGCGACGCCGAACTGCTGTTTGAAAAAATTGAAGACGACGTGATAGAGCAACAGACAAAGAAACTGGAAGCGATACGCGCGACGATGTCGGCTGCCGAATATAAGGCGCCGCCGGTGCGCGAAACCATTGCGTACGACGACTTTGCGAAATTGGATATCCGCGTCGGGACAGTGCTCGAATGTACGAAGGTGCCGAAAGCCGATAAACTGCTGCAATTCAAGATTGACGACGGGCTTGGAGGACGGACTATCGTCTCCGGTATAGCTAAATATTATGCGCCGGAAGACCTGGTCGGCAAGCAGGTTTGCTTTATCGCCAACCTCGCTCCCCGCACTCTCAAAGGCATTGTGTCCGAAGGGATGATTCTCTCTGCCGAAGATGCCGATGGCAAACTCGCTGTCATCCAGCCGCAGGCGTCGGTCAAACCCGGAAGTGAAGTGAAATAACAACGACAACAGGATGAATATACAAATGGTTGACTTACAGGGTCAATACGAGCGGCTGAAAGACGAACTCAACGCGACAGTCTGCGAAGTGATGGCAGGCAGCGCGTTTATCAACGGTCCGCAGGTCAAGACATTTTGCAACAACCTCGCAAAGTATCTCGGCACTCAGCACGTCGTCCCCTGCGGCAACTGTACGGACGCTATCCGGCTTGCACTGAACGCCTTGGAACTGCAAACCGGCGACGAAGTAATCCTGCCCGCGTTCACCTATATCGCCGCCGTCGAGATGGTCGCCGCGCTCGGACTGACGCCCGTTCTTGTGGATGTCGATGCCGAGACGTTCAACCTCAACGCCGACCTGCTCGAAACAGCTATCTCGCGCCAGACCCGCGCCATCATCGTCGTCCATCTGTTCGGGCAAGCCTGCGATATGGAACCTGTGATGAAGATTTCTGCAAAGTACAAAATCCCTGTGATAGAAGATAATGCGCAGTCACTGGGCGCCGATTACACCTTTGCCGACGGCACGACGAAGAAGGCAGGCGTCATCGGACATATCGGTACAACCTCGTTTTTCCCGACCAAACCGCTGGCTTGCTATGGCGACGGCGGAGCTGTCATCACATCCGACGACGCTCTCGCGGAACGTATCCGTATGCTTGCCAATCACGGACAAAGCCAAAAATATCATCACCGGATAGTCGGCTGCAATTCGCGTCTCGACACCATTCAGGCGGCTATCCTCGACGTGAAACTGAAATATATGGAGCGTTTTACCGCCGCTCGCCGCCGCGTAGCGCAACGCTACGATCAGGCATTGCGACCGCTGAGCGAAGTGCGTATCCCGACCAAATTGCCTACGTCAACGCACGTGTATCATCAATATACGCTCCGTGTGATGAACGGACAGCGCGATGCCCTGATCAGCTATCTGCAAGAAAATCAAATACCTGCGATGGTCTATTATCCGCTCCCCGTCCACGAACAGGAGGCGTATAAATGGGTCGCGCGGATTTCGGGAAGCGCCAATGTCGCCGCTCAGCTGTGTAAAGAGGTGATTTCGTTGCCGATACATACGGAGATGAACGACGCCGAACAGGATTTTATCATTGAGACGATTATTCGATTTTTCAGGACAAAAGGATGAACGAACAGAAGAAAATACGTTTTGCAGTAGTCGGTTGCGGTCATATCGGAAAGCGACACGCAGAAATGATTACACGCGAGGCAGGCGCCGAACTTGCCGCCCTTTGCGACATCCTGCCGCGCGACGCCTTGGGTCTCGAAGCCTTTCCCGTCCCATTTTTCAGTAACATAAACGATCTGCTTGACAGCGATTTAACCTTCGACGTCGTGAACGTATGCACGCCTAACAGTTTTCATGCGCCGATGGCTGTCCGCGCTATCGAAACCGGTCATCACGTCGTCATAGAAAAACCTATGGCGCTGACCGTAGCTGACGCCGAGAAAGTCGTCCACGCCTCGTTAAGACACCGTAAACAAGTGTTTTGCGTGATGCAAAATCGCTACTCGCCGCCCTCCGTCTGGATAAAAGAACTGATTGAATCCGGACAGCTCGGGCAGATTTATATGGTGCAACTCAACTGCTACTGGAATCGCGACGAGCGCTATTATAAACCCGGCGGCTGGCATGGCAATGCAGCCATAGACGGCGGTACGCTCTTTACGCAGTTCTCTCATTTCATTGATATTATGTACTGGCTTTTCGGCGATATCTGCGACATACAGGCAAGTTTTGCCGATTTCAACCATCAGAAACTGACGGATTTTGAAGATTCGGGCATCGTGCAGTTTCGTTTTGTCAACGGAGGAATGGGCAGCCTGTGCTACTCTACTTCGGTGTGGGACAGGAATTTGGAAAGCAGTATGCTCATTGTCGCCGAAAACGGCAGCGTCAAAATCGGCGGACAGTATATGAACGAAGTGCTTGAATGTCACGTCAAAAACTACGAGATGCCTCCACTCGCCCCCACCAACCCCGGCAACGACTACGGCGCCTACAAAGGCTCGGCGCAAAACCATCACTATGTCATTCGTAATGTGGTCAATGTGCTCTCCGAACACACGTCCGAACCCGTAACCACCAACGTCATGGAAGGCTTGAAAGTCGTGGATATCATCCGACGGATTTATGCGCTTAAAAA
>JAISTS010000036.1 GCA_031272455.1 Tannerella sp. | reverse complement strand
CAGAGTTCGTCGCAAAGCATTACCAATCAGATTTCGTCGATGGGTACGAACCTGATTATGGTGATGCGCGGAAATATGCGGCAGGGCGGCGTCAGTATGGGCAACGCCAACTTGCAGACGCTGACCGAAAAAGATGTGGACGCCATTCTTGCGCAGGCGCAATACGTCAGCGCGGCGTCGCCCGTAGTGAGCGCGAGCGGACAGTTGATTAACGGCTCTAAGAACTGGTCGGGCTCGGTGCAGGGCGGCAATGCCGATTTTCTGTCAATCCGAACCTACTCGCTCGCGTCGGGAACGAATTTCACTGACGACGACGTCCGGCAGTCGGCAAAAGTCTGCATTGTCGGTAAGACGGTGGTCGATAACCTGTTTGCCGCAGGCGAAAATCCGCTTGGCAAAATGATACGATTTAATAAAATTCCTCTCAAAATCGTCGGCGTACTCGAAAGCAAGGGTCAAAATCAGATGGGGCAGGACCAGGACGACATCGTCATTGCGCCCTATACAACCGTGATGAAGCGGATTTTGGCGATAACGTATCTGCATCAGATTGTGGCGTCGGCAAAATCGGAAAGCGTGGCAAACGCCGCGACCGACGAGATTGAGGCAATCCTGCAAAAGACCCACAAACTGAAAGCCGGACAGGACAACGATTTTGAAGTGCGCACCCAAGCCGAAATGCTCGAAATGATGACCTCAGTAACGGGTTTTCTCACGATACTGTTGGCGGCAATCGCGTCAATATCGCTCATCGTAGGCGGCATCGGGATTATGAATATTATGTACGTTACCGTAACGGAGCGCATAAAGGAAATCGGACTGCGTATGTCGATCGGCGCGAAAAACCGCGACATTCTGCTGCAATTCCTCTGCGAAAGCATCATTTTAAGTCTGATTGGCGGCGTCATCGGAATATTTCTCGGCTTGCTGATTTCCTACGTCGCTTCGGCATCGCTGAACTGGCCCTTTGCCGTCAGTATGTTTTCGGTCGGAATCTCATTCTTGGTTTGCGCTGCAACCGGGATATTCTTTGGCTGGTATCCCGCCAAGAAAGCGGCGTCGCTCGACCCGATTGTTGCGTTGCGGTATGAATAGTAATAAAGTATTTGCCAACGTAGAAGGCGGGGACGGAATATTTACTCGTGACGCCGCGATGATTTGGCAGGTCATCGGGACGTTCTTCGTATAAATACGCCATCGTTGCATTTGATGTGTACGTTGACAGATCATCATCAAGCGTTTTACAATTAGTTACGCCGGACAAGAACTACATGATAGCCATGACGATGAAACGGATTATTGCCGAACTGCCCAAAGACGGCTTTGTACGGGTTCACAAGTCCTATATCATCCCTTTCGCAAAAATCAAAGCATATAATAATGAGACCGTTACGACCGACGCGCTAAAAATTGCCATCGGCAGGAGTTATAAGAAATCGTTTCTCGAAAAGATGCAGGTGCGGAAAAAAACCGTCTTTGGGTGAACGACGGGAATTGTGCAGAATTTGTATCGTTATATGTTGAAAACTAACACTTTCCTGCTGTTTATCAAGTTTATTTGCGACGCTGTGTCGGACATAGTACTTTTGTGCAGTTTTATAATAAATCGATTTGATATGACTAAAGTGAAATTTTTACCATTGATGTTCGTGATCGCACTGATGATTGCATCGTGCAAAGACGACGTAGCAGTAAGCAGCGTAAGCGTTGAACCGACAAGCGTTTCTTTAACAGTTGGAGAAGAAACGACGCTTACCGCCACAGTTTTGCCCAGCGACGCTGACGACCAAACTGTAATCTGGAGCAGCGACAATACTGACGTCGCTACAGTATCTTCAACTGTTAATTCTTACGGAATCGTAACCGCCGTTTCGGAAGGAACGGCAAATATTACCGTTACAACTTCCGATGGCGCAAAAACTGCCACGTGTGCAGTAACTGTTTCCATTAGTGGCGAAGAGGTTTAGGTTATCAACATTTAAAGAAAGGAGGTGGTGTTGTTTAGTAGGTAAAGTTTGTTAATTGTAATTAATAGTCGTATCTTTGCGGCGAGCTAACAGACAACTGTGGGCTCAAATCGAGGGGGTGATTTCTCACCCTCTTTTTAATTTTAGCCTGATATAAAAACCGCAGTCAATCCAATCCGTCCGCTCCTGATATAAGGAATCCCCTCCCCGCCGAACACCATTTTTTTCGCACCGTTTACCCCAAAAAAGTACCACTATACTGTTTTTTTTCGTTCCTTTGCGTGGGAAATTTAACAATATGATATTTATGAAAAGGTTATTATTAGTATTCTGTACAGCGCTTGTGATTGCAGGTTGCAGTACTACAAGCGAAGAGATTGAAGGTTCTGTAACGCAGACGTTTAGCGTCAGCGGTACTATCACTTTGTCCGACGGCAATGCGGCGGCAGGCGCTTCGGTTATGCTTGCCAATGCCGACGGCAGCAGTGCCGGTCAATCGCCGGTCGGCGCTACCGGCGAATACGTCATAACGGGCGTAAATTCCGGCAGTTACAACCTCACGGCGACGTTGAGCGGATATGAAACGGGGACAATCGCCGTTACGGTCAGCAATACGGATGCTGCGGGTAAAAACCTTGTGCTTCAAAAGATTACGGTGCCGACATACACCGTCGCGGGCGTCGTAACGAAACCCGACGGCACGGCGGCTGCGGGCGCAAGCGTGCAGATCAAGAAAGCCGCCGACAACACTAATGTCGGACAGGCTGTAACGAGCGATGCATCAGGAGCTTACAGCATCAGCGAAATTCCGGCGGGCGAGTACAAAATCATCATCTCGCTCGAAGGTTACGAAACGGGGACAATCGAGAGCGTAACGGTCGGCTCCGCAAACCTGACAGTGCAAAGTATTGCGCTGAAAACCATTGTAATAAATTCCGATGCCGTTACGATACAGTTTGCCGGCGACCACGCGACCGTCAGCAATCCCTACACTTCGGGCGACATCCAGATCACGACCGACGGCGCCAACGTTACCGTTACCTCATCGGCGACGGCAGTTACGGAATACGTCATAACAGGCTCGACATCAAACGGTTCGCTGAAAATACAGTCGCCAACCGACCTTCGCCTGACGCTCAACAGCGTATCCATCACATCGACATCGGCGCTTCCTCCTATTCAAATAACGAAAAATGAGGGCGTTGCGACCGTCGAACTGAAAGGCTCAAACCTCCTTGCCGACGCATCGTCGAACGGCGAAAATGCTACTTTCATCACCAAGAAAGGCGCATTGGTGTTTGAGGGCTACGGCAGTCTCAACATCAGCGGCGCCGCCAAACATGCTATCGCCAGCGAGACGAAAACGACGGTGCGCAGCGGCGAAATCACCGTTACGAAAGCAGCGACAGACGGCTTCCATTCCGTTGGTTTTGAGCTGATTGGCGGCTCTCTGACGATTAACGCTTCGGGCGACGGTATTGACGCCGGCGAGGGCGAAATCAAAATCAGCGGCGGCGATATCGAAATCACGTCCGCAGCCGACGACACAAAAGGCATCAAATCAGACGAAAACATCAGCATCAACGGCGGCTCAATCGCGATGAGCGTTTCGGGCAAGCAGTCGAAAGGCATCAGCAGTAAAAAAGACATCGCCATCGGCGGAGGCGAGATCAACATCACCACCTCAGGCGCTACCGTGCTGAACGAAGCCGGCAGTGGCTACGACCCCTCGTACTGCACCGCCATCAAAGCCGACGGCAACATTGACATCGGCAGTGGCAATATATTGATAAACAGCCTGAAAACAGCCGATGGAGGCAAAGGAATTTCCGCTGATGGCGACATCGTAATCCGCGGCGGGACGCTCAACATCACGACCGCAGGCGACGGCAAAGTTTATACCACTTCGACGGGCACAACCGATTCATACACAGCAGCATGCATCAAAAGCAACAAGAACATCTCGCTGCTGAAAGGCAGTATCACTTGCAGCAGTTCGGGCACAGGCGGCAAAGGCATCAATGCAGACGGCTCAATAACAATCGGTTATGCCAACGCCAACAACGCCGACCTTTTGCTGACAGTCGGCACTTCGGGCGCTCGATTTGCAGTATCGGGCAGCAGCAGCGGCAGCAATCGCCCGGGCGGAGGCTTCGGAGGCGGTATGGGTATGGGCAGCAACGGCGATTATGCCAATCCGAAAGCCATCAAGTCGGAAGGCGATATGATCGTCAACAGCGGCACCATCACCGTCAACTGCACTCAGACCTCTGAGGGCGGCGAAGGAATGGAGAGCAAAGGCGCCTTCACCGTTAATGGCGGCTCTATCAACATCAATTCGTACGACGACTGCATCAACGGCGGCACATCCGTAACCATCAACGGCGGTACGATATTCGTTGCGGCACGCGGACAGGACGCCATCGACAGCAACGGCTCGCTGACCATCAACGGCGGTCTGACCATAGCCAACGGCGTGCGCGGCGACGGCGAATCGTTTGACGGTCAGAGCGGTAGATACCCCGTCAACGGCGGCATCATTGTGGGCACCTGCGGCAATCTTATGGAAACGCCTAACGGACCGCAACGCTCCGTCATCTATTCACGCGCCCAAGCAGGCAGCGACATCTGCATCCGCAACGATGCAAACGAAAACATACTGCTCTTTCGCGTACCGGTAATCTCCGGCGCCACAAGCGGTCAAACCGTCATCGTCGTATTCTCCGACCCGCGCCTCGTAAACGGCTCATACACACTGCTTTCAGGCGGATCTATCGAAGGCGGCGCCAATTTCAACGGCTACATTACGGGCGGAAGCTATTCGGGTGGCTCATCGAAATCATTTTCAATAACATCCAGCGTATATACTCATGTACAATAAAATATTATTCACTCTGTCGGTTGCCGCTTTGCTGATGTCGTGCAACAAAGACGAAGGGCTGGGCGGCTCGTCGTCCGTAAAAGGAATGGTCTGGAACATAATCCATTATGACGACGATTTCACTTTTTCCACCGAGACCATCCCCGCCGAGAAGAAAGACGTCTATCTGATTTTCGGAAGTAATGAGGACGACTATTTCGGCGACGACGTCGAGACCGATAAAAATGGTGTCTATCGCTTTGATTATCTGCGCAAAGGCGATTACGTTGTCTATGCCTATTCGGAATATCCCGACGGACGCCGCGAAGCCGTCAGCGTCAGTGTCGAAGTGAGCAAAAGTATGAACGAAGCGCCTCCGCTCTATATCCACACCGGAAAAGCTTACGGGACGGCTATCATCAAGGGCTACGTCTATGCAAAATACTATCACAATGGTAGTTATCGCGACGAAGGCGTCGGTACGGGGATGCGGGCGTATATCCGTCATGCCGGTACGGAAGGCTTTTTCGACGATGTGCGTGTGTCCGACGGCGTGTTCGTATTCCAGAAACTGCCGCCGGGCGAATATGAGATTGCCGTTGAGTCGGAAGACCCTGATACGGAGCGTGTTGACCTGATTTATTCCGCACCGGTAACCATCACCGAAACGGGAAAAATCTATCTCTTGGAAAGTATAATTTACGTTAATGTCGCAGTATGAGAAAAGTAATATTATTTATTTCGCTGATAATGTGCGCATTGCTTTCGACAAAAGCGCAGGACACGGTCAGCGTCGCCCCGCGAGCCAGCCAGTCGCAAACGCCCTATCTGACATCAGAAGAGAAACGCCAGATGCGTAAAAATCTGGTAGTTAAGGAAATGAATGCCGACGCTAACGGCAAACGCCAGTGGCTCGACCACCTGACCGTCTGGGACGAAAACGGTTACAAGGTTGAAGAGATAGAATATGCCGTTTACGGGCAACGTGAACGGGTTACTTACGAATACGATGCTCAGGGCAGGTGCATCCGCGAAAATGTCTATAACGACAAAAACAAACTCTACCGCATCCGCAAGTACGAGTACTTGGACAACGGCAGAAAGAAGGTGCAATACAACTACAATCCCGACGGAAAACTCTATTCTACAAAGATTTATGAATATTCCTATAAATGAGTTCCGCCCCGTCAGCCTTGCCGAAATGGAAAGTATCAGGCTGATGGACAGGATTGACAGCAAGTTTGTTGCGCCCGTGTCGCTGCTGCCCGCGCTGCTTGACGGTATGAAGCCGCTGTTTTTGGTGCAATCTATTGACGGTAAGCGTATTGCCGACTACGAAACGCAGTATTTCGATACGCCTGCGCTCGATTTCTACCTGATGCACCACAACGGCAAGCTCAACCGCCAGAAAATCCGCATCCGCACCTATCGCGACTCCGGTCTGTCGTTTCTCGAAGTGAAAAACAAAAGCAACAAGGGACGAACAAGTAAAAAACGTATTCAGGTGGCAACTCCCTCTGTCAGAGCGGTTGACGAACTTGGCGAGGGCTTGGATTTCCTGCGCCAACACGCTCTGTTTGAGGCGTCGAGCCTTGTACCCGTTCTCGAAAACAGCTTCCAAAGGATGACCTTCGTCAATCATCGCGCGACGGAACGGATTACGATAGATGTCGGTTTGACGTTCTGTTCCAACGGTTTAGAAGTAGAGCCGGACGGATTTGTCAAAGACAAACTGATGATTATCGAACTGAAACAGGATGGACGCGAGCGTTCGGAATTTCGTAAACTTCTGACCGATATGCGAATACAGCCGTCGTCGTTCAGCAAATACTGTATGGGAATCTACCTTGCCCGCAAGGAGGTAAAAGTCAATCGCTTTAAGCGTAAATCGCATTTAATCAATAAATTAATCAACAAAGAATATGATACAGTTTGATATTGATCCCGAAATCGCGGCTGAACATGCCGCCGAACTCGCCGAGCAAGGGCTGACGTTTATGGGCGTTGACGTTTTCGACGCCACCAACTTCTGGATGCTGCTGCTCCGCTTTGGCGTTAACTTGCTGGTATGCTGGTTTATAATCCAGTTTTTCTACTATCGCAAAAGCCGGCGACGCGACTATTATTTCACGTTTATGCTGTTCAGCGTAACCATCTTCCTGCTGCTCTTCCTGCTGCAAAGTATCCCGATGCAAATCGGCTTTGCGCTCGGTCTGTTCGCCATCTTCGGGATGATACGCTACCGGACGGAGACGGTGCAAATCCGCGAAATGACCTACCTCTTTGTCATCATCGGCATCTCGGTCGTCAACGGCTTGTCGATGGATGTGCCGCACACTTCGGTCGTCGTGGCTAACATCCTGTTTATATTGGCAATATGGGCACTCGAAAGCAGCCGCTTGCTGCGACATACGTCAACGAAAATTGTCCTCTACGAGAAAATCGAACTCATCAAACCCGAAAAATACGATGAACTCGTAGCCGACCTGACTGCGCGGACAGGCTTGGACATCACAAAAATTGAGGTCGGACATATTGATTTCCTGCGCGATGCGGCATATCTGAAAGTCTATTACAAAGCCGCCACCGACGAGATAAATACGATCGACAGCATAACAAAATTTTCGTAACTTATTATAAATGAGCGACACGAGACCGAAACATATTCTCATCCTGATGCTTGCCATCCCCGCCGTTCTCTGCGCCCAGCCGCAGCGCGAAACGCGGGGAGGCGCACTTATGTCGTTCAGCGCCGAAAAACAGCTCATCCGCAACCTCGACCTCAATTTCGAGGAAGAACTGCGACTCGCCACAACGCCAAACGTTTACGACCGCACCGTCAGCACGCTCGGCATAGACTATTCGCTGATGAACAAAAAACTGAAAATCGGCGCATATTACGCCTTTATCTATCTGTATAACAACGACTTCCTCTACGAGCCACGCCATCGTTTTTACGTCAACCTGTCGTATCGCCAAAAACTCGACCAGCTCACCCTCTCGTGGCGCATCCGCTTGCAGGAGACCCTGCGCGACGACAACCGTGGCTCGTACCGTGTCAATCCGCGCTATGTGATGAAAAACAAGCTCGAAGCCGAGTACGCCATCTTTGGCAAACCGTGGAAACCCTTCATCTCGTGCGACTTCTCGACTAACCTCAACGACGACGAGACCCGCTACGACCTCGTCCGCCTCCGCACGCAGGCAGGCGCCAACTGGCGCATAAACCGCACAACATCAATGGATTTCTACCTCCGCTACGACGAATACCTCAAAGCCGACGACCCGCGCACCATCTCCGTCGGAGTAGCTTATAAGATGCGGTTTTGAAGCGGGATTTTACGCAAAAAATAAATTTTTTTCTTAAATTATTTGGATTTATCCAAAAAATGTGATTACCTTTACACGCTAAAATTATCCTTAATTAATATTTTGAACTTACTTATGAGCACTAAAAAACTGAAAATGGGCATGGTAGGCGGCGGAAGCGACGCCTTCATCGGCGCGATACATCGTCGCGCGGCATTAATGGAGAATGAAATTGAGTTGGTATGCGGCTGTTTCAGCGTCAATCCCGATATCTCGTTGAGTTCGGGACGTTCGTATCACCTCCCCGACAGTCGTATCTACAAAGACTACAAAGAGATGTTTGAAAAAGAATCCAAACTGCCCGAAGGCGAGCGGATGGATTTTGTAACTATCGTAACGCCAAATCTTTACCACTACGAACCGGCGGCTTTGGCTCTCGATGGCGGTTTTCACGTCGTGATAGACAAACCGATAACTTTTACGCTCGACGAAGCGAAATCGTTGCAGAAGAAAGTGGAAGCGACAGGACTGACCTTAGCCCTGACGCACGTTTATTCCGCCTATCCGGCTGTAAAAGAGATGAAAGCGCGTATAGCACGGGGCGAACTCGGCAAGCTGCGCCGTCTCTATGTTGACTATCCGCAGGGATGGCTCGCCGACCGTATCGAGCTGCTGGGCGGCAATAACGCCGGATGGCGTACCGACCCGAAACAATCGGGCAAAGCCGGCTGTATAGGCGACATCGGCACACACGCATGGCATCTGAGCGAATATGTTACGGGGCAGAAAGTCGTAGAACTGTGCGCCGAGCTGACCACCTTCGCCCCCGGACGTCCGATCGACGACGATGGAACGGCGTTCCTGCATTACGACGGCGGTCTGAAAGGCGTCCTGACGGCTACGCAAATAGCCAACGGCGAAGCCAACGCCATCAATATCCGCATTTATGGAGAAAAAGGCGGGATGGAATGGCATCAGCAAGACCCAAACAGACTGATACTCAAAGGAGGAGGTCATCCTGACCGCGTTATCCTGATCGGAACAAACACCTTCCTCGGCGAAGATGCACTCTGGGATACACGCACTCCGGCAGGACATCCCGAAGGATTTATAGAATCGTTTGCCAATATATATCGCAATTTTGCCCTGACCGTGCAAGCCAAACGCAAAGGCGAGACCCCGACAAAAGATATGCTCGACTTCCCCACCGTTTACGACGGCGTACGCGGAATGCAGTTTATCGAAACAATGGTCGCAGCAGGCTACAATAACGATAAGAAATGGCAACCCTGGATTGAATAACAATAAAATATGAGCAAACAAAGATATTCTCACTCACGAAATACTGCCAAAAAAAAGCGAACCGGATTTATCTTCTGGTCGGGCGTCCTGATAGGCTTGGTTGCATTTGCATCCGTCTATGAGGCATCTGTCTATTTCTCGACAGACGAATCGTGTATGATGTGCCACGTCCATCCGCACGTTTACGACAGCTGGAAATTATCGACACACGTCAATAACGCCAGCGGAGTAAGCGTACATTGTGTGGACTGCCATCTGCCGCCCAAAACCCAGACAGTCAATCATTATCTCGCGAAAGCCAGCCTCGGTCTGAAAGACGTATGGGGCTACTTTACGAAAGACAGCGCAGATTTCCAGTGGGATACAAAATCGGAACTCGAACACGCAGTCAAGTACATACCTAACGAATCGTGCAAGGATTGTCATCAAAATCTCTTCCCCGCCGGAGTAACCGACGACGCCATCACTGCGCATCTCTATTACGACGAGAATGAGAAAAAGCTTGATCTGCAGTGTATCAGCTGCCACCTTGACGCAGGACACTACAACCCCAATTACAGCCATGGCAAGATGACCGGCATACCCGGACAGAACACCTCTGCAAACGCCGGAGTAGTGTTCGACAGCGCAACAGTCGTAACATCGTTCGCCGACTATACGGAGCAAATCCCCGGCACCTCGGTATCGTTCAAGATGATAGCCATTCCGGGCGGCACGTTCCGTATGGGCAGTCCCGAAAAAGAGCCGTTCCACAAAGCCGACGAATCGCCGGCGCACGAAGTAAGCCTCAGCCCTTTCTTTATGGCTGAAGTCGAAACGACGTGGGATCAGTACTGGGCGTTCTACGGTAATACGATGAGCGAAGGACGCACACCGCCCGAAACGGTCTATGCCAACAACAGCCGTCCCGACGTTGACGCCATCTCAGGTCCGACGCCGCCATTCGGCTTCCCCGACCAAGGCTGGGGCTTCGGCAACCGTCCGGCAATCACGATGACGCACTACGCCGCCGAGACATTCTGCCAATGGCTCTCGCTCAAGACAGGCAAGAAATACCGCCTGCCAACCGAAGCCGAATGGGAATATGCGGCGCGTGGCGGCACGGAAACGCCCTATTTCTTCACCGGCAACCCGAAAGACTTCTCCGACGAAGGCTTCTGGCGTAAATTCTTCGCTGCAAAAACCGACAGCATCAGCTCGTTCGTGATATACGCCAAAAACAGCGGCAATCGCACTCAGGAGCCGGAAATCGTCAAACCTAATCCGTTCGGACTGAAGAATATGCTCGGCAACGTGATGGAATACTGCGCCGACAAATACGATCCGGAAGCTTACTCGAAAAGCGGCGACAAGGCTGTCAATCCCAAAGTTACCGAAGGCGACGAATGGGTAGTGCGAGGCGGCAACTATACCTCCGACGCAGCCGATGTCCGTGTTGCAGCACGCGGCTACAGCCACCACGACGCATGGCTGAAAACCGACCCGCAACAGCCCAAGAGTATCTGGTGGTACTCCGACATACGCGGCATCGGCTTCCGAATAGTGTGCGAACCGGACGCTTCTATAATAAATAGATAATATTCAAACATTTAACGCGTTAAATAAGTATAGAACCAAACTTTATTAATTTTTTATTCAATTGAATCATGAAAGAAAGTATCAGCAGAAGAACTTTTTTGAAAAGCACGGCAATAGCCGGAGCTATTGGCGCAACCGGCATGGGTAGCGCCTCAGTCCTGACATCATGCAACAGCGCAGCTACAGGCGGCGCAGCAGCTGATGTACCACTAAAGAAACCGGGCGAATATTACATCCCCGAACTGCCCGACCTGGCAACAGACGGACAGGAACTGAAAGCAGGCGTTATTGGCTGCGGCGGACGCGGCTCAGGTGCAGCTTTCAACTTCCTTGCAGCAGCTAACGGCGTAACAATCACAGCTTTGGGCGATACGTTCAAAGACCGTGTGGACGACCTCGCTGGCAAGCTGAAAGAGAAAAACGGCATCGACATCCCGGCAGACAAACGTTTCGTAGGTCTCGACGCTTACAAACAGGTGATCGACAGCGGCGTTGACGTAATCATCACGGCTACACCGCCTAACTTCCGCCCGTTGGTATTCCAGTATGCCGTCGAAAAAGGCAAACATTGCTTCCTCGAAAAACCGCTCTTTGTTGACCCCGTAGGCTATCGTACCGTCATTGCTGCCGCTAAACAGGCACAGGCAAAAGGTCTGAAAGTCGTTACAGGTACACAACGTCATCATCAGCGCAGCTATGTAGCTTCGTATCAGAAAGTTATGGATGGCGCTATCGGCGAAATCACCGGCGGAACAGTATGGTGGAACGGCGGTATGCTCTGGTACAAAGACCGTCAGCCCGGCTGGTCGGATTGCGAATGGATGATCCGCGACTGGGTGAACTGGATCTGGCTATCAGGCGACCATATCGTTGAACAGCACGTACATAACCTCGACGTATGGACATGGTTCACCGGTCTGAAACCCGTCAGCGCAACAGGCTTCGGCTCACGTCAGCGCCGCGTAACAGGCGACCAGTTCGACAATTTCAGCATCGACTTCGAGCTTGAAAACGGCATCCACCTGCACAGTATGTGCCGCCAGGTCGAAGGCACCGCCAGCAACGTAAGCGAATTTATCCAAGGCACGAAAGGCTCGTGGTGTACAACCAACGGTCATGTTATCAAAAACCTCAAAGGCGAAGTTATATGGCAATATGACGCCGAAGCCGAAAAGGCAACCTACCAGCAGACCGACCCCTATACCCTCGAACACGTCAACTGGATCAACTGCATCCGCGGCAACAAACCGATCGAACAGGCTTCGGAAACGGCTCTTGCCAATATGTATGCACTTATGGGACGCGAATCGGCTTATACGGGAGCAAAAACGACCTGGGATGAGTTGACAGCCTCGACGCTCAGCCTCTATCCGGAAGATATCGACCTCGCCAAACCGATGGCTTATGCAAAACAGGGCTACGGATCAGGCAAGGAATATCACCTTCCCGACTATATCCATATCGCAGGTAAACCGTCGCCGGGTAGCGCACAAAAACGTTAATACTATGGCGATCGACAGAAGAAACTTTATCAGGGCAGCCGCCGCAACAGTCGGCGGCGCCGCTCTGTCGGCTTGTACGGGCAACAAAAAAGCTGCCTGCTGCGAGGGCGAAGACTCGTGCTGCAAAGGCAAAGACGTCGAACTGAAACTCTCCTTTCAGGAAGGAACACCTCCGGGCGAAAACCTCAACGAGAAGTTCGATTTCATGGAGAAACTCGGCGTCGTAGGCTTTGAGCCGGGCGGTCGCGGACTGTCAGCTCGCGTCGAAGAGATACAAAACGCCCTCAACGGACGTAATATCAAGGTCAGCGCCATCTGCGCAGGCTTTTCGGGCTTTATGCTCGCCGAAGATGAAGCAGTACGCAACGAATGTCGCGACACGATGCACGAAATCATCGTCGCCGCCGGCAAACTCGGCTCTACGGGCGTCATCATCGTGCCTGCGTTCAACAGCCAGAAACCCTGCAAACCGCATACCCAGGAGACGCGCGACTTCCTCTGCGAATGGTTCAACGACCTTGGCACCTTTGCCCACAATAACGGCACCACCGTCATCCTCGAACCGCTCAACCGTGGCGAAGCCTTCTATCTGCGCCTCGTCGCCGATGCCGCCGCAATATGCCGCGACATCAATAACCCGGGCGTCCGCTGCCTGGGCGATTTCTGGCACATGACGCACGAAGAAACATCAGACCTGGGCGCCTTCATCTCAGGCGGCGAATATATCCAGCACGTACATATCGCAAGCCGCAAACGCCGCGCTATGCCGGGCGAAGACGGCGATGCCGATAACTACATCGACGGATTCCGCGGACTGAAAATGATAGGATACGACAAGTACGTCAGCTTCGAGTGCGGACTGAAAAGCGAAGACCGCGCAGCAACGGTAACAGCCGCCGTACAGCTCCTTCGCGACCAGTGGAGCAAAGCCTGATGGAACAGCGCATAGTCGAAATAGCCAACTTCCGCCAGACCGACAAAGCCGAAATGCTCGCCTCGGTGCTGCGTGCCGAAGGGGTGGATTGCTATGTGCGTAACGGAATTAGCAGTAATGTCTTTGGCGACGGTGCAGTTGACATCGGCGCCAAAGTCGAACTGCTCGACACAGACCTGCCACGCGCCCTCGAAATAATGCAAGCCTACGACTACGCCCTGCCCGACGAGATACTGCTCGCCGACTACGAAGGCGACCGTACGCCGCTGTCGGGACGGGTCCCGTTTCTGCGACGATTTTCACTTGAAACTCAAATCGTTATCGTGATAGCCTTAGTGCTCGGACTGCTGGCGCTATTAGTCTATCTCGGCTCTATTCTCACATCCTCAAATGGCACGGCGTAAAATCACAACCACTCAAGCCGTCTGTATCATAAGCCTCTGGGTCTTATTGTGTTACCTAATGCTGGCTTATAGCCGACCTCTAAACCTCTATACCGTCTTTATCCTCGTCGCCTCCGGCATAATCGTCTTCGTCCCACTCTATAAAAATCGTCGTTAACAACAAATCAACCGCAAAGGCAATGAAGGCAAAGAAGGAATTTAGACTTGGTTGCCTAAGATTTAAACTTAGTTGCCTTATTTGCCTTCGCAGTTAAATAATTTGCCTTCGCAGTTAAATCCTGTAAATCAAATAAATCTTATGAAAATCGCGGTTCAGACAACAAAAAAAAGGGACTGCCGAAGCAGCCCCTTCCGAAAATAATTTTTTA
>JAISTS010000029.1 GCA_031272455.1 Tannerella sp. | reverse complement strand
TCGGGTTGCAACTGTGCGTAACAGCCTGTAACAATGACAAATGCGTTCGGATGGAGCTTGCGGACACGGCGAATCAGCTGTCGGCATTTCTTGTCGGCAAGCTCGGTAACGGAACAGGTATTGATGACGCAAAAATCAGCCTCTTCGCCTTCCTGCGCCTTCCTGATGCCATTGCTGGCAAACTCGCGCCCGATAGTCGAGGTCTCCGCAAAATTAAGTTTGCAACCCAGAGTAAAATAGGCTGCAGTCTTGTCTCTGAAAAAATCCGTGTCTGTCATCTGACGTCAGTCGTTTGAGAGTACAAAGGTACGGAAAAGAATGTGTTTTTTGGAAAAAATTTGTACCTTTGTGCAGCGTTATTATTGTAATCGTGATGGTAAAAACCTGTAACATAGTGAGTTCGTTGGTTATCGCACTCAGCGCTTTATGCTTCGGCGCCAATGCGCAGGATCTGAATTTCGACGAGAATGTGCGGCGGTTGATTGAAAGCGGCGGGCGCAATGCGCGTCTGCTTGAAGACAGCCTGCTGCAACATCCCGACAGCCTGCACAGCAGGGTGGCAGTTGCGGATACCGTGCCCGAAAGAAGCGTTGACACTCAACCTGTTATCAGATACCGACCGCTAAAAATGTCGGAGGAGGCGCTATACTGGTCGCGTTATGCCCGCAGCACGCGCGTGATAACGTCGGATATGACCTATCGCGATTTGCTAATTGCCAGTCCGCTGTTTATGCCGGTGCTTTTTCGTCCGGGCAAGGTGATGCCATACGACAGCATAAAGATATTTGAGCCTGACACACAGCTGTTTAATAAACCGAAACCGCTTATCGAGCCGGTCAGTCTGTTCAAACGCGAAGTGCTGAAACTGAAACTGTTGGAGGGCGCATATCGCTATATCCAGTATCATAATATTGATGATTTTCGTTATATAATCAGCCAGTTGCCGACCGAACGGACGCTGTTTATCGCCGAAAAGGGTAAACCCGTCATACAGGCGCCCGCAGAGCAGGTCGAGGTGAACCCGACGGAGCTGCCCGCGCTGCCGAAATTCATTCCCGACCGCCGCTACTGGACATCGTCGTTCTCAAGCTCGGTGCAATTTTCGCAAAACTATGTCTCGCCAAACTGGGCGGGCGGCGGTGCAAGCAATCTGAATGTCATTGCCAATAATCTGCTGAAATATAATTATGCTAAAGATAAGGTGCTGTTTAACAATACGTTGGAGATTAACGCCAGCGTGTATAACGCACCTAAGGATACCTTACGCGACTACAAGATAGGCAGCGACCTGTTGCACTACAACGCCAGCTTCGGCTACCGCGCTTTCAGCAAGTGGTACTACACGCTTGTTTCCGATTTCCGTACGCAGATGTTCACTAATTATCAGGAGAATACGACGATAAAGCAAGCCGCCCTGCTGTCGCCGTTCATAGTTACCGTCGAGCCGGGTATGAAATACGACCTTGCCAAGACCTACGCACGTAAAGACCGCTCGCTGACTGTAACGCTCAACGTTTCGCCCTTCTCGTTTAAGTATATGTACAGCGCCGACGCAGATATTGACCTCGGACGGCACGGCTTCAAGAAAGACGACGACGGTAATTTCGAGCATACGTACAGCGAATTTGGTTCTACGGTGCGCTATAATATGGTGGTCAAGCCTAACCGTAACGTGGTCTGGACGTCGAATTTCAGCTATTTCACGAGCTATAGTCACGTCATTTCCACCTTCGACAATATCCTTGACCTCGCCATCAGCCGCTATTTTTCGACCCGTATCACGCTGAACCTGCGTTACGACGACGGCGTCGCACGCACTCCGGATTACGATTCGTATTTGCAGCTTAATGAGGTGTTGAGCTTTGGTTTCCGCTATATGTGGTAAAAGTGTTCGCGCAAATTTAGCCTTTTTCTGGAAATTATCAAAAATAATCCGTATCTTTGCCGCCGATAATAAAATAAAACTCTTATGGCACAACAGGAAGAAGTTTTTAAAAAGTTAGTTTCGCACTGCAAAGAGTACGGCTTCGTCTTCCCCTCGTCCGAGATTTACGACGGGCTGGGGGCGGTTTACGACTACGGACAGAACGGCGTGGAACTCAAAAACAATATCAAACGCTACTGGTGGGACAGCATGACGCTGCTCCACGACAACATAGTGGGCATCGACTCGGCTATCTTCATGCACCCGCTCATCTGGAAAGCGTCGGGGCATGTCGATGCTTTCAACGACCCCCTCATCGACAACCGCGACAGCAAGAAACGCTACCGCGCAGACGTGCTGATAGAGGAATACCTTGCGAAGATTGACGAGAAGATAGACAAGGAAGTAGAGAAAGCCGCCAAACGCTTCGGCGAGGCATTCGACGAGCAGCAGTTTCGCACCACCAACCCGCGAGTACTTGAAAATCAGGCGCGTCGCGACGAGGTGCACCAACGCTTCGTCAAGGCGCTCAACGACACGAACCTCGAAGAGTTACGTCAAATCATCCTCGACTGCGAGATAGTATGCCCCATCTCCGGCACGCGCAACTGGACGGAGGTGCGGCAGTTCAACCTGATGTTCGCCACCGAGATGGGCTCTACCTCCGATGGCGCGATGAAGATATACCTCCGCCCCGAAACGGCGCAGGGCATCTTCGTCAACTTCCTCAACGTGCAGAAGACCGGTCGCATGAAAGTACCCTTCGGCATAGCGCAGATAGGCAAGGCGTTCCGCAACGAGATAGTAGCGCGGCAGTTCGTCTTCCGCATGCGGGAGTTCGAGCAAATGGAGATGCAGTTCTTCGTCCGTCCGGGCGAGGAACTGACATGGTTTGCGAAGTGGAAGGAAGCCCGTATGCGCTGGCACAAGGCGCTGGGGATGGGCGACCACAAATACCGCTTCCACGACCACGACAAGTTAGCCCACTACGCCAACGCCGCTACCGACATTGAGTACGAGATGCCTTTCGGCTTCAAAGAGGTGGAAGGTATTCACAGCCGCACCGACTTCGACCTGTCGCAGCACGAGAAATATTCAGGCAAGAAGTTGCAATACTTCGACCCTGAACTCAACAGCAGTTACGTCCCGTATGTCATTGAGACCTCTATCGGTGTTGACCGCATGTTCCTCAGTCTGCTTGCCGGCGCGTACTGCGAAGAGACGCTGCCCGACGGCGAGACGCGCGTGGTATTGAAACTGCCGCCCGCCTTAGCGCCGGTCAAACTTGCCGTGCTGCCCTTAGTACGCAAAGACGGGCTACCCGAAAAGGCGACCGATATACTCAACACGCTACGGTTCGACTTCCGCTGCCAGTACGACGAGAAAGACAGCATTGGCAAGCGCTACCGCCGACAGGACGCGATAGGCACGCCCTACTGCATCACCGTTGACCACGACTCGCTGACCGACAACCGCGTAACAATCCGCTTCCGCGACACGATGCAGCAAGACCGCGTGCCAATCGCCGATATTCATTCTATCATCGCGGGACGGGTGAGTATGAGTGCGCTGTTGGCAGAGTTGTAATTACAATTTAAAATTAAGAATTAAAAATTAAATAAAATGAGATTCTTTAAGATATTTTCGGTTTTGGCGCTGCTGGCGTTGATGGTTGCCTGTGGCGATGATGATGCTATCAACTTAGATCCTATAGCTCTTGAAGCGTGGACTAATGCTAATGAGCAGGCTTTAAACGATATCGCCAATAATCCCGAATACACTGAAATTGTTTCGCCCGGCAATAATGGCAGCATATATTACAAAGTGCTGAAAGAAGGCACCGGCGAAAAGCAGATATTTTTCACCAGTCAAGTAACGGTCTATTACAAGGGCTGGTTTGTTGCCGATTACGAGGATTTGAGCATTACGAAGGGAAAAGTGTTTGATCATCAGGTGTTTGATGATGGGACGCCTGTTGTTTTTGCGGTAAGTCCTGCCGGCTCGACGCTCATAACGACCAGCGATTACAGCAGCAGCAGTTACTACTACAGCAGCTATTACAGCTACTACACCTCGTACTACGACCCGCCGTCGCCGATCGAAGGCTGGGTCATAGCCCTGCAATATATGAAGAAAGGCGATAAATGGGAAATATGGATACCTGCCCGCCTTGCTTATGGTGAATCAGGCTCGTCCGACAGCAGCGGCAACGTTACAATTCCCCCTAATTCTACTCTTGTTTTCGAGATAGAAATAGTTAATGTTAAGGGGATTGACGGCGATGTGGAATAGCTTTATTCAACGACAATAAACGCCCTGTATCGCGTGTCGGCATTGACGGGGCAAAGGCTGAAATAACCTGAACGGATTTTGCCGTTTTCAATTACGGGCGTATGTTCGGCGGCTGTCCTGAGATGCGTCGCGTATGCTTCTCCAGCCGCTTGACAGGTGATGGCGAACCGTCCCTGCGAATCGGGATGCAGCAGGCGGTCGAAGAGATTTATGCTGACCTGTCCCATAGTGCGCCGCAGATTCAGCTCGACAAAGGGATGAATGGCAGGCACCCCGTCCCGACGATATATCATCATATCAACACCCAAAGAACCTCGATAAACGCATCCTGTTTTTTTCTCCAGCACAGCGCGGACGCTTTCGCATACGCGATCAATATCTTCGGTTGCCACCTGCGCCGCTACAAGTTGCATTAGTGCAGTTTGGCTTTGAAGCAGGTTGCCGGTGTAAGCGCCGTCATCTGAAGTATCGAAAACGGACAAGCCACGGCAAACGACGCAGCCCGCGCCGTCGGCTTCAAATTCCATAGCGAAATCCATTATTTTGTCGAGCGCAGGTTCGATGCTGACATACTGTTGTTTACGCAGTGCGCCGCTGATCCACCGGAGCGTCTGCACGTCGAGCGTCGCGTCGTTTATCCGTCGCACGCCCCTGCCTGAGCTTGAGTATGGCGTTTTGATGATTAGCGGGCGGTTTTGTTGCTTGACAAATCGGCAAATCTCGCTTATTTCGGAAAAGAACTGTGGCATCGTCAGTCCTTCGGTTATTGCACTTAATCGGTTAAGGCAGTCGGCTGCTGTTCGTCGTCCCGTGAGGACGGTCAGGGTGTCGCTCCACTGTGGTATGGATAGTGTCGGGATGCGTGTGCGTAGCGTTTCAAAACGTCGTATGATATGCGGCGACCATCCCCAGGGCGCGGCTTCAAGGCTGTCGGATGCTGTTTTCACGGTGGCTGACGACAGAGAGACTGGCGTAATGTCGGGACGCAGAGCGGGGATGATTGAAGAGATGAAATCGGTGGCGACTGCGGCGTCGTCAACAAAGACGTAATCGCCTGCTTCGCCATACCACAAGGGTAGCAGTTCGAGGTCGGACGTCATTTTGCGCACAATGGCGGCGGGGGTATAGTTTGCTTTCCCTGCGAGGACAGCCGTCTCGTGTCCCGGATTGAAACAGTGTATTTTATGCGTCGAGGTTTTCGTCGATTGCACTGATTTTTTTCTCAATCAGACTCATTTCATCCTTCAACCGTTCTATCCTGTTTTGCATTTCCTTGAGCAGCGAATTTCCGCCTTTCGAGGAGATGGTAAAGAAGCCGAGGTTGTTTTCGTAGGTATGCAGCTCGCCTTTTATCCTGTCGTAGGCGCGCATCAGCTTGTCGCGTTCGCTATGCAGGCGTCCGCGGTCTTTCGAGTCGGCGATTTCGGAACGGAATTGCTGCATCCGGCGGTCGATTTGCGCAATGTTCATTCTGTCGTACTGCTTGTTGACAGCTTCCGAGAATGTTTTGTACAGTTTATCTTTCTCGCGGAACGGCACGTGCCCGATCGTACCCCATTCGGCGATGAGCTGTCTGAGCGTAGCAAGTCCGTCCTGATCGTTGGCGCTATCGGATAGTGCGTTGATTTTCTTGATTATCTGCCGTTTAGTGTCGAGGTTTTTGCTCTCTTCGCTTTTGCTCGACGAGAGGGCGTTCGATTTCTGTTCAAAGAAATAGTCGCAGGCAGCACTAAACTGTTTCCAGACGCTTTCGGACTGCTTACGGGTTACGGGACCGATTTTTCTCCATTCAGCCTGCAATTCAGTGATTCGCTTCGTCGTTTCTTTCCAGTCGGTGCTGGTTTTCAGCGCTTCGGCTTGGGCTACTATATCGCGTTTGGCTCGCAGATTGTTGTCAAATTCTTTTTTTGCTGTTTTGAAGAAGGCGCTGCGTTTCTCGAAGAAGGCATTGCCGGCTTTGCGGAAGCGGTCGAATACTTTTGAGTTTTGACGTTTGGTTGCGAAGCCGATTTTGCGCCATTCTTTTTGCAGTTCGGTTACTTCGTTAGCTTTCTTTTCCCAGTCGCGGAACGATTTGAGGGCGTCGTAGTTGATGTTTTCCAACTTCTCGCAAATCGCCTGTTTCTTTAAGAGGTTTTCGCCTTCGTTAGCTTTCATCACCTCGAAATGGCTCTGATAGCGACGGTTGATGACGGTTGATGCTTCCTTGAAACGTGCCCAAAGTGCTTCGCGGTGGTCGCGTGAGACGGGACCTATTTCGCGCCATTGCTGGAACAGTTTTTGCATTTGGTGGTATGCAGATATGGCATCGGGGTCGGCGGCAAGTTTGTCGGCTGTGTCGCAGAGCGTTGTCTTCAGTTCGAGGTTCTTTTTGAAGTCGTAGTCGCGAAACTCGTTATTGATTTTCACGAGGTCGTAAAAGCGCTCATTCTGAAGCTGATACTTACGCCATAGTTCGCGGACATGCTCCTGCGGAATGGGGTCGTATTCTTTCCATTTCTGCTGTATTTCCTTAAACTCGTTATAGCGTTTGTTGAAGTCGTCCTGACTGTCGATGAGCGCTTGCAGACGGTCAATCAGCTGCAATTTGCGCACATAATTATCTTCTTTGCGTTTTTCGTCCTGTTCGCGCAGGGCGGCTTTTTTCTGTTTAAATTCGGCGAGCATTTGTTTAAGTTGCCCTGCCGTTTCGTCGTCGGGAGCTTTGAAATCAGCTTCATCGCCTCCGTTAGCGACATATATTTTTTTCAGTTCCTCGTTTTCCGAATCAACAATGCGGTAATATGCCTGTTTGAGTTTGTCAACCTGCTGAAGTGTTACTTTCGCGACGTCGCGGTTCAGTTCCTCCAGTTTGTTGAGGATTTCCTGCTTGTCGATCATACCTATAGCGCCCACTTCGATAGCTTCCTGCAAATCACCGCAATAGTTGTCGGGCGTAGAAGGCAGTTCTTTCATCAGGGCTTCGGTCAACTCCGGCTCTTCGGCTTTAACTGTCGGTTCTTCAGTCGGTTGCGGCTCATCGGCTTCAACTGTCGGTTCTTCCGCAGGCTGTGGTTCATCGGCTTCCTCGGTTGGCGTATCAGTTGGTTGCGGCTCTTCGGCTTCAGCTGTCGGTTCTTCCGCAGGCTGTGATTCATCGGCTTCCTCGGTTGGCGTATCAGTCGATTGCGGCTCTTCAACTTCAACTGTTGGCGCTTCGGTATGCTGTGGTTCCTCCTCTGTTTCCTCGATCGGCTGTGTTTCTGCTTCGTCGTCGGGCTTCACCTTGTCGTCGGCAGGTGTTTCCTCCTCGTTTACAGCATCTTCGGAGATGAGGTTACATACTTCTTCAGCCGGAGCTTCCGTTGCAGGAGCCTCCGTCTCAACTGTTGTTTCGGTCGGTTCATCCTTGCGGATTTCCGAGGTCTGAGTGTCATCTGTCGAAACGGGTACGGCAGCGCCGGTTGTCTCGTTCGTCAGATTAGTTTCTTGTTCCATCATAATAATATCTCGTGAAGGTTTTGTTACCCTTACGAAAGGGCAAAGTAAAGAATTATTTCGGACATAAACAGCTTTTTTTTCAAAAAAAATTAACTTTATGTGCAAAAATAATGTTTTACTGGGCAAGCGAGAGGCGCAGACTGATGCCGTAATTTGAGTTGGATGTGGGGTATGAAGCGCTGGAAACCAGAGGTTTATTCACTTGAAGATCGTAAAACGCCCTCAATGTTACCGATTTACTGAAGGCATAGTCGGCGGAGAACTGCATATTGCGTACGATAGCGCCCTGGGTGAGTTGTGTGTATCCGTCTTCGATTTTGCGTATGAGCGACTGATTTTTGCGCTCGGTATAGTCTAAACGGACGGTCAGATCGTTGTTGAAGTCATCTTTTTTCTTCATTTTCAGCACTTTATTAAAGTCGGCATATTTGTAGCCGAGGCTGATAGTAACGTCGTTCGACAGGGCTTCGACGAGTTGGTATGAAGAAATGTTAAGATTAAGATTGCGCGTACGCGATATTTTGGCGCCCATCGTAACGTTGTTGAGCAGCGTCGCATCAATGCCAATCAGCGGCGAAAAACTTTCCATCAGGCTGACAGACGAGATATCGAAAGCTGTGGAGGGGTAGGGAAAGCCGTCGAGCGAACTGACGAACCCGAAGCCGTCGCCTGCGTTCACCCAGTTGAGGAACGAGGTATAGCCGCCGACATTGTATGTGCAGCGATATTGATGATTGACAGTCATCGACTTAAAATGCTTACTTATAGCCGGAATTTTGATTAAGCCGTCGTAGTTGATGCGCCAGTTGGGAAGCAGGCTCAATATCGACGGGAAGGCTGTCAGACCGGTCGTTTTGGCGTCTTTGCCGGTGTAGGCGGCAAGAAAAGCCGGAATGAGCACATCCGACGAGTTTTGCCTTACGCTGCCGACGGCGGGATTGTATGGCTGTCCGGCGACGGAATGACCTTCGAGGAAACCGGCATTGGGATAGGTGTAGCCTGCATATTGCTGTTCGTAACGCGAGGCGATGATGCGGCGGTTGTCGAGGAATCGCGAGTAAGCCGCTGATGCATAGCCGTTTTTGGCGCTGCCGCCACTTGCAAACATCCCTCCGAAAGCTATTGTCGTCATCGTGAAAGTGCCACCGTAAGTTGTGGGCATTCCCGAAAACATATATTGCATCTCGGTATCGCGCGAGTCGTTGCGGGTGGCGTTGAGGTCGATTTTCAGTCCTGCAGCCGGCTCAAGCGTTGCTGTTGCATTTATCGTTGTGGAGTTGTTAATCATAGCCGGCATAATATTGTCGCCGTTCATTACCAACCAGTTATTGTCGATAGCTCGTTGCACATAGCTTTCGCTTGCTGCCCCGAACGCAAAATCCCATCCCGGAGCATTGCCGAACGGGGTGTTTGCTTGACCGTTCCAGTCGCCTATCGTCGGTTGAAAACCGGGCAGCATCATACCGTCGGTTTGCGAGAACTGCACGCTGACGCGGCGCAGCATCATCAGGAAACGTGTGGTGTATTCGAGGGCTTTAGTGGCAAGGTCTTCGCTTGCAGGCGGACCGGGATAAACGGTGATTTTCAGTTTGACGGAGTCGCGATTGAGGATACGTACCCGTGCAAAGTCCAGCGACTTGAATTTCAATCCGCGATAAACGGTGCTGTCGGAGTCGCGACGGGCTGTGATGCGCACTTTTTTGTTCAGCAGGTTATGCGTAACGATCACGCCGCTGTCGGGGCTGAGTTCTATGGTCGTTTCGTATTTGACGTTCTTGCGCTGCTGCTGTGTGTTGCGGCGGGCATTGGCGTTCTGTGAGCTTCCTGAGGTATATTTCTGGTTGATACGCTTGAGATACGACGATTTGTTGTAGAGGCTCAGCATATTTACGTTTCCCTGCATATTGAGTTGGCGCTGGTTTTTGATGGTGTTGCCGTATTCGATGCTCTCGTCGATGAAAGCGCCTTTGTCCCAGTTATACTGCGCCACGAACGACACATTAGCCGTTATCCAGTCGAGGACGGGGATATATTGCGTAGGCAAAGTGTAGGTCAGATTGAACTGCTGGTCGTAAGCGAGTGGCGTGCCGAGGTTATAAATGCTCTGGACGACAGAGTCTTTCCAGACCTGATACTGGTCGGGATTAAGTTTTTTGTTGACCTGCACGCGCGGCTCTTCTATGCGCGAGTTCGTACCCGATTGAAAATCAAGGTGCAGATTGTTGAGCAGGTTCCATTGCAGACTGAACGCGCGATCCATATAGAACTGATGGTTGAGCGACAGCAGGTCGTTGGACAGTGGCGCTGACGGGTTCGACAGGTCGCGCAATTGCATTTCGTAATAATTGCGCAGCATAGATGACTGGAACGAGATGCTTGATGGCAAGTAATTGAACGACAGCTGTTTGATATAGCGCGTATAGGATGTGCTCTTTTCGAGATTGGCGAACGGCGCGAAGGGTTTGACGTATGGCGTGTAGCTGTAATTCAGGTTACCCTGATAATTTTTCGTCGTTTCGTATGCCGTTTCGGGATTCGAGCGGCTGTTTTCGCTGAAAGCATAAGACATCGAGATGTTTGCAGGGTCGTAAGGCATCGGGGTCTTGCTGCGTATTCCGACGCTTACTCCGTTGATAGCCAGACTTTTGGTGCTTATCACATCCTGCGAGAAGCTCTTTATCGAGTCTTTTTCGGTTTGCGTTGAAACGGCATCGAGCGCGTCCTGGAGCTTAATGTCCTGATCGAGAGGATTATACTTTGGCGATGTTATTTCTTTCGATATCGCATAATACAGCGGCAGGCTGACACGCGCTTTTTCGGGGAACAGCTTGCCGAGCTGCACCTGCGCCGAAATGGCGTATTGCGTGTAATCGTCCATACTGCGTTCGCTGATAGACTGGTCAAGTCCGCCGAAACCTGCCGTTTCGATACGTCCCGAGGCGTTGAACGTTCCGAGATCCGACAGTGTGATGTTCAGATTGCCGTTTGCCGCCCATCCGCCTTCTTCGTCAAAGTCGGTGAGCCTCAATTCATTAACCCATATTTCGCCGCTGCGGACATCTTTCGTGTTGTTGCGGATGCCAATCATTATGGTTTTCACTTCGGCGAGGCTCGGATTGCCCACGATGCTGACTTTGTTGCGCGTATTATCGGGGTCATAATCCGAATAAACGCTGGTGTAGCTCACCCCGCTTTCGCCTGCGCTTTTAGCTCGGTTGCGTTTGAGTTTCAGGTTGGTAAGCACATCCATATCGAAGTTTATCATATTTTCTTCGGGCCACACGGCAAGGCGGTCAGCTGTAACGTCGCGGTATTTGCCGGGCGCTGTCAGGTTGAGCGGCACCTCATATTCGTAATAATTATTTTTATAGTCGGATCCGAGGCGCATAAAGACGGATAACTCGCCGTCGTTCAGCTCGGTAGCGTTCTCGGCGATAAGTTTTTCGGCGTGTACAAAGAGCTGCATACGTTTGTAGCGGCGCAGGTCGTAATACGTTGTTTTATAGATAGCTCTGGCGTCCTGCGAGCCGAGGTTTGTTACTTTGAGCGACAGCGCTTGCTCGTTTTGCTGTACGATTTGCGACTGGCTGGGGTCGATCATTCGCGTAACGCCCGGAGGCAGCACGTAGTTGACCGGTTCGCGGTCGCCGTCCTCCTCGATATTGATGGACATCACGTCGAGCTTGCCGTCGGAAGCGACAGCGTTGGCGTGCGACAAATCCTGCGAATAGGTGCGCCATTCGCCTCTCACAAGGGCAAATGTGCCGAGGCGGACGATGGTCGTTTCGCGGAAATCGGTCATATAAACGCGCATAAAACGTATGGTCTTAAAGTCCTGAATGGCGCCGATTTTGCGCTGATATTCCCTGACGGGAATTTTGAACTGATACCAGGTTACATCCTCACGCGAGCCGTTTTCGAGCTTCACTTCTTTTGTGCGTTTGTTGACGATATAGTTTTGCCCGATTTCCATATCTTTGGGGCGTATCGAGACCTTGTATTCGTAGTATTTCTCGTTCTCGTTCAGCGTGTTATCCTGATTGAGGTCTTCGACGTCGGGCACCATTTTGGCTGCCACTTCGTAGCGTTCCTGCGAATCTTCCTGAATGGTGGAATTGCCTTCCGTACCGTTGTATCGCTTATATCTTGTGAGGATGTCCGCCTCTTCGCGGTCGAAGTCCGAACCACGGAAATAGTGGTATTTGTCGCCCGCGGGGTCGTTGAGCGGCGAATACTGGTCGTTTTCCATCGCAGCCAGCACATCAGGACTGAGCCGCTGGCGAAGTGTCTCAATATAAGTCTTATACGCCGGAAATTCTTTCTCTTCCTCGCTCGAAAGTCCATTTAAGCCGACATCCTGCAAGGCACGCGAGCCGGTGGTGTTGTCGAAAGCGTAAACCGTGCTTTGCTGGCGTGGTACCTTGCCCCATACCGTCGTGTCAACCTGCGATAAGTCGGTAACAGACAGTCCGTTCTCGAAAAATTTCTTCTCATCTTTAAGGATGTCTTCCGAAATCTCGCCGAGGTTGAAATACAGGTCGCCACCCGTTGCCGTTTCCCTGTTGTAGATGAACGGATCCATCATCCAAAACTCTATGTATTCGATGTTTGCAACTTCAAAATCGCTCTGCTCGATGCGGCGCATCATACCTCCCCAGCGTTTTTCGGGATTGGTCAGCGTGCCGTCGGGGTTAATGTTGTCGGCATCAAGATTATACGGACCGCGCTCGTTGGGATAATACGCCAGATTGAGCACGTAAAGCGAGTTGTTTTCGTTGTATGTCAGCTCCTTTTTCGGAAAAAGCTCGTCGTAGTTTACGGCGCGGACGTAGTGGTTCGACAGGTCGTCTTCGGTGATATGCGAGGGGCGGAGCGACGAATTTTTGCGCGTAAAAATGCCGTCGATATAATACCACGCAAACAGAGCGCGATTTTTGCCGTAGTCGATGTTGTTGACCAGCGTTGCCTCCGGAAACAGCGCTTGGGCGGTGTTGTCCGACGGCGTGCTTGCAAGCGCCCAAGGATACGGATTGAGCAGGTCGAAATTACTCTGAGTTGACTCAAAATCATCGAGATACGAATGTCCGCCGGTGTATTTGCTTTCGTAATGTCCGGCTATAAGATGTGCAAATTCGGCGTTGAAATTTATCTGGCTCGGTTGTGTCAGATTGACGAGCGGCAGCTTGTCAACCATATTGGTAAGCCATTGACTTTCACCTCTGTACGAGATATTCGTTCCCCAGAGCGTGTTCTTTATCGACTCGTCGCCAAGTGTGGTTTTTGTCGTCATCGGCATCTCTGAAAGGTGCATTATCGTCGCGCCCATCAGGAAATTTTTGGAAAACTCGTAATTGACGTCTAATCCGACCATCGTCTTGCGCTGCATACTGTAGGTTGACTGGTTTTCGAGCGAGACGCGGATAGGAGTGTTGCTGGCTATGATGCTCTCGTTCAGAATGGTAACTATGCCGGAAATGTAATCGACTGTGTAGTCAACGTTTTCGGTCAGCGTTGCGCCGCCGCTGGTTACGACTACCGACCCGCGCGCCACATTAGTCGCTCCGAGCATAATTTCCGACGACGACGAAGCTTTGTACTCGCCGCGCAGGATAAATTTGTTCTTTTCGGCTATCTGCTTGGCTATGGTCAGCGTCGTGTCGTACAGCTCTTGAAAGACGTATTTGTCGGCAATAGCATCATTTCCAATGGCTTTGCGCAGGTGTGAACCAAACGGCTCAACGACAGGGAAGATGATGCGCCCCGTGCCCGACAGCACCGTATAGCCCTCGACAAAATCAAAAAAGCCATTAGGATAAGGCTCGTCGTTGGCATCGAGACGGTCTAAATTCATCACTCGCAGCAAAATCTGGTTGGCGATCTTGCCTTCGGGAATGGAATTGACATAAGTACCGATGGTATCGCTCTGATACATAATGTCTAAGCGAAAACGGTCTTTTTGCACCGCATAAGCGTTCAGCGAATAAATGTTTTTCATCATCAAATCCCAGAACGGCATAGTAGGCGACATACTCGTGCCTTTCAACAGTTTGACATAAAGGCACTTACTTGTGTTTTCCGTATTGTCTGTCGAAAATTCTCCGACCTGAAACACCTTGCCTCCGTAGGTGTATTCAAAAGCGACTGCAAGCACCTCGTCGGGTTGCAGCTGGGCGTTGAGAGAGATATATCCAAGTTGCTGATTGAATGTATATTCCGAATAGTCGAGGCGACGGGCACTCTCAATTTTTTCGTAATCGGCGCCGCCATCGAGAATGCCATTGAGCGTCTGCGACACGTTGCTGATAATTCGCGCGTCAGGATAGTTCTCGGTGATAGTCTGGTACAGCGTGTTGGCGCCGTTGTATGGGACTTTCAACTGTCCCGACGGTTCAAACATCGGATTGAAAATATGCTGATTTTCACCCAAATCCGAGAACGCCACTATGTTGCGCGACTGGTCGTAGTTGCTGCGTTTGTTCGTGATCCACACCTCTATGCGGTTGATTTTCACCGCCGAAGCTATATGCGGCAATTTGAGCATTGCCGTGTCGTAAACATCGCGGAAATAATGCGCAAGGAAAAAGTGGCGGTTCTCGTCGTATTCATCAATCCGAATTTCAAAATCTTTGGTCTGTGCTCCGGCTTTGGTCGAAATGGTCTGACTTTCAGATTCTTGTTGCGCCAATAATGCGTTGATACGCAACTTCCCGAATTGCAGCTCCGTCTTAATGCCGAAAAGCGCCGCCCCGCCACGTATCAGCGAATTGCTGGTGTTGAGGCTGACATTGCCGCCTTCGAGCGTCTTAAGTATCTCATCTTCTTCGCCGTGATAACCGAGACGCAGGCGCTGGGCGTCGAAATCGAACGTCGATTCGGTGTTGTAGTTCAGTGCGAAATTGACTTTTGTACCCACATTAGCAGTCATATTCAGCTGCACATCAGTGTCGAAATTGAAAAAAGTCCTGTTGCGCGACCGCTCAGGCAGCGACGGGTTTTTTGTGCTCGTCGATTTCAACCCCATCTGCAGCTCGGCTGTACCCTGTGATTTGACGCGCACGCCGCCCGGACCAAACAGCTTGTCGGCGCCGGGCAGGTTGAACTGCATATCCATAAGATTGAATTTGCCGTCCATCTGATTGCGGAAATTTTCTTCGTTTTTTTCGCGATAATACGCCCTCATCGACTCCTGAAGGCTGTAATCCTGATATTCTTCGGGCGTCAGCACTAAGGGCGTTTCAATCTCCATATCGCCAACTTTAGTGCGGATGACGTACATTCCCGAATGTATGTCGTACTCAACGATACGCTTAACGTTTTCGGGGTCTTGAAGGTCTGCCGGCGATTGTTTCGTAAGGTCGTTGTACTCTTCAGGCACGGTTTTGGATATCGGATAGCGCGTTTCGGGGATGCTGTCGTTCCGGTTTTGACGCGATTGGTTTTGGGCGTAAAGATGGCTGCTAAACGCTGAATATCCGGCGCTTAACAATACCGCTATGATAAAAATCTTTACTTTTCTGCCCATATTATAAATAAACTCTACACTCTACATTAAAGCATCTTCAAAGCTCCCTTAATGACCTGTTCTACAGCCAAATCAGGCGATTTTTTAAGCACATTTTCTACCGCTTTTTGTGCAGCGGCTTTCTGGAAACCGAGCATCACAAGCGCCGAAACAGCTTCTTCTTCCGACTTGTTGCCAATTGATACCGAGGCTCTTCCTGCCTTTTCGTCAAGTTTCACCTTATTTTTTAAATCCACTATGATGCGTTGTGCCGTCTTCGACCCGATGCCCTTGACGAGCGTCAGGCTCTTTTCGTCGCCCGAAGCAATGATTTGTTCCACCTCGTGAGGCGGCGCCGACGACAGTATGATGAGCGCCGTAGTTGCTCCTACACCCGACACCGATGTCAGCATAGCGAACAGCTCACGCTCACGCGGCGTGGCAAAGCCGTACAGCAAATGTGCATCCTCGCGAATAGCCTCATATACAAGCACTTTCGCCTCTTTTATCGTCTGAAAAGCGCTGAATGTAGTAAGCGAAATATGCAGTTCATAACCTATCCCGCCGCACTCCAGCACCATACGCGCCGGCAGTAATTCGGCAATTTCACCTTTGATATAATCAATCATTTCGACCTGTTTTCTATTGGTTTACGTGAGTTTATAACGGAAAAAACGGAAAAAACGTATAATTTGAAAAAATATTTCGGCTAATAAGTTCGCTATTATAAAATAAATACATAAATTTGCTGCCGTTAAGAACATTAAATTTTATATTATGACAAAAGAAATTAACAGGCGCCAGTTTTTAAGCTATTCGGCTCTCGGACTGGCTGGATTGACAATTTTGCCGTCGTGGGCGAATGTTGCAGGCAAGCACATTGCACCGAGCGACAGGCTTGTATTGGGCTTTATCGGTTTGGGTCAACAAGGCTGCTCCGATTTCAACAGTTTCTCGAAATGTGAAGGCATTCAGGTCGTAGCGGCTTGTGATGTGGAAAGTATTAAACGTGAGCGTTTTAAACGGCGTGTCGAAGCGTGGCAAAAATCGCTTAACGTGCCGCAGCGCTGCGACGTCTATGAGTTCTACGAAGATCTGCTCAACAGGAATGACATTGACATCGTGTCGATTGCGACACCCGACCACTGGCACGCACTGACGACTATCCACGCTTGCCAGGCAAAGAAGGATGTCTATGTGCAAAAGCCTTTAGCTTACACGATTACCGAAGGTCTGGCGATGGTCAAAGCAGTACGCGACAACAAACGAGTACTACAAATCGGCAGTCAGCAACGCTCAAGTAAAGAGTTTCAGAAAGCTATCGCGATTGTTCGCAGCGGAGGTATCGGTCATGTAGAGACGATTTATGCCAAAGTGGGCGACCCACCGAAACCGTTCGATTTGCCCGAACAGCCCGTTCCGCCGACGCTGAACTGGAACCAGTGGCTCGGTCCGTTGAGTAATCCGGTAATTCATTACAACTCAGACCTTTGTCCGCCAATATCGCTCGATCCCGAACAGAGAGAAAAGCTCTGGGGCGCATGGCGCTGGTATTGCGAGACGGGTAATGGCTACACCGCCGACTGGGGTGCACACATGTTCGACATCGCTCAGGCTGCCATCGGAATGGACGGCTCAGGTCCCTGCGAATATATCCCGAAAGGGTATAATGGCGCTCAGTATCTTACGATGAAGTATCAGAACGGCATCGTGATGACTGAACAGCCGTTCCAGGAAAAAGGCGGCAATGGCATCAGTTTCAACGGCTCAAAAGGCTGGCTGAAAGTTGCACGCGGCTATATCGAATGTTCAGACCCGTCGCTGATAGCAAAAGAGGAGGAAAAAGTCGGCGCAGGACAGTACGAAGTCAGCTCACCGCACATGCAGAATTTCCTCGACGCTGTACGCGCTCGCAAAAACCCGATTGCGCCCGTCGAAGTAGGCTGCAGCACGAATACGCTGTGTTGCCTCGCCAATATCGCAACGGAACTGAAACGCCCTGTCAAGTGGGATCCCGCAACCCTGAGCTTTGGCGACGACAAAGAAGCTGCCGCTCATCGTTTGTACAAATACGAATACAGAGACGCTTATACCGTATAAGCGATTGATCGTAAATATTTTAAATGCAGCAGGTGGGTGCTAAAACATTCACCGCCTGCTGTATTTGTGTTTTTATTAAACGGCATTTCATGATTTTTTCATTACCTTTGTGCCGCATTTGAAAAAGTATTTTTTATGGATTATAATTTCAGAGAGATAGAAAAAAAATGGCAGGCGCAATGGGTCGCTGATAAAACGTATCAGGTTGATATTGACCCTGATAAGCCGAAGTTTTATGTTTTGGATATGTTTCCCTATCCTTCGGGTGCGGGCTTGCACGTGGGGCATCCGCTTGGTTATATTGCATCGGATATTTATGCCCGTTACAAGCGTTTGCGCGGTTTTAACGTACTTCATCCGATGGGCTACGACGCCTATGGGCTGCCTGCCGAACAGTATGCCATCCAGACGGGGCAGCATCCTGCCGTTACGACCGAAAATAATATCGCCCGCTACCGCGAGCAGTTGGATAAGATTGGCTTTTCGTTCGACTGGAACCGCGAAGTGCGTACCTGCGACCCGGAATTTTACAAATGGACGCAATGGGCTTTTATTCTGATGTTTAACTCGTATTATTGTTATCAGGCAAAGCATGCGCGACCGATTTCGGAACTGATTGAATGTTTTGAAACACAGGGTAATAAAGGTCTCGAAATAGCGCAGACAGAAGAACTGCATTTCACCGCCGAAGAGTGGCTGTCGTGGAATGAGCGCCGTCAGCAGGAAACACTGATGAACTATCGCATTGCATATCTCGCTGATACAATGGTTAATTGGTGCCCAAAACTCGGCACGGTGCTGGCAAACGACGAAGTGCAGGACGGCATCTCCATCCGCGGCGGCTATCCGGTTGAGCAGCGTAAAATGCGGCAGTGGTCGTTGCGCGTATCGGCTTATGCACAGCGGCTTCTCGACGGTCTCGAAACGATTGACTGGACCGATTCGCTCAAAGAAACGCAGCGTAATTGGATTGGACGTAGCGAAGGGGCGGAAATGGATTTTCCCATCGTACGTCATTGCGGACAAGATCCGCAATCCCCTGATAGAATTAAGATTTTCACCACCCGCGCCGACACCATCTACGGCGTAACCTTTATGGTTCTCGCCCCCGAAAGCGAGTATGTTGAGTCGCTCACCACAGACGAGCAGCGTTCCGAAGTCGCCGCCTATATAGAACAGACCAAGAAACGCACCGAGCGCGAGCGCATTGCCGACCGCCGCGTAACAGGCGTATTCTCAGGCTCTTATGCTATCAATCCTGTTAGCGGCGAGGAAATTCCCGTTTGGATAAGCGACTATGTATTAGCAGGATACGGCACGGGTGCCATAATGGCAGTTCCCGCTCACGACAGCCGCGACTATGCCTTTGCCAAGCATTTCGGATTGCCGATTATCCCATTGATTGAGGGCGCCGACATCAGCGAGGATAGTTTCGATGCAAAAGAGGGAATAATGATGAACAGCCCAATGGAAAATGGAAAATGGAAAATGGAAAATGCTTTGATTTTGAATGGTTTAACCGTAATAGAAGCAATAGCCAAAACCAAACGTTTTATTGAAGACAATGGTTTGGGCAAGGTAAAAGTCAACTACCGCCTTCGCGACGCCATTTTCAGCCGCCAGCGATATTGGGGCGAGCCGTTCCCGATTTATTATAAGGACGGAATGCCATACACGGTGGATTTGAAGGACTTGCCGATAGAACTTCCCGAAGTGGATAAGTTCCTCCCGACAGAAACCGGCGAGCCGCCGCTGGGACGTGCGAAAGGGTGGAACTATCAGCCGTCCGAACTGTGATTTTAAAGCGATTAGATTGATTTATATGATTAAAAAACAACCGAATATGAAACCGGCATCAATTTTTATCATTACAGCGTTATTTGTCGCGCTTGCGGGGTGTGAAGTTGACGAACCCAGCTTTGACGAGTTTAAAATCGAAGGGCTGACGATCGAAAATTACCCGCGTGTTGACGGATCAACTTCCACGCACCCACTTAACCTGATTATTGCTGCAAAACTTTTGAATCTTGAATATGAGTTTTATAAGGGCAACGGCGTAATAATTTACAGCGAATATTATTTCGGCTCGACTTTGTGGGACAAACTGTTATGTTCTCAGACCCACGAAGCGATTCTTAATTTAATTGATAATAAGGTCGATGTGATCACTGTTGCAAGGAAAATGTCGCAGGATGAAAAAGACTATGCCCGATCAAAAGGCGTGAATCTGGTAGAAACGCCGATTGCACTTGACGGGCTTGATTTTATCGTAAATGCGGGAAATCCTGTTAATTCGCTTACAATAAAACAGATACAGGATATTTATCTGGGTAAAATCACCAATTGGAGCGAGGTGGGCGGCGCAGACGAGGCGATACTTCCGTTTATTCGAAATGCCAATTCGGGCAGTCAGGAAATGATGAACGAATTTGTGATGAACAACGTCGCCATGCCGGATTGGGAAATAGCGTACGGTGATGAATTAACACTTTCAACTATGCTATTAGTATATTTTGAACTTCAATTAAATCCTAATGCAATATGTTATACGCCGCATTATTATAAAGAATATTTAGTAAACGAAACTGCACATGAAAGCATTAAAACGCTTAAAATAAACGATATAGCATCAAATGAAACTTCCATAAAAGATGGAACGTATCCGGTTATAGCGCCTGTTTATGCGATGGTTCAAAGTAACATAAATAAACAGTCAAATGCCTACAAAATTTATAAACTGTTGCAAACCACATACGGCAAAGCAGTAATCGAAGAAAGCGGATATGTGCCTTACCGATAGGTGCCTCAATACCACTGCTGTCCGGCGCGTACGCTGCTGCTTTGCTGATATTTGAGGTCTTTCAGTAGCGACGAGTTGACGGCGATGGAGAACATATACGACTTGCGATAGCCGACGGGAATGATGCTTGCCGACATACGGAAGCAGTGCATATCGCGCGTAACATTGCAGGTCATATACGAGATTTTATTCTGGTCGAAATCATAAGTTGCGTTGAACGAAATATTCCATTTCTTTGTCGGCTGGATATTGCCGTTGAAGCTCAGCGAATGTGTCAGCTTGTAATCGTATTCGCGTTTTTCCTTGTTGAACGTACCGTAGCCGATGCCGATATTGTAGTTGAACGACAGGTTCCACGGCATAGTGGCGTTATAGTAGCCGTCGTCGTCGTATTCGCCGGCTGTGCTGCGTTGCTGTCTGCGCATACGTGTCGGGGCGGCGGTCTCTTCCGGCGGACCGGTTTCGTCGTCATAATCTTCATCATCAAGATTGCTCGTTTTGTTGGATGTATCGCTGTCGGTGTCGCCTCTGCCGAAGAGTTTTTTAAACGTCTCATTGTTCAGGGTGTATGAAAAGCTGGTGCTTGTACCGCGCGAACGTCCGATGCCCTTGCCTTTCATCGCCCAGCGCGGCTTGTCTATCTTGTTGCCGTTCTCGTCGTAGGGATAAGTCTCGAATGTTGATGCCAGATTGAGCGAGTAGTTGCCGATCTTCTTGCGGATAGACACACGCCAGTCGCTCCACTTAAACTCTTTCGCCGCCATATTATAGCTGATGCCGAATGTCAGATTGTCTATCAGCGCTATCTTGCGTATGCCGCTTGAGTCGCGGTTCGATTTTATCTTCGCTTCGATATTATTATCCAGATTGAATGAGACGCTGCCCTGTTCGCCCTGTCCGGGCACGCCGTAGAGCTGACCGCTGAAAGGCGAATACGTGCCCGTAACCCGTTCGCCGCTGCTGTTGGTGTATTCATACTGTTGCCAGAAACCGTAACCCGGAGCGCCGAAGTCGGGGGCGTAGTTAAGCGACAGCGACGGCTCCATACGATGGCGAATCATCTGTATCTTGTCGCCAAAAATGCGCCATGGCTTAAAGAAGCCGTAGAGTGTGGTCGAAGCCGACAGCGACGCGCTGTAATCGTAAACGCGATAGAAATTGTACGAGGTGTCAACGGGTGTCAGGCGTTGCAGCGCAGTGTCGTATTCCTGAGTAACTTTATTCGTGTACCATCGCTCGTGATAATTGAGCGAGGGCGAGATATTGAGATAGCCGAAAGCCGTATAAGTGGCGCTGATCGGAATGCGATGATCCATAGCGTTCTGCCAGTCGCGTACAAGGTTTTTCTGCATAAATTCACTTTCCTTGGCGGTGATACTGTTTTGCAGGCTGCCATTGTAGTTGGTCGATATTTTCTCGTACCAGCGCTCTTTGCCGACGGCATTTTTGCGTTTGAAAGGATAGATACGGCTCAAGGTAAGCGTGAGGTTGGGGAGCGATACGTAGAGCGACGAGTCTTTCGAGCGTGTGTTGACATTCATCGTAGCCGAGATGCTGAACGGGCTGTTCGGGAAACGCTGGCTGACGCTGATGCTCGATCCTTTGTTGTTCTCGGTGGCTGTCGGCGAGTAGTGTTCCTTAATCTGGTTCTGGTCATACTGGTTGGTTGAGAAGTTGACACTTGCCGAAAAAGTGCGGTAAGGATTGGCTTTGGCATCCTGCGAATGTGTCCAGTTGATCTTGAACGAGCGCGACTTGGAATAGTCGTCGAAGCCTTTCTCGCCCCATACCGTGTTCTGGAACGATGCCGTGATATTGCCCGAAAATTTATAACGCTTTCGATAAGCCGAACGCATACTCAAGCCCCACGAGCCTTTAGTGTAAATCTCGCCCGTCAGCGCAAGGTCAACATAGTCGCTCAAAGCAAAATAATACCCGCCGTCGCGAAGGAAAAAGCCCTGCTGCATCTCGTCGCCGTAGGTCGGCATAATTATTCCCGACGAATAAGTGTCGGTGAACGGAAAGAAGGCGAAAGGCAAACCGATAGGCAGCGGTACGTCTTCGACAACGAGATAGACCGGACCCGAAACGATGTCTTTGCCCGGACGCACCTTGGCTTTCGTCAGTTTGATATAGAAATGCGGATGTTCGTGCTCGTCGCAGGTCGTGTACATCCCGTCGTACATATTCATCGAATTGTCGGGCATCTTCTTCGTCTCGCCCGCTGTCAGATAGCCTTCGCCCTGCTGCGTCAAGCCCGAACGCGCGTATGCCTTTCGCGTCCTGAAGTTGTATCGCATCGTCTTTGCCTCAAACTGCTGGTCGCCGTCAACAAATAGCGGATAGCCGAACTCCGTCCCCAGCGAATCGGTGTCGAAGCGGGCAAACACCACGCTGTTGTCCATATCCACTTCGATAATTTCAGACTCCAGCTTGATTTGCTGATACTGCACGCTCGCCTCACCGTAGAGATATGCCATATTGCCTGCTGTCATCACAATAGAATCTTTGGCGCTGTATTCGACCGGAGCTTCCAGACCGCTCTTTTTCACCTCGGCAGTGTCGGCTAAGGTGGCAGCTATGGTGTCGGTACGTATTGTGTCGCCAAGCATCGTGCCAACAGGTATCGTGTCGGCAACGGCATACGTCAGCGAGTCAGGCGCCTGAGCAAGCGCAGACAGCAGGTTGCAAAACAGCAAAACGACAACCAGCAGGATGTTTCGCAGTCGGGTCATTATTCGTTCAATCAGATAAAAACAGTTTATGCCACTCATCGAAACGCTGCACATTGTCGGCTCCATATCTGAACAGACTTTGCCTCACCTTGTTTACGGATTTCTCCACGCCGAGTTTAGTCTTGCTGAAAAACTTGTCGGCAAGACAGACTATTTTCTCTTCCGGCGTCAAAGGCATCATATCGCGATGAGGCAGTGGCAGTTGTTGCTGCTCGATATCCTCCATCGTGATGCCTGTACCCGTATGCCGCTCGCAGACGAGGGCGTGACGCGGATATCCTTCGCGACACATCAGCTCGGCGCCGAGGTAACCGTGACAGATGTACGGATAGGAGCCGTTGCAGCCTATCTCGCGGGCGTCGCACAGATAAATACCGATGTCGTGCACCATCGCAGCCTCTTCGATAAACTGCTCGTCGAGCTGCATCTCCGGATGTGCGCGGGCTATCATCAGCGCCTTGTCAGCCACATCGCGGCTGTGCGAGACAAGGATGCGATAAACATCCGTCTCGGGTGAATAATATTTTGAGATGATTTCTAACGGGTCCATCAAAATTATTATTTTTTTCAGGGCAAAAGTAGTGGTATTTTCGCGAAACGGCAAATCTTTGTCGCCAAATAGTTATATTTGCAGTCGGATAATTCAAAAAAAATGAAGATAAAGAACAGCATAACAGCATATCTGATTGCCCTCTGTGGCATCCTGACGCCCGCTTTTGCGCAGGCGGCGACGCCCGTTATGGGCGCCGAACGCACGCAGTTGCTCACCTCGCTCGTCGCTGACAGCCGCGTCGGGCTGCTCGTCAACCACACTTCGATTGTCGGCGACAGGCAAACACATCTGCTCGACACCCTGCTTGCCCTCGGCGTCAATGTCGTGAAGATTTATGCGCCCGAACACGGCTTTCGCGGTAACGAAGACGCGGGCGCAACTGTCAACGACGAGCGCGACCCGCGCACAGGTCTGCCCATAGTATCGCTCTACGGACGCAACCGCAAGCCCACCGCCGCCCAGCTTGCTGATATCGACGTCATAGTGTTCGATATTCAGGACGTCGGGACGCGATTCTTTACTTATATCAGCACTATGCACTACGCTATGGAAGCCTGCGCCGAGACGGGCAAACGCTTCATAGTATGCGACCGTCCCAACCCCAACGATTTTGTGGACGGACCGATGCGTCGAAAAGGCTATGAGTCGTTCGTCGGGATGCATCCCATACCCGTACTGCACGGGCTGACTGTCGGCGAGCTTGCGCTGATGATCAATGGCGAAGGATGGCTGTCGGGTGGCGTGAAGTGCGACCTGACAGTTGTCGAGATGCAGGGCTGGCGACACGGCGACGAATACCGACTGCCTGTCAAACCCTCGCCCAACCTGCCCGATTACCAGTCCGTAAGGCTCTATCCCTCGCTGTGTTTCTTTGAAGGCACTGCGGTAAGCGTCGGACGCGGCACGCCGTTTCCCTTCACCGTCATCGGCTATCCCGACAGCAAGGGCGGAGAGTTCACCTTTACCCCCAAGTCGCTGCTCGGCTTCGATACCAATCCGATGTACAAAGACCGCGTATGCTATGGCGACGACCTGCGTGCGCTGCCATTCGAGGGCGGACTGTCGCTCAGTTTCGTTACAGACTTTTACCGCCGGATGGGTAGCGACGAAAAAGCATTTTTCACCCGCCCGCAAACCTTCGACCTGCTCGCAGGCTCCGACGAACTGCGACAGCAAATTATCGCAGGTATGACCGACGAAGCAATACGCACAACATGGCAAGCCGACCTCGACGCCTACCGCGCCCTTCGTGAAAAGTATTTGTTGTATTAACTCTCTGAAGGCTTCTCAATCTCGAGCTGCCGACATATCTTCGAGGTACATTTCCAGCACATCGGCAATATTCGTTTTCACTTCCGCAATGCTCAACCCCTGCGTAAAGACTTCTGGTAACTCTTTCAACTGCCCGATGAAAAAGCCATTGGCGCCCTTTCTGATAACTAAGGTATATTTCATAAGCGTTTTGTTTTATTGGTGCAAAGGTAAGGTTTTTTTTTTGAAAGCAAGACTTGTTCCGGAACCTTTATACAGAAAGCACAAATTTTAGCAAATTTCGTTCCTGAGCCGTCATTGCGCAACCCAATTCAAAAACCCTTATTCCATCAAGGCGCCCTTAGTAGGGCAGGGAATACGCACACGATACATTCTTCCCTTATTAATCGGTTGGAAAAATAAGGGCGGGCGAGCGGGCGGTGGTCGGCAGGCTACTAAGGGTTTTCACGTTTTTAACCGCAAAGTCAGCTGCAAATCGTCAGTGCCAAGCTCTTTCAGTCTTTCAACCGCAGCAGCGCGAACAGAAGATTCAGGATCATTCAAAGCCACTTCTTTTAAAAACGCCTTGTCGTATATATTCGTAAGTGCTTCTTCACGCACCCATCCCTCAGGATCATTCAAAGCCACTTCTTCCAATACGTTTTCGTCAGTTATAAGTTTAACTGCTTCTAAACGAACACCGAGTGCTTCATCCTTTAAAGCAAATTCTTTCAAGAACGCCTGATCAGTTATATTATGAATTGCCTCTGCACGAATATCCTCATCCTTAACAGCAAGTTCTTTCAAGAATGTTTCATCAGTTATCCGGTAAACTGCCATTTTGCGAACTTGTTCATTTTTATCCTTCAATGCGATTTTTTTTAGAAACGCTTCGTCGGTTATTTTTACAACCGCTGCTTCGCGAACATTGCTTGTATCGTCATTCAAAGCAAGTTTTTTTAAGAAAGCCTTATCAGTTATATTTCTTACTGCTGCTGCGCGAACCTCTCCATCAGAATCATTCAAAACTATCTCTTTCAAAAACGCTTCGTCGGTTACATAACGAAGCGCAAATTTACGATTCCGATTATTAGAATTCGTCATTGCAACGTCTTTCAAAAATTCTTGGTCGGTTATCTTTCTAAACGCCGCATCACTAACATACCAAGCCGAATCCGTTAAAGCAATTTCCTTCAATATCGCCTCGTCGGTAATCTTCTCGACCGCCGCTTTGCGTTTACGCCAGTCGCTGTCTTTCCATTCCGCTGTCAATAAATCTGTCTTATCCATAGTTAGATCTCAATTCTCAATTCTTTCAGTTCTTCTTCATCGGTTTCAAACAGGGAAAGTTGAATACCTTTGCGCAGCTGTTTCAGTCGTTTTGCCGCCGCTTTGCGAATATCCTCATCCTCGTTGTTCGATGCAAGGTCTTTCAAAAACGCTACATTGGTCAGCCGCTCGACAGTGATCAGGCGAACAAACCAATATTCATCCGTCAAAACAACTTTTTGCAGGAAAGCCTGGTCGGTTATATTCCTAATTGCCGCGTCGCGCACTTCCCAAGACTCGTCCGTCGATGCTATCTCTTTCAGTAACTCCTCGTCGGTTATGCCGTAAGCCGCCGCTTTGCGAACTGCACAAGAGTCGTCCGACAGAGCAACTTCTTTAAGTACCGCCTGATCGGTTATTTGAAAAACTGCCTTTTCGCGAACCCATTCATCCTTATCATTCAAAGCAATTTCTTTCAATATCGCGTAGTCGGTTATCTTACAAATTACACCTGTGTGAATACTCTTGCCCGCCAAAGCAGTCTCTTTCAAGAATGGCTTGTCAAGAATTTTTTCGGCAGCTTCCATTTGTCTGTTCGGGTCGCCGCTCTTCAACTCCGCCATCAATAAATCCGTCTCATCCATGATAATTCTCAATACTGTCCCTTTAAATCGCTTGTTTTTAATATCTGCGACAAAGATAAAAAAAAAGTTTTGATTTGGCATAATATTTTGAACACATTCAAAAAAAATCTATTATTTCTTTGAGATAAAAAAAAATTCGTATCTTTACGCGCTGTTTCGACAGTCGAAGCGGCATAATTTTCGGAAATTAATTAATGTAAATATTTAATATTATGAAAGTTTATCAGACAAACGAGATTAAGAACATTTCCATCTTGGGAAGTAAAGGGGCAGGGAAAACCACTCTCGCAGAAGCAATGCTCTACGAGGGTGGGGTCATAAAACGGAGGGGCAGCGTCGAAAGCGGCAACACCGTAACCGACTATTTCCCTGTCGAAAAAGAGTATGGCTATTCCGTGTTTGCGACCACCTTCACGGTCGAATGGAACGGCAAAAAACTGAATTTCATCGACTGCCCGGGTTCGGACGACTTCGTAGGCGGCGCTGTCTCGGCGCTCAACGTTACCGACACCGCGCTGATGGTCATCAACGCCCAGTACGGTATCGAAGTGGGCACTGTCAACCAGTTTCGCTACACCGAGCAGTTTCAGAAACCCGTGATTTTTATCATCAATCATCTCGACAACGACAAATCGGACTACGACAATGCCGTGCTGCAGCTGCGCGAGACCTACGGCGGCAAGGTTGTACAGATACAGTACCCCGTCAATCAGGGCTTGGGCTTCAATGCCGTCGTCGATGTGCTCAAGATGAAGATGTTTAAGTGGAAACCCGAAGGCGGAGCGCCCGAAATCCTCGACATCCCCGACTCGGAGAAAGCCAAAGCCGAAGACCTGCAGGCGAAGCTCGCCGAGGCAGCAGCCGAGCACGACGATACGCTGATGGAAAAATATTTCGAAGAAGGCACGCTCTCGGAAGAAGATATGCGTGCAGGCATCACCGCCGGACTGATTTCGCGCGGAATGTTCCCCGTCTTCTGCGTCAGCGCAGGCAAAGATATGTGCGTCCGCCGTACGATGGAGTTCCTTGGCAACGTCGTCCCGGCTACCGACAAGATGCCGCCCCTCGTCAATACCGACGGCGTGGCTGTCAAACCCGATGTCAACGCGCCCGCCAGCCTCTTCTTCTTCAAGACGACCATTGAGCCGCATATCGGACAGGTGTCGTACTTCAAAGTAGTTTCCGGCAAAGTCAAAGCAGGCGACGACCTGACTAACGCCGACCGAGGATCGAAAGAACGCATCGCACAGCTCTTCGCCGTTTCGGGACAAAATCGTATCGAAGTCGAAGAACTTGTCGCCGGCGACATCGGCGCTACGGTCAAACTCAAAGATGTACGCCTCGGAAACACTCTCAACGGCAAGGGCGCCGACAACCGTTTCAACTTTATTAAATATCCCGACCCGAAATACCGCCGCGCCATCCGCTCGGTCAACGAAGCCGAGATGGAAAAACTGAGCGAGATACTTACACGTATGCACGAAGAAGACCCGACCTGGATTATCGAACAGTCGAAAGAACTGAAACAGACAATACTTTCGGGTCAGGGCGAATTTCACCTGCGTACGCTCAAGTGGCGCGTCGAAAACAACGACAAGATACAGATTGAATTTATCGAACCGCGCATCCCCTATCGCGAGACGATCACGAAATCAGCCCGCGCCGACTATCGCCACAAGAAACAGTCGGGCGGTGCAGGACAGTTCGGCGAAGTGCATCTCATCGTCGAGCCTTATTCCGAAGGAATGCCCGACCCGACAATGTATAAATTCGGCAATCAGGAATACAAGATCACGCCTCGCGACACTCAAGTCATCGACCTCGAATGGGGCGGCAAGTTGGTCTTTATCAATAGTATCGTCGGCGGCGCTATCGACGCCCGCTTCCTGCCCGCAATCCTCAAAGGCGTGATGCAGCGAATGGAGCAGGGACCGCTCACAGGCTCGTATGCCCGCGATGTGCGCATCATCGTTTACGACGGAAAGATGCACCCCGTTGACTCTAACGAGATCTCGTTTATGCTCGCCGGACGTAATGCCTTCAGTACAGCCTTCAAAGAAGCCGGTCCAAAGATTTTGGAACCGATCTACGACGTTGAGGTCTTTGTGCCCGCCGATTATATGGGCGATGTGATGAGCGACCTTCAGGGACGCCGCGCCGTCATTATGGGTATGAACAGTGAAAAAGGTTACGAAAAACTGATGGCACAAGTGCCGCTCAAAGAAATGTCGAGCTATTCGACTTCGCTCAGTTCGATAACCGGCGGACGCGCATCGTTCACGATGAAGTTTGCCAGCTATCAGCTCGTGCCGCCCGATGTGCAGGAGAAATTGCTCAAAGAATACGCTGCTACGCAGACGGAAGACTAATTTTCTTTTCCATATCAATTGGTTTTGGTCGGCGGGAAATCTCTTTCCTGCCGACCTTTACTCTTTGCTGCTACCAGCGTATCAGTATTCCGAAGTTATTGAGAATATTATTAAAGTACCATCCTATCGACTCTGCGTCGGCTAAAGCTAAGCAAGTCGGCAGGAAAGTAAACAGCGCCACGAACCACAGGATGATTATCACCCATTTTGTTACCGGTGACATCGGCGTGAGTTTCATAAAATTGCCAAGGAAGGCGCGTATCATAGCCACCAAAGGTATTCCGACGGTAAATATGCCAGAAACTAATGCTAAAGCAGGCACATAAACAGGCAGATGATGCAGATATTCGGGAGTCGAAAATGCCCCGTTGAAGATGCTGATGATAAAACCGACAAAGACAACGAGCAGGGCTATGACGAGGGCGAAAAGTACGGTTATCAGTACGATGCCGACTAAGATTGCGCACACTTTCATCAGCGCCCCGAATATCGCGATAATCAGGTCGCCGCCTTTCTGCAATGCTGTACGCGGTTTGTCGGAGCTGATGTAATCGTTCACCTTGCCGAAACCTTCGGTTACCTGCCGCCCGATGTTTTCGAGATTGACATTCTCGCCGCGCATAATCAGCTTGTCGGCAGCTGTTTTAGCCGCCGGAACGACGCACCACAGTATGATATAAATCAGCACCATCGGCAGCGGTACAGGCAGTACGAGCAGTACGATAAAGATGATACGCATAATCGTGATGTCCATTCCGAGATATGCCGCCAGACCGCTTGCGACGCCGCCTATCATACAGTCGTCCATATCGCGCATAAGACGCTTTTTCGCTTTTTCTTCGCCGGAGGTCGGGTCCGACTGCTTTTCGCTGCCGTCTCCTTTCTCGCCTTCGTTGAAAATTTCTTCGGGACTGCCCATCCGTTTGATGATTTCTTCTACGTAAGCAATCGTGATCACGTTGCCGCCCGTTTGAAGTTTTTCGTTGAACAGTTCCGAGATGCGCGTTTCAAAATCGTTCATAATCTCGTCCGCGTCTTCTTCCTTGCCGAAATGCAAGCGCAACGAAGTAAGATACTTGTCAAGCATTTCGTAAGCGTCTTCGTCGATATTGAACACGACGCCGCCCAAATTTACAGTTAGAGTTTTTTTCATCGTTTTATTTGTTTACGTTGTTTTTTAGATAGTTAATAGTAGTGTTCAGTTCCTGCCACGACATTTCGAGGTCTTCGAGGAACGCCGAACCCTCGACGGTGAGGGCATAGTATTTGCGCGGCGGACCTTGCGGCGATTCGACCCACTGGTACGACAGCAGTCCGCTGTTTTTCAACCGTGTCAGCAAAGGATATAACGTCCCTTCGACGACTATCAGCTTCGCTTCCTGCAACTTGCGGATTATATCCGACGAATAGCAAGGCTCTTCACCCAGCAACAGGAGGATACAGTATTCGAGTATCCCCTTTCTCATTTGCGATTTTACGTTTTCTACATTCATAGCTTTTTTGTTTCAATTTCGCCGCAAAGGTAAAACGTTTCAAAATACTATGCAATACAAACTACTAATTTTAAGAAAGTTTAACATTTGAGAAGGTGTTTTTCGCGTTTTTAATGAAGTTTCTTACCGCCTTTTCTATTTCATCAGAGTGTCCGACCATCAGATGTCCGCCTGTTTCAAAGGATACAAAGGTGCAGTTGGGGAAGCGGCTGACAGCTTTTTCGGTCTGAGCATAGTCGGCGAGTTTGTCGTCTTTTGCGTGGAGGATCAGTGTCGGTACTTGCAGCGACTCTATCGGATAGCTGTCGAAGTTACGCGCCATATCGGGGTTGGTAACTGAGGCGTCGAGCGCTACGCCGTCTTTTCGCCTGCCAACAGGCAGCATAGCGTAAATGGTTGACGATTCCATTCCCATAACGGGTTTGAAAAGCGGACTGATAAGAAACATCGCATAGTCGTTGCATAAGAACGCAGGCGGACCGGCATATTCGGGATATTTGTCCGGTTTTTCGATATAAGGCATAGCCGAACAGAATAAAATCAGTCCGTTAGTGCGTTCGGGATAGTCCAAAGCAAAGCGAATGGCAGGGGTTCCTCCCGCCGATGCGCCGAGGATAAAGACTTTTTCAATTCCCAGGTGATCAAGCAGTTCGACGTAAGCTGCGGCTTGCTCGGCAGGACTGCCGCTACCGTAAATATCGCTGCCCAAATAGCCAAACCTCGACGGAGCAATGATTCTGTGGTCGGCGCCGAACTCTTCACAGGTATCGTAAGCCTGATCGTAGCCTCCGAAAATGCCGTGAACCGACAGAATGGCGTCGCCTCTGCCTCGGTCAACATAGCTCATCTTGCCGTAACTCAAAGCGACAGTCCGCGCGCCATAGTCGTCAAGCCGTTTCTCGCTTTGACCAACAGCAATGGCGCAACGTATTCCCTGTACGGCTGAATAGCTGATAACCAGAATCGTAAGCCATAGCCATATTCGCTTATACCAAGCCTTGGCAACCTTTTTCATTCATTGCTCCTTTCTCTGAATTTACAGCGCAAAGTTAGAAATGTTTTGCTGCATAATGCAAATTCACGGGGATTTTTTTTGTGTTTTTGTCGCTGTGCTTGACAAAGTTCCCTATCTTTGCCGAAAAAATACGAACAAGCTATGATTAAGAACTCTCGTTGTCGCTGGGGCTGTTTTATGGCGCTTTGCCTGATTTGCGTTACGTGCGCGCGTAATGAACATTTCATTTCTGATAGCTCGTATCGCAAAACGGTCGGGCAAGCCTTTGAGCAGAAAAAATCTTGTTTTGCCGACACGACGCTGTTTGCGATTTTCGACGAACGGATGACGAACCGCGAACGCGAAGCGATGCAATTCCTCTACGCTTTTATGCCTGTTGGCGACGTAACCGATTACGACGGAGGCTTTTATCTCGACAATGTAAGGATGTCGTTTGAGGCAAAGCAGGCGATGCCATGGGGCAAGCGTACGCCCGAAGATATTTTTCGTCATTTTGTGCTGCCCGTCAGGGTCAACAACGAGAGCCTCGACAACAGCCGTGCGCTGTTCTATGCCGAACTGAAAGACCGCGTACGGACGATGTCGATGTACGATGCTGTGCTTGAGGTCAATCACTGGTGCCACGAAAAAGTCATCTATATGCCTACCGACGCGCGTACCTGCTCGCCGCTGACCACAGTAAAGACGGCTTACGGGCGCTGTGGCGAGGAATCGGTGTTCACCGTCGCCGCCCTGCGCGCTGTCGGCATCCCCGCACGACAAGTCTATACGCCGCGTTGGGCGCATACCGACGACAATCATTCTTGGGTCGAAGCCTGGGTTGACGGTGTGTGGTATTTCCTCGGCGCCTGCGAACCCGAACCGGTGCTCAATCTGGCTTGGTTCAACAGCCCCGCTTCGCGCAGCCTGCTGATGCACACAAAAGTGTTTGGGCTATACAAGGGTCCCGAAGAGACTGTCGAAACGACCGCCTGCTATACCGAAATAAATATTACCGGTAATTATGCGCCGACAGCCAAGATGAAGATAACTGTTTGTGATACTGATAACAAACCCGTCGGAAATGCTTCCGTAGAAATGAAAATCTATAATTATGCCGAATTTGTTACCGTAGCCACGCTTCAAACCGACGCCGAAGGGCAGTGCTCGTTTACAGCCGGACGTGGCGATATGCTTGTCTGGGCGTCGAAAGATGGGAAATTCGGATTTGCAAAAGCCAGCTTCGGAACGGACGAACAGCTTACGGTCGCGCTTGACAAAAAAACGGGCGACAGGATTGACGAAGCTATAGATATAATGCCTCCCGTTGAAAGCAATATTTCGGTAGAAGTAGCTGAAAATCAGCGCGAAGAAAATACCCGACGATTGGCTGAAGAAGATGCGTTGAGGGTGGCTTATATCGAAACATTTTATACCGCAGAACAGGCGGCGAAACTTGCAGATGAATTGAATATCGACCGCTCGTATGTCGAAAAACTGTTGCCCGAAAGTCGCGGCAATCACGATGAAATCGTAAAATTCCTGCGCGAAACACCGCATAAAAAGCGCAAATTGGCAATTTCCTTATTAAATAGCATTTCAGTAAAAGACCTGCACGACACTCCGGCATCAACGCTTGCCGACCATCTTAATAATTCGCTCGAAAGCGCTGATGAAGAGCGTTTTGTTGATTATGTGCTCAATCCGCGAGTAGCAAATGAACTGCTTACGCCTTACAGACAGTTTTTTCTGACGGCTATTGATGAGAATATCCGTGCTGCGGCGAAAGAAAATCCGCAAGTCTGGGCTGAATGGACAGGGCGAGAGATAGCTGCTCGCGACGAGCTGAACCCTCAACTGATACCCGTTTCGCCTGTGGGAGTGTGGAAAGCCCGCACAGCCGATCGACATTCGCGCGACATTTTTTTCGTCGCCTCGACACGCAGTATGGGAATACCCGCGCGCCTCGACCCCGTAAGCGGCAAACCGCAATTTTATCGCAACGGATGGGTTGATGCCAAATTAGATAACGACGCCGTGAAAACAGTCGGCAAAGGAGCTGTTGTAGCCTCTTATACTCCCGACAATTCGCCCGATAACCCCAAGTATTACAGCCATTTCACCCTTGCTGCCCTGCAACAGGACGGACGTTTGCGGACGCTGAATTTTGCAACAGCCAGCGGCGCCGATATGGGTGCAGGGAGCGCATGGTCGGAGTTGCTGAAAAATCCCTTGCCTCTTGACGCCGGCAATTATGTGATTGTCAGCGGGTCGCGTATGGCGAGCGGCAAAGTGCTGACACAAATCCTCTCGTTCACCGTCGAAGCCGGAAAAACTGCCTCTACATCACTCAGGATGCGCTATGACGATGACGATTTGCGCGTCGTCGGAACAATCGAAACCGAAACAAAAATGATAGCTTCAGCCGACGGCGACGAACTGTCAACGATACTCGACCTGACCGGACGCGGCTATTTCATTCTCGGCATCGTGGGTGTCAATCAGGAGCCAACCAACCATGCCCTGCGCGACATCGCTATGCTGAAAAGCGATTTCGACCGCTGGCAACGTCCTTTAGTGCTGCTGTTCCGCAGTCGCGACGATTTGCAGAAATTCGACAGGACAGCGTTCGGCGTTTTGCCCGACAACACCATTTATGGCGTCGATCCCGAAGGTAAAACGCTGAATATGATAGCCATCTCAGCTAAGCTGCCTGAGGACGCACCATTGCCTGTATTTATCGTAGCCGATACTTTCGGGCGCGTAGTTTTCGTTTCGCAGGGCTATACCATCGGGCTTGGCGAGCAGCTGATAAAAGTTACTGAAAAACTCAAATAATGAATGATATGAAGAATTTTACTTTTATTTTTGTCATACTTGCGATGGGCGGTTGCGCTTCTGGCAGTAAGACAATTCCCGAAACGACAAGCGGAAATCCTATATTAGAGGGCTGGTATGCAGACCCCGAAGGGATTATCTACGACAATACGTACTGGATTTATCCTACGTATAGCGACAAATATGAAAAACAGACATTTTTCGACTGCTTTTCATCTAAAGACCTGATTACGTGGACAAAACATCACGCCATACTCGACACCGCCGAAGTCAAATGGGCTAAAAGGGCGATGTGGGCGCCATCGGTGTTGCACAAAGACGGGAAATATTACCTCTTTTTCGGTGCTAACGATGTCCACGAAGGTGAAGTAGGCGGCATAGGCGTGGCGATAGCGTCCAAGCCCGAAGGTCCATACAAAGATGCACTCGGTAAACCGCTTATCAATGAGATAGTTAACGGCGCTCAGCCGATAGACCAGTTTGTCTTTCGCGACGACGACGGTCAGTATTATATGTACTACGGCGGCTGGGGGCATTGCAACGTAGTGCGCTTGGACGACAACCTGACAGGGCTTGTGCCGTTTGACGATGGTGCTGTCTATAAGGAAGTTACGCCCGAAAAATACATCGAAGGACCGTTTATGATGCGGCATAACGGGCGCTACTACTTTATGTGGAGCGAGGGCGGCTGGACAGGTCCCGATTATTTTGTGGCGTATGCAATAGCCGATTCGCCCCTCGGACCGTTTGAAAGGATAGGCACAATACTGCAGCAGGACACTACGGTGGCAAACGGCGCAGGTCATCACTCGATAATCCATCCCGAAGGCAGCGACGACTACTACATCGTTTACCACCGGCGTCCGGCAGGCGAAAAGGCTGCTAATCACCGCGCTACGTGCATCGAACGTATGTATTTCGACGAAAACGGTTACATCAAGCCGATAAAAATTACTGTAGAAGGCGTGCAACCCGCACCGCTTTAATCGGATTTAGCCCTGTTTCCCATTGATTTACGCGCTTGCCGTCGGCGTCGAACTCATAGAAATCGCCTGTGTTCACGTAGTCGCTCGATGAGATAAAGACGTGTGCCGTCATCGGGTCGGCATTGATTTTGTACGGGTTTGCCGGTTCGGAGCCTGCTTCTATGAAATTGGTGGACAGCACTTTTTCCTGTTTGGTGTCGAAGGAGATAAAGGCGATCGTCGGGTTCCAGTTCTCGTCGTACTGCGACGAAATGATATAGATAATGTCGCCGACAGAAGCCATTTCGCTGGCGATAACGCCCTCGATAACAGTGAGATTGTCATTGCTGTCAATCCGCTGGAAACTCGCCGGCACATCCATATAGTTGCCCATCGAAGCGACATAAACATCGCCGTC
>JAISTS010000113.1 GCA_031272455.1 Tannerella sp. | reverse complement strand
GAGGGCGACCATCTGGGGAAAATATTCTTCAAAGACCTGTACGACAGGCTGAAACTGAATATTTTTGAATACACTTTTGATGAGCACGACAAGGTGGTGGCTTATTCGCTCGGCATCCCATTCGCCTCGACGCTCGTTTTCATCGCCACGATGGAGCATCAGGATGCGCCCGGAACGACATTCAAACGCCACATGAACATAGCGCACGGATTGATGTCGGAAGACGATTACCTGCTGACCGAAATCCTGTTTAACCCCCGTACGCCGCGTCAAATAGCACGTATCCGCGACGAACTCAACGCCCTGCAAGAGATGATTGAGAGGCGGGATTCGGACGGAATGAAACTGTATCTCGAAAAACTGCGTAAAAAAATCGGATAAATTATGGCAACGACAAAAGAACATTACTGGAAATATTCGCTCATTGCGCTGATACTGCTGCTGGGCATATTGATTACCGTGAAACTGTGGACTTTCGTCAACGGACTGCTCGGCGCTTTCACGCTTTTTGTGCTGCTACGGCGGCAAATGATCCACCTGACGGAAAAGGCGCGAATGAAAAAACAGCTCGCCGCCACTCTGATCTTGCTCGAAGCAGCGACCTGCATTATCGTGCCTGTGTATTTCATTTTCTGGATTTTACTCGGTAAAGTGCAGGGTATCAACATCGACATTCCGGGACTGTCGGAAACCGTTCGCCACTTCGATGAACTTGTACGCGAAAAATTGGGCTATACCCTGCTGTCAGCCGAAAATATCCAAACGGCAACCAACTATATCAGTAAGGGTATTCAAATCATTATCAGCCAGATAAGTGGACTTATCGTTACCACTGCCGTCATCATTTTCCTGCTCTATTTTATGTTAGTCGAACATCGCGAAATCGAAAGCTATATATATGAATTACTGCCATTTAACGAGAAAAACAAGAAAAACGTAGCCAACGAGATATACCGCCTTGTCCGCTCAAATGCGATAGGCATACCGCTACTTGCTGTCATTCAAGGCATTATAGCCTATGTCGGCTATGTTATTTTTGGTGTCCCCAACGCATTCCTGATGGCTTTTCTGACGTGTTTTGTGTCGATAGTTCCGCTTGTCGGCACCGGCATTGTATGGGTGCCTGTGGCGGTGTATATGGCGCTGACAGGCAACTGGATGAGCGCCATCGGACTGTCGGCATTCTGCCTGATTATCCTTATCAATATCGACAACCTGATACGCTTTCTCCTGCAAAAATATATGGCTGATACTCATCCGCTTATCACGGTTTTCGGCGTAATTCTCGGCATCAGCGTTTTCGGTTTTTGGGGAATAATCTTCGGACCCTTGCTGTTGTCGCTTTTCTTCCTGCTAATCAGCATTTTAAAGAAAGAATATCTTGACGAAAGAAGCACTGCTGCCGGATGATCTGTAATATTCAGACAGTCAGTTAATTTGGAGCTTTGCGATATAGATAAACCGTTATCGCGGCATACAGTAAATTCGGTATCCAGACGGCAACAAACGGGCTTACAAAGCCACTGATTGCGAATGTGGATGTGATTTTCGAGAACAGGATATACGAGAAACTCAAGCCTATGCCGATGCCGATGTTCACACCCATTCCGCCCTTGATCTTGCGCGACGAGAGCGACACGCCGATGAGTGTCAGGATAAAAAACGAAAAGATGGTCGCAAATCGCTGATGATACTCAATCTCAAACAGTTGCACATTCCCGATACCGCGCTGTTTCTGGCGGCTGATATGTCGTGCAAGCTGAGGAGTGGTCATCGTCTCGCAGTCGTTTTCCGAAATCAGGAAGTCCGAAGGCGCGAATGTCAGCGTAGTATCTTTGCGCGAACCGGTCGTGATACGTTCATACATCCCGTCGAAATCGCGGATGACATAATCAATGATAGTCCACTGATACAGAGAGTCATACTTGATTGACGACGCTGTAAGTCGCGAAACGAGCGTCTTGTCAACAAAATGGTCGAGCGAAAAACGGTAGCCCATCCGCGAGGCGTCGCGATAGTTGTCGAAATAGGCAAAAACGCCCGGCTGAGCCTCCAACTGGATATTATTGCCGTAATCCACTTTCTTGTTTTTGATGTAAGTGTTCTGAAAATCTATCCTCGTGATGCTTGCAGGCGGGATAACGAATGCCGTCAACACAAAATTGCAAACGGCAATGATGGTCGCCGAAATCATATACGGAAGCATCAACCGCTTGAAACTGATGCCATTAGATAGAATAGCGATAATCTCCGAACGGTCAGCTAATTTCGATGTGAAAAGAATGACCGAGATAAACGTAAAAAGCGGACTGAAAAGACTTATAAAATAGGGAATAAAATTGAAATAATAATCAAAAATAATGGCGTGAAGCGACACTTCGGGCTTGAGAAAATAGTCAAGTTTTTCGTTGGCATCGAAGACAACCGTAATGACTATCATCAGCAAAATAGAGAACACAAACGTTCCGAGAAACTGTCTGATAATATAGTAATCTATCTTCTTAAGCCCTGAAAATCTGCTCATAACCGTTCAGCTAATTGTTTGACCATAACACCTTTCCAAGCAGCAAAATCGCCCGTCGCAATATGTTTGCGGGCTTCACGCATCAGCGACAGATAGAACGCTAAATTATGCACCGAAGCTATCTGTAGCCCCAGAATCTCGTTAGCCTTGAAAAGATGATGCAGATAGGCGCGGCTGTACATCGTGTCAACGGGCGAATGACCGTCGGCGTCAACCGGCGAAAAATCGTCCTCCCATTTCCTGTTACGGATATTGATAATCCCCTGACCTGTAAATAGTTGTCCATTGCGCCCGTTGCGCGTCGGCATAATGCAGTCGAACATATCAACGCCCCGTTCGATGGCTTCGAGCAGGTTGACAGGCGTGCCGACACCCATCAGGTAGCGCGGTTTATCGTCGGGCAGTATGGCATTGACAAGCTCAATCATTTCGTACATCGTGTCCACAGGCTCGCCTACAGCCAGCCCTCCGATCGCGTTTCCATCTGCCTGTTTTTCAGCCACATTTTCAGCTGAGCGCGTACGCAAATCGCGATAGACGCAGCCCTGCACTATCGGGAACAGCGACTGCGAATATCCGTATTTCGGTTCCGTAGCAGCGAAACGGCTTATGCAGCGGTCGAGCCACAGCTCGGTCATATCCAACGACTTACGGGCATAATCATAGTCGGCGTCGCCCGGCGTACACTCATCGAACGCCATAATAATATCGGCTCCGATAGAGCGCTGAATATCAACGACTTTTTCGGGAGAGAAAAAATGTGTGCTTCCGTCGATATGCGAACGAAACTCGGCGCCTTCGTTGCTCAATTTCCTGTTTTCGGCAAGCGAAAAGACCTGAAAACCACCACTGTCGGTCAGGATAGGTCGCTGCCATCCGATGAAACGGTGCAGCCCGCCCGCCTGTTCGAGGATAGCCGTCGTCGGACGAAGGTAGAGATGATAAGTGTTGCCGAGAATAATGGACGCATCAATATCGTCCGTCAACTCATATTGCTGCACAGCCTTCACTGTTCCCTGCGTCCCTACGGGCATAAAAATGGGCGTAGCAATCGTTCCGTGGTCGGTTGTGATAAGTCCCGCCCGCGCTTTCGTCTGTGCGTCTTTATGTTGTATTTCAAATTTCACGCTGCAAAGGTAGTATTTTTTCAGAAGAAAAAGCTCAATCCCACCGCAAGCGCACCGCCCGTTATCCCGATAATCGTTTCCATTATCGTCCACGAGCGGAGGGTTTGTTTCTCGCTCAATCCGAGATACTTGCCTACCAGCCAGAACCCGCTGTCGTTGACGTGCGACAGCACAGTTGAACCGGCAGCTATAGCGATGACTGTCAGCGCAGTATGCGGCGCCGACAATTGCAATGGCTCAAGCAGCGGCGACATCAGTCCGGCAGATGTTATCATAGCCACAGTTGCCGAACCCTGCGTTACGCGGATAATGGCAGCCAGCACCCACGCCAGAAGGATGGGCGGCATCGCCATCCCTGTCATTTGTTCGGCAAGCATCACACCTATACCGCTGTCAATCAGCACTTGCTTGAACACACCTCCGGCTCCGGTTACGAGAATTATCAATCCGGCAGGCGCCAGCGCTTTGGTGCTCAACTGCAAAATCGTGTCGCGCGAAAAACCGCGACGGATGCCCATAAACCAGATTGCCAGCAAAGTAGCTATGAGCAGCGCAATAAACGGATGCCCGATGAAACTGACTGTTTCGACGAGGATATTGCCTTCGAGATGCTGTGCAGCAGCCCAGGCAGACGTTACGGTATTGGCTAAAATCAGCACTAACGGAACAGCTATGATAGCGATAACCTGACCGAAAGGCGGCAGCGATTTCATATCCGTTACGGTATGCTCAAAATTCTCAGGCACAGGCGCATAAATGCGTTTGCTGATATATTTTCCAAACATCGGACCGGCAATCAGCGTTACAGGCAGTCCTATCGCGAAGCCAAAGAGGATGACCCATCCGAGGTCGGCATTGAGCAGCTCGGAAACGGCTATCGGTCCGGGCGTCGGCGGGATAAATGCGTGAGTTACAGCCAAGCCTGCCAGCAGCGGTAAGGCATAGTAGAGCAGCGACTTACGTGTGTCTCGCGCTAAAGCATAAATAATCGGCACGAGTATGATGAAGCCCACATCGAGAAACACCGGTATGGCTACAACAAAACCACTGAGCGCCAGCGCATAAGGGGCATTATCCTTGCCGAATTTGCGTGTCAGATAACGCGCCAGCGACTCGGCGCCGCCCGACGACTCAAGCAACTGCCCGAAAATAGCGCCAATGCCGACTACCGTAGCCACAAAACCCAGCGTCGAACCCATCCCGTCGGTGATGCTTTTTATCACCGACGACGGAGACATTCCGGCAGCCAAACCAAGGAAAACAGCCGTGATAAGCAAGGCGATAAAAGCCTGAACCTTAAGCTTCAACACCATCAACAGCAGCAAACCGACACCGGCAGCCAAAATCAAGATAAGCAAATAATCCGGCATAATTTCAGTTTTTGAACAGGCAAAGATAAGTGTTTCCCGCAAAAATTCATTATATTTGCGCTCAAAAAAAGAGGATGAAACTTCAGATTGGAGACAAAGTGCGATTCCTGAACAGCACCGGCGGAGGCGTCGTCAAGGCTTTTCAGGGCAAAAATGTAGTACTGGTAGAAGATGAGAACGGGTTTGATTTTCCCATCCAGGCAGCGGAATGTGTTGTCATCCCTTCGGGCGATGAAGCGCTCAGGAACAGCCGCCCTGCACCCGTTGAGCAGCAACCGGAAAAGCCACGACAGCCGGAAAAGCCCGAAAAACGCGATTTCGTATTCGAGGAAACGCCCGAAGGCGAGCGGATAAACGCCTTTCTTGCCTTCCTGCCCGTTGACCCCAAAGCGCTGATGCAGAGCAGCTACGAAGCATATTTCATTAACGAAAGCAATTATTTCCTGTATTTCAACTATATGCTGCGCGAAAACAGCAGCTGCACAATCCGTTACAGCGGGCTGATTGAACCGAACACGAAATTATTCCTCGAAGAGTTTCCCAAAGAAGACATCAACCGTATGGAACGTGTTCGCTTTCAGATGATTGCGTTCAAAAAAGACAAACCATTCGCCCCTAAAAATGCTTATTCCGTCGATCTGCGCATCGACACGGTAAAATTCTATAAACTGCACTGCTTCACAGCCAACGACTATTTCGACGAAAACGCACTGATATTGCCCGTCATAGTCAACGATTTAGCCGAAAAACAGATCCATATTTCCGCCGAAGAATTGCAGGAGGCTATGATGCGCAAAAAAGGCGCCGACGAACACAAATCGCAACAGCCTTCAACACACAAAAAGCCTGAAAATAAGCCGCTTGAGGTCGATTTGCATATCAATCAGCTGCTCGACAATACAGCAGGATTGAGTAATGCGGAAATGCTCAACTGCCAGCTTGACAAGTTTCGCGAAACGCTGCGCGAAAATGCCAAAAACAAAGGCTGCCGAATAGTTTTTATACACGGCAAGGGCGAAGGCGTGCTGCGTTCAGCTATCGAAAAAGAGCTGAAAACACGCTATAAATCACACACTTATCAAGATGCCTCGTTTCGCGAATACGGCTTTGGCGCCACTCTCGTAACTATACATTAACCGCTATGGCACAGGAGATTGAACGCAAGTTTTTGGTCAGCGGCGATTTCAGCCCCTTCGTTACGCGTCGCGAACGCATCGTACAGGGCTATCTCTGCGCCGATGCCGAACGGACAGTGCGCGTCAGAATATGCGGCGACAAGGCTTTTCTGACCGTCAAAAGCGCCACTGTAGCAGGCAGTTGGAGCCGCTACGAATTTGAAACGCCCATCCCGACAGCCGACGCCGAAGAGATGCTCAAGCTATGTCTGCCCGGCGTCATCGACAAACACCGTCACTGGATAGAGGCGGGCAAGCATACTTGGGAAGTCGATGTTTTCCACGGCGACAACGAAGGACTTGTCGTTGCCGAAATCGAACTTGAATCAGAAGACGAAGCGTTTGCAAAGCCCGACTGGGTTGGCGATGAAGTTACCCACGACCCGCGATATTACAATTCTGCGCTGGCGCAACTGCCATTCACAAAATTTTCTTCACCAAACCGAACATCTTGAATGGCGAATAGCGGAACGGCAGGTCGGGACGGTTGCGCGACACTACAAGCGCACGGCGATTGCTGAACGCAAGGAAACTGTCGCGACCATGATATTTGCCCATACCGCTGTTACCCACTCCGCCAAACGGCAGGCGATGATTGGCAATATGCAACAGGGTGTCGTTGATGCAGGCGCCGCCCGACGATGTCGAGTTCAGCACCCGACGGGCAGTTTTCTTATCCCCGAAATAGTACAGCGCCAGCGGCTTGGGGCGAAGATTTACAGTATCAATCACATCCGAAATATTGCTAAACGGAATGACGGGCAGTATCGGACCGAATATCTCTTCATCCATAATCGGAGTGCCGGGAACAACGCCTTCGATCAGCGTCGGCGCGATATATTGTTCATCGGCATCGGTCTCGCCGCCAACAACTATCCTGCCTTTTTGAAGCAATTCCGTCAGCCTCGCAAACGCCTTATCCGACACTATGCGCGGATAATTCGGGCTTTGTTTCGGGTCGTCGCCATACATCTGCACAATCGCCTGACGGTATTTTTCGACAAATTCATCCCGCACATCCCTGTGCAAAAACAGATAATCGGGCGCGATGCAGGTCTGACCGGCATTAGTGCATTTGCCCCAGGCGACGCGCCGAGCCGCTATCTCAACATCGGCGCTCCGGTCAACTATACATGGACTTTTGCCGCCAAGCTCGAGGACGACGGGCGTCAGATGTTCGGCTGCCGCACGCATCACAATTTTTCCAAGTTCGGGACTGCCGGTAAAAAATATGACATCAAATTTCTGTTCCAGCAAAGCGCGGTTAACGTCGCGATTGCCATTCATAAAGGCAACATATTCGCGCGGAAAGCACTCTGTTATAAGTTCTTCCATCACCGCCGCCGTAGCCGGAATATACGGCGAGCATTTCACCACTGCGCAGCATCCCGCCGAAATCGCTCCAACAAGGGGATTGAACACAAGCTGAAAAGGATAATTCCATGGTGCGATAATCAACGCCAAACCCAACGGCTCACTGATAATACGGCATTTAGATGGCAGTATGGCAAGCGTCGAGGCTACTTTTTGGGGTTTCGCCCAACGGCGCAGATGCCTTATATGATTGTCAATCTCCTGAATGACAAGGCTTATCTCAGTCAGAAAAGCTTCTTCGGCTGATTTGTGCAGGTCTTCCCACAGCGCCTCCGATATTTTGTCCTCATAGCGCAAGATGGCGGCTTTCAGGCGTTTAAGCTGTCGCAAGCGATAATTCGTATCTTTCGTAGTATTACTTGCGAAAAAACGCTGTTGCAACTGTAATAGATTGATTATCTGTTCGTTTAGTGTTTGCATATCAGTATTATTTTCGCCCTGTAAAATGTTCCATAGCGCCGTAGATACCCATCCATTTGCCGACGATCAGGTCAAAAAGTCGTACAGGCAGCAAGCCCTCCATCGATCGCACAAAATTATATGTCCACGGCATACCGAAAAATATGCGATTGCGCTCTATCGCACGTATGATTTGCCGCGCAGTGCGTTCAGGCTTAAGTATCGGCACTAACGACTTGACGCCGGCAAACATCCCGGTATCAATATAATATGGTAATATGGTGGTGATTTTCACCTGTTTGCGCAGCTGTTTCATTTCGAGCCGCAGACTGTCGGACCAGCCTACGACAGCCCATTTGCTTGCAGCATAAACCGACATTCGCGGATTGGAAATCATCCCCGCCATCGACGCGATATTGCAGATATGCCCGCTGTCGCGTTCCAGCATTTCGCCAAGCAGCAGGTTAGTGATATACATCGGCGCCATAGCATTGATGCACATATTACGGTCGATATCTTTACGTGTATGCAGATGAAAGAAATTGCCCGTAACGACGCCTGCGTTATTTATCAGTATATCTATCGCGCCGACTTCGCTGCGCACACGTCCAAGCGTCTGTTCAACTTGTTCATAATCAGACACATCCACCGCATAACCCGCAATTTTACCAATAGCCGAAAATTCGCCGACGGTCTGCTCTATTCCCGCTGCGTTGACATCAAGGATGACGACCTCGGCTCCTCGTTCAAGCGCCAGACGGCTCATTATCCTGCCGATACCCGAAGCTCCACCGGTTATTAATACCGTTTTCTGTTTAAATGTACTCATCGTTATTTATTTTTAGTTAACAAATTCACTGACTACTGATTACTGACTACTAACCCCAAGGTTGATGTTGCGCCCGCAAAAGGTCGTTCACGGTCTTGACGGGATTAAAGGTCTCAATCGGCACTTCGACGAAGATAGTATTCCAGTCGCTCATCGCGCCGTTCCACAGTCCGGGCAGTTCGAGCGCCTTGAGTTCGCGTCCGTTCTTGCTCTTCTGCGAGATAAAACCGGTGTTCTCGTCCACAAAATTGTGCAGGTTATATTTCTGTCCGTCAGGATCTTTCGTTGCACATACAAGGTCAACGGGATTGAAATGCGTGCCGCGTTCAAAGAGCGCCTTTTTCGCCGGATCGGTCATATCTATCTGCGAACTTTCGAGGATTTGCAGCGATATGGTGCCGTCGGAATTGAAGGCAAAGAACGGTCCGCCGCCCGGCTCGCCAACGTTGCGCACCATCCCGCAGACACGCAACGGGCGCAGCAGTTTACGCTTGATGTACAGCATCAGCTCGGCATCTTCGAGATATTTGGTGTCGAGATTTTTGATGCAAAGGTCGTTTTGCAGGAAATATATCATCTCGACCATCTGCTCGTGGGTATAGTCGCCGCTGTCAATCAACCGCACATAGTCGAACATACGCCGCTGAGTATCAACGAGTATGCCCGCCAAAACCTTCTTGTAACGCACGGTAGTCGGCTTGAGATGGTCGGGTACCACGTTGTCGATATTTTTAATAAAGATAACGTCGGCGTCGATATCATTAAGATTGCCGATAAGCGCTCCGTGCCCGCCCGGACGAAACTCAAGCGCTCCCGACGCATCGCGCAGCGGCTGGTTTGCAGCATCAACGGCAATGGTGTCGGTCGAAGGCGATTGCGTACTGAACGTTACATCGTAACCTGCACCCGTTGTCCGCTCGTAATACGGTTTGCGCTCAGCGACAAGCTGCTCAAACAGCGTCCTGTGTTCGGGCGAGACGGTGAGATGGATATGCACCATATTGTCGCCGTTAAGGGCATAGAGCGCCCCCTCAGCCAGATGCTCGCCAAGAGCCGTTCGCGCCATATCGGGATAGCGATGAAACAGCAACACGCCCTTCGGCAGCGAACCATAGTTAAGACCTTCAGACCGAAGCAGATGCGATACGACGGTCTTGTACCGCCCTTCGGCGATCAACTCAGCCGCACTTTTGCCCGCACTCTGTTTCAGCCGCTCGTCTAAAGCAGCGAAAAAAGCGAACTTCGTTATATTGTCAAAAAATGTCTTTTCAAACTCCGTCGAGGGCGTGTCGTACGGCGCATCAAGAAACTCAAACAGAGCCTTGAACATACGACTTGCCGCGCCCGAAGCCGGCACAAACTTGACGATACGCTGCCCCGCAGCCGGATAGCTGTCCCAAATGCGGATATACTTTTCCTGCTCGTCGGACGTAACCGCGCGGATGCCCCGCTCAACCGATGCCGATGCCGATATTCCAAGATACGGAAAACCGTCGGCAAACTGCTTTAACTGCTTGTTTAACTGCGCTTCAGATATCTGTTTCCGCGCCAATAAATCGTTGTCTTCTGGTGTAAGCATAATATTTTTTGTTGCAAAAATAGCAAAAATGCCGTTTAAGTAATACTTTTTTGTCTCCTTTAACATTATTTTAACGTTGCCGTCAGGTTTGTTTCTCTGTAAGATATTCCCAAAATCGCACGGGCATATCCTGTTTTTGTTTGCGGGGATTGATGCGTTCTTTGATAGCTATGGCTTTGAAATAGCCTTTCCAGAGGTCTTGAAACAGTTTTTCGTCATCAGCCATCAGCGATTCGTCGAGTTTGCCGCTCAAGAGATGGTCGTCGTCGGCAAAAGTGATTTCGCGCGCATCCTTGAGGTCGTAATGATAGCCGTAATGACGCGCCACATCGTAAATCACCCATTGCTGGTCGGCGAAACGGTCGGCGAAGTGGTTGATAACCAACGGCAAAGCATTGCAAAGCGGACGCACAGGCGCAAAGAAAATGTCGTCAGCCGCCTTCTGGAAACGGACAAACTGCTTGAGCATCTGTTCCTCGCGAGCGGTCTTGCGGGCAAGACGCATCACTTCGAGCACATCGCTGTCGCCAAAATTCCAGACTATCGTCTGCTCGCGGTCAAACGCCTTACAGATATACCTGAACAACATTTCGTCGCTGCCCTCAACCTCCGACAGCCATGCATAAAGCAGCATATTACAGACCTCGCGACCGAGCTTAGAGCGCAATGCCGTCATCACACGCGACGAATGTTCGACGTCCGTAGCGACCGTATGACAGCTGTCGGCAAACAGCGGCGCCACATCGCCCGTTTTCAGCAACCTGCCGGGGAACATCTTGCGACTGTAAGCATCGAATACCGCCGAGAGCAGCCCATCGAATGTCTTATCGTAAAAAAACACCGTATCGTTCATCACCTGCAAAGTAACGACTTTTTCATTAAAGCGAGACTAAATTTTTGCAAAAATACGTAATTCGCATTTGCTTAACCATCTTTTAACAATTATCCGCAAAGACTAACGACAGCTGACTGCGGTCTATTAGCATTTTCCGTTTCTTAGGCTCGGTAAGGGCTTTGCGTACATATTCTGGTGAGACGTCCTGAATGGCGTGCACAGGCAGTTCGCGGCAGGTGATGAAATACTGCGCTTTCTTCATCACGACGCCGATTTTCTTCAGCTGTTCGGACGACAGCCGCCCGTAACGCCTCGAAGCGATAATCAGTTTGGCAGACTTGACGCCGACGCCGGGAATACGCAGCAGCATAGCATAATCGGCTTTGTTGACGTCAACGGGAAAAAATTCGGGATGACGCAGCGCCCACGACAGCTTGGGGTCGATTTCCATTTCGAGGTCTGGATGTTGGTCGTCGGTCAGCTCTTCGGCGCGAAACTCATAGAAACGCATCAGCCAGTCAGCCTGATACAGGCGGTTTTCGCGCACAAGGGGCGCACATGGCAGCGCAGGCAAGCGAGTGTCGTAGGTGTTGACGGGGATATATCCGGAATAATATACCCGTTTCATACTCGGACGTTTGTATAGCGCCGACGAGATGCGCAGTATGTCGCGGTCGCTTTCGGGCGTAGCACCAACTATCACCTGTGTGCTCTGTCCGGCGGGAACGAAACGCGGTGCGTGGCGAAACTTGCGGCGGTCTTCGAGGCTCTGTAACATACCTTGCTGAATATAGCGCATCGGCGTAAATACGCTGCTGAAATTCTTTTCGGGCGCGAGCAGCATCAGATTCTGTTCGGTCGGGATTTCAAGATTCACGCTCATACGGTCGGCATAGCGTCCGCCCTCGTTAACCAAATCCTGACTGCATCCGGGGATGCTTTTCAGGTGGATATAGCCGTTGAAACGATGCACAGTGCGCAAATCCTTGACAACGCGCACCATCCGCTCCATCGTATAGTCGGGATTGCGAACGACGCCCGAACTCAAAAACAGCCCCTCGATATAGTTACGGCGGTAAAACTCTATCGTCAGTTCGACAAGCTCGCTGACCGAGAATGTCGCACGGCGAATGTCGTTACTTCGACGGTTGATGCAGTAGGCACAGTCGTATATACAGTTGTTAGTCAGCATAATTTTAAGCAGCGACACGCACCGCCCGTCGTCAGCAAAGCTATGGCAAATACCCAGTCCGCCGACTGTGTTGCCCAATCCGCCGGATTTATTAGCCCTGACAGTGCCGCTGGAGGCACACGAGACATCATATTTCGCCGACTCCGCCAGAACTTTGAGTTTTTCCAATACAGCTTCGTTCATATCGCACAAAGGAACGGACTTTTTGCGAAAAACGACGCCTCGAATAGCAAAAATCTTGCGAATTGTTGATAATTTTTCGGAAAAACTTTGCCGGATAATTTATTTTACATAGATTTGCAACGGAAATATCAGTCAACAGATATCCTAAATAATTCGGTCGATATGTCGGAAAAGATAAAAGACAAAACTGTATTCTCGCTGACAGAGGTGATGAAAAGTGTTCAGAACACGCTCACGGAACGGTATAAGAGCGCTTTCTGGGTCAAAGCGGAAATGAACAAACTGAATTATTACAAACATTCGGGTCATTGCTACCCCGACCTTATCGAGAAACAAAACGGGAAAATCGTCGCCCAGATACGGGCTATTTTGTGGGGCGACGACTATCGCCGTATTGACGACCTCTTCCGCAAAACCCTCAACGAACCGCTGAAAGACGGCATCAAAATACTTTTTCTGGCAAAAATCGCGTTCGACGCATCGCACGGACTGACTTTGCGCATTTTCGACATCGATCCCGACTACACCCTTGGCGACCTCGAAAAAGAGAAGCAGGAAACCATCCGCAAGCTGCGCGACGAAGGGATTTTCGCAAACAACAAATCGCTACAGATGACTGTGCTGCCTAAGCGAATAGCCATTATCTCGGTCGAAACGAGCAAGGGATACAAGGATTTTCTCGGCAAGATAGACAACAATCCGTGGGGATACGTGTTTTTCCACTTCCTTTTTCCATCTGTGCTTCAGGGCGATGGCATCATCAAGTCTATCACAGCCCAGCTCAGGCGTATTCGCAGCGTCAAGCAACATTTTGATGCTGTGGCGATAGTGCGTGGCGGTGGCGGCGAAACGGGGCTGGCGTCGTACAACAATTACGAACTGGCACGCGAGATTGCGCTTTTCCCCCTGCCCGTGCTCACCGGTATCGGGCATATCACTAACGAAACAATCACAGAGATGGTGGCATATCGTAACCTGATAACACCCACCGACTTGGCTGATTTCTTCCTGCAACAGTTTCATAATTTCGCCGTTCCTGTACGTCAGGCGGGACAGCGACTGTCGAACATCGTCAACCGTATGCTGAACAGCGCAAATACAAAATTCAACGCAGAAACCAAGCTGTTCCGTTCGGGCATCGAGACTGTCATTCTCAAGCATCAAAATCATATTACGCTGATAGCCGACAAGTTGGCGGACAAATCTGCCGGCGTACTACGCGAAGAACGACTGCGACTTGACAGCATCGAAAAAAATGTTGCCAATCTCGACCCTAAGGAAGTGATGCGACGCGGATACAGCATCACCATCCATAATGGCAAAGCTGTCAGGAAAGTAAGCGGGCTGAAAGCTGACGACACACTGCAAACCATTCTGTATGAGGGAAATATAATAAGCACAATACAAACCATTAATAAGGAAAAATTATGAGCGAAAAAACAAATTATGCCGAAGCGTTTGAAGAGCTGAAAAAGATTGTCGCTTCGCTGGAACAGGGAAATGTGTCGGTTGACGAGTTGTCGGAAAAGGTCGAACGCGCCTCGCTGCTGATAAAAATCTGCAAGGCAAAACTGAGCGAAACGGGCGAGAAAGTGCATCAGATACTGAAAGAAATCGACGAGAGCGCTGTAGAGCAAGAAGCCTGAATTGAGAATATTTAACTCTATAACAGCATCGCAATCGTAAATAATGCTTACCTTTGCGGCGGATTAACAACAAAATTTTAACAACAAAATTGAAACGTTATGTCAGTAAAATGTATTGGCGTCTTAACCTCAGGGGGCGACGCACCGGGAATGAATGCCGCCATACGCTCGGTTACGCGTACGGCTATTTACAACGGGATTGCCGTCAAAGGCATCTACCGCGGATATAAGGGTTTGATTTCAAACGAAATCATTGATTTTAAGACAGAAAATGTCAGCAATATCATACAGCGTGGCGGGACTATCCTCAAGAGCGCCCGTTCGGAAGAATTTAAGACGCCCGAAGGTCGCAGCCGCGCTTATAACACAATATGTGAACTCGGAATTGACGCCTTAGTTGTCATCGGCGGTGACGGCAGCCTGACAGGGGCACGCCTCTTCGCTCAGGAATATAATTTCCCTATCGTCGGACTGCCCGGCACAATAGATAACGACCTGTATGGCACGGATATAACTATCGGCTACGACACGGCGCTCAACACCGTGATGGACTGCGTGGATAAGATTCGCGACACTGCCTCGTCGCACGACCGTCTGTTTTTTATCGAAGTGATGGGTCGCGATGCCGGTTTTCTCGCCCTCAACGGAGCTATAGCATCGGGCGCCGAAGCAGCTATCATACCGGAAATCTCGCTCGAAAAAGACCAGTTGGCGGAAATGATCGAGACAGGTTTTCGCAAGTCGAAGAACAGCAGCATAGTACTCGTCGCTGAAAGCGAAGTAACGGGCGGCGCGATGGGAGTAGCCGAAAGGGTCAAAAACGAATATCCGCAGTTCGACGTGCGCGTTTCCATACTCGGACACCTTCAGCGTGGCGGCTCGCCGACAGCTCAAGACCGTATCCTTGCGACGCGGATGGGTGCAGCAGCAATCGACGCCCTGCTCGACGACCAGCGCAACGTGATGATTGGCATACAAAACGACGAAATCGTACACGTGCCGTTCTCGAAAGCTATCAAGAACGACAAGCCGATAAATCGCGACCTGCTGAATATGTTAAAGATTGTTTCGGTCTGACAGGAACTTATCTATCAGCTGTTTGGCGGCAACAAAAGAGCTGAGTTCACTGTTCAGGACACGGCGCTCGGCTTCAGCCAGCATATTTTCCATATCGGGATGTGAATAAAACGCACTTCGCAGCATGGCGTTGATCGTCTCGTACATCCAGTAGCGCGACTGCTCGTTGCGTTTGCATTCGAAATAGCCATTAGCTTTCGTAAACGAGACGTAGCTGTCTATCATATCCCATATTTTCTTGATACCGAGATGATAATATCCCGAATAAGTCAGCACTTGAGGTTTCCAGCCCGAGTCGGTAGGCGGGAAAAGCTGCAGCGCATTGCGAAAGTGCGACGCAGCAAGGTTGGCACGGTCGATATTGTCGCCATCGGCTTTGTTAATCACAATACCGTCAGCCATTTCCATTATACCGCGTTTGATGCCCTGCAACTCGTCGCCGGCGCCTGCCAGCTGAATGAGCAGAAAAAAATCGACCATCGAATGGACTGCCGTTTCGCTCTGCCCCACCCCGACTGTCTCGACGAACACTGTATCGAAGCCTGCCGCCTCGCACAACACTATGGTTTCGCGGGTCTTACGCGCCACGCCGCCAAGCGAACCGGCTGTAGGCGAAGGACGTATGAAGGCGTTTTTCTCTCTCGACAGCGCTTCCATCCGCGTCTTGTCGCCAAGAATACTGCCTTTTGAACGCTCGCTGCTGGGGTCGATTGCAAGCACAGCAAGTTTATGACCGCGCTGAATGATATACATCCCGAAAGCGTCGATCGAAGTGCTTTTACCTGCTCCCGGCACGCCCGTAATCCCCACACGCACAGACTTTCCGGCGTAGGGGAGGCATTTTTCTATGATTTCCTGAGCCTGATCCTGATGCTCGCGCAGCGAACTCTCGACGAGGGTTACGGCGCGGCTGAGCACAGCTATGTCGCCTTGCAAAATGCCATCAACAAACTCCTGAGTGGTGTATGGACGGATACGCTGTATCTTTTTGATATACGGATTGATAACAGGGACGTTGCCGACGCCCTTGTTCACTTTCAAGCCCTTGTATTGCTCGTCATTTTCGGGATGTTCCATACGGGCTGTTACTTCGCTCTTTCGGCGCGGACATAAATTTCGCGGACGGGAGCGCGGTAGTCGTTGCTGACAATTATTACGTTAGATATGAACACGCCTTCAAAATCGCCCGGACGGAGCGAAACGGTCAGCGTAGCCGATTCACCCGGCTGCAGGGTCGTAGCCGAAATTGCTGTTTTCAAAATCTCGTCGTCGCACGAGACGCTGTGCAACTCAAGCGGCGATTTGCCGTTGTTCGAGACTGTCAGTGTGCGCGTTACGGCTTTATTACCGCCAATGCCGAGAAATCCACCGCTTTTCTTCACCTTGCCGAACTCAAATTCTGCCGGTTCCTGAATTTTCAGCGCCGGACTGTTTTCTTTCTCTGCCGCTGTCATTTTCTTGAAATTTTGAACCAGATTTGCAGAAACGGGAATATCGGCGGTGAAGGTTTTGCCCGACGACGAGACGGCTTTCCATTTCATCGCATTGAGCAAACGCCCTTTGCGATTAATGCCTGTGTTGTCGATAGTTACGCTCAGACGACTCATCTTGTTGCCTTCCAATTTTTCGGGCGCTGCGACGCTGATATATTCGGGAATATTGCTGATTTCTATCGCAAGGTCTTCGTCCGAAGTATTTTTCAGCCATGTAGTGATTGTTGATTTCTCGCCATCGGCAAGCTCCGCGAAATTAAAATCTTTGCGTTCGGAGGCTACCGTGCCGAGCGTGTCGGTGAGCAAACGGGCGAGCATAGCAGCTCGCGGGATAACATCGCCCTTGATTGTCAGCCGCTGGCGGCGTTTCTTCTCGTTGGTGTAAACAGTAACGGTTTTAGTGAACGGACCTGGGCGACTTTTTGCTGCATAAGTGATTACGACATCGCCCGTTTTACCCGGCTCTATCGGCTCCTCTGTCCACAAAGGCTCGGTACATCCGCACGACGACTGCACGTGGTCGATGATAAGTGGCTCATCGCCGGTGTTTGTAATCGTGAAGATGTGCATAGCATCGCCGTCGTCTTCATAGATATACCCGTAGTCGTGCGTCGTCTCATCGGGCGTAAAGATCGGACCTTTTGAGGCGCTGCCGTTGGTTTGCGGGGCGACATTGGCATTTTGCGACCACGCCGCAATGCTTACACCGAGCAAAACAGGTATCAGAAAACGGATTTTCTTCGACATCGTACCGTTCAGTTAGTTGGCGTTTGCTATTTGACGCTGCCGCGTATAGTCAGCAGAAAACTGCCATTCGCTTTGCCGTTGCTGTAAACATTGATTGTCTTAATGAATTTACCGGGGCGTCCTGCAGGATTGTACGTTACCTTGATCTCGCCGGTTTTGCCCGGTGCGATAGGCTCTTTTGTCCATTCGGGAGTAGTACAGCCGCACGACGGCACTACGCGAGAGATAACCAACGGCTTCTCGCCCTCGTTGACAACCGTGAACACGTGCGAAGCGGGTCCGTCGGCTTCAAGAATCTCGCCGAAATCGTACGACGCACTGTCGGTAACGTTGATTGCTGCTTCCAATTGCTGCGCCGAAGCCATTCCGGCTGTCAGTAAAATGACCGATAAAACTAATAAAATACGTTTCATTGCAAAAAAAATTTTAGTTAAAAGACGCTGCAAAGTTACGGCTTATTCCGTTTCGTTGTACCGCAAAATGTTTAATTTTTTCTTAAATATATCAAAAAACTGTAATCAAATGTATTTTTTTCGTCTTTTTTACAGTCTTTTCGCGATATTTCCGTCCACTCATCGGGGTTGATTTCCGGAAAAAACGTGTCGGCGTCATCAAATTTATGCCGGATACGGGTCAAATAAATTTTCGTAGCGAGGGGCAAAGCCTGACGATAGACGCTCGCGCCTCCGATAATAAAGACTTCATATTCGTCGTCGCACTGTTGCAAAGCCTCTGCAAGACTGCCACATACAAGCGCGCCGTCGTAAGTGAGCGCCGGATTGCCGCTAATAACGATGTTGCGACGCCCTGGCAGAGCGCCGTTCCTCAGGGATGCGAAGGTCTTACGACCCATTATAATCGTATGACCCATAGTGTGTTCGCGAAAATATTTCATATCAGCCGGAAGGTGGCAGAGCAGACCTCCGTCCTTCCCGATTGCATTGTTGTCGTCAACTGCGACGATGATGGATATTATGCTCATAATCAATTATTTCTTTTTCGTTGCATTGAAAACCAGATACATATTGTTCAGTTGTTCGTATGTTATGTCGCCGACGCGAGGCAGCAGTCGTTTCGGTGTAAGTTTCTCTCTTACAACATATAGCGTCATATCGGCATACTGGGCGACGGCATAAGCGTCGTGGGTTGTCCTGATGGGCGGAGTATCGACAATCACGTAGTCGTAATCGGCTTTGACGCTTTCGATAAATTGCTTAAAGCGCTCGCTCATAAGCAGTTCGTCGGGACTATCGGGCAGTTGTCCGGCTTGAAGTATGTGCAGGTTGGGAAACTCATCAATATACTCGAAGAATTTTTCGCGTTTCAGGGTTTTATTTGCCAATAAATCAGTCAGTCCCGATTCCGATTGCGAGAGCAGATACTTGCTCATATTAGGTTTGCGCAAGTCGGCGTCAACCAGCAGGACGCGCTTGTTGAGCAGAGTGAATGCCATAGCTAAATTGATGCTGACGAAGGTTTTACCTTCGCCGTGTATTGACGAGGTTACGAGAACAAGTTTGTGCGTTGCGCGATGGAAACGCACGTCGATGGTGTTGCGCAGCTGACGGAAATTTTCGGCAATAAGTTTGGAGTTTTCGTTATTGATAACCAGCGGATTGCCATCGTAGCTCACTTCACCGATAATCTTGATGTCGGTCAGGCGGCTGACTTCTTTGACATTGCCTACGACCGTCCGCAGACATTCGCTGATAAAGATGATAAATGCCGGAAAGAGCAGTCCGAGCAGCGCAAACAGCGGGAGAGTTATCGCATCAGAGGGATAGACCTGCTCGCCTTCGGATGGCGCAGAAATAATTTCGGCTTTTCCGCGACTGACGACCGGCTGCGCAACAGCTGTCGTTTGGGGCGTCTCGTCCGGGTCAACGGAGTCGGTTGCTTCGTCGTCGTAATCATCATCGCCGGGCAAACGGAATATCCCGTCGTCGTTGTAATAGTCATCATCGTGCAGCAGTATCACATTGTCATCCAGAGAGATAACGTCGTTCGACGAGGCGTTGTTATACAGCCGGACAAGTTCGTTCAGCACGGCGGCGCCCATACTGCTGTTGCAGGTGCGCAAATTCATACTGATGATTTGACCCGAAGCGGGCTTAATTATTTCAAGCCCTTTCGACAGCTTCGCCGCCACATTTCTCACGTTATCGAAGGCGACAAAGCAACGCGGTGGAAAAGTTGCGCCTGAAGCGTTGATTTCCAGCTGTCCGTCTTCGGCGGGCAGGATAATCGTAACGGGCAATCGTCGCGCATCTTCGTGGAAAGGCTTCTCCAAGCCGCCAACGAAGTACATCCCGTAAAAAATAAATGCGTTATTTATATTTCGTATCGACAGCTGCATTTTACTGATTTCCTTGCCATTAAGTGGAGTCAAACCGACACTGTACGGTGCGTTGCCGTAAAAATACACACGTCTGCCGAACATGGTTTTTTCGTAATAGCACTTGTCAAGACGCAGATTTTCGACTGCCTGAGCCATCAGGTCGGGCGACTTCAGTATGCGAATTGCATCGGCTATATTATCGCTCGAAGTAGAAGGTTTGCTATTCGATGAAGCCTGCCTGCCGCCAATCCGGACGCTTTGCGAAACAGAATATTCGACGTCGCGCGAGAGGTTATACACCACGCCCAAGCCAATAAAAATGGCTATGGAGACGACAAACCATCCCCAATTTCGGGTATATTTTAAGACAAGATCCTGAAATATAATACCTTTACTTTTTATCGCTTTTTGTTGCTTAAATTCCATGATATGTAAATTGCAAAATCAGCGCCGCAAAGATAATGAGAAATTTTTTTTCTGCAAGCTTTTTGCAGTTTTTTTTTCAACAATTTTAATCTAAGGGGTCGTCGTCGTTAGGATTTTTGATGATTTCAGGTGGTTTCGGTTCTTCCTTTTTCTTTTTGTTCATACTTGATTGTACGACTTTTACGGGAGCGCCGTCAAGATTTTTGAACCGTGCAAGCTCGCTCTGGAATCTGAGCCTGACTTCGTCTGTACGCCCGTTACGATGTTTGGCAATGATAAATTCCGCTATTCCCTGCGTCGAATTGCCTTTTTCGTCGGCATAGATTTTGTAATATTCGGGACGGTGGATGAAGCAAACGATGTCGGCGTCCTGTTCGATAGCGCCTGATTCGCGCAGGTCTGACAGCTGCGGTTTTTTGCCTTCAGCTTTCTGCGCCGCCTGACCGGATTTCTGATTTGCCTGATTGATACGTGTTTCGATGTTACGGTTCAGCTGCGAAAGGGCTATGACCGGAATATCCAGCTCTTTAGCCAGATTTTTCAGGTTTTGCGATATGACGCGGACTTCGTTTTCGCGGTTGCTGCCATAAGACATCATTCCCGAAGCGTTCATAAGTTGCAGATAATCAATGAAAATACACTCTACCTTATGTTCGCGGACGAGGCGACGGGCTTTGGAGCGCAGTTCAAATACCGACAGTCCGGGAGTGTCGTCAACATAAATCGGCGCATCGAACAGGTCTTTCACTTTGAAATCAAGCTGTTCCCATTCGTAGGGCTGCAACTGTCCGCTTTTGATTTTCTCGGCTTCGATTTCCGAAACGTTGACTATCAATCGGGTAACTAACTGCACATTGCTCATTTCGAGCGAAAAAATGGCAACGGGTCGCTTGAAGTCAACTGCCATATTTTTTGCCATCGACAGCACGAAAGCCGTTTTGCCCATCGCCGGACGCGCTGCGATGATTATCAGGTCTGATTTTTGCCAGCCAGCCGTGATTTTGTCCACTTCGGTAAATCCACTCGGTATGCCTCTCGTTCCCGTTTGAGCCGCTGCTTTGTTGACAAGGTCCATAGCTTGACGTATGAGCGGGTTAATCTGCATCGCCTCGTTCTTGATGTTGCGCTGGGCAAGCTCAAACAGACTTGCTTCGGCTTCATTCATCAGCTCGGATACGTCGTTCGACTCGTCGAAGGCTTTGCCCTGAATCAGTCCGGTATAACTAATCAACTGACGGGCAAGCGATTTCTCGGCTACGATTTTGGCGTGATGTTCGAGATGCGACGAGTTTACCACTTTGTTCGACAGCTCGGCAAGGTAAGCCGGTCCGCCGGCTTCTTCGAGAACGCCGTTTTTCTGAAGCTGATAAGCGACGGTTTTCAGGTCGATAGGCTGCTGCGACGACGCGAGGTCGCACACCGCCTTATAGATCTGCTCGTGCCGTTTCTCGTAAAACGAATCGGGCTTAAGTGTCTCGTGTACAAGGAAATACGCATTTTTCTCAAGGAGAATAGCTCCAAGCACTGTTTCTTCGAGGTCTCGCGCCTGCGGTTGCACTCTGCCGTCGTCAGGTATCTGAACGACAACGGGTTGCTTCTTCGATGTTGCTACTGTTTTTTTCTGTGTTGCCATTTTGTTGTTTTGATGCGACAAAAATAGTCTTTTCCGGACAAGCGTGATATTGTTCGGGACAAAAAGTTATCAACGACTTTTTAGCGTATCAGTTGAAGAACTCGTCAAGCCCTGTTTTCTTTTGTTCGACGGCTTCGCCGGTCGCTCCGCCGCAGACGTTGGCGTATTCTTCGGGGATTTCAAACTGTTCGGTTTCGGAATAGCCTAATGTCTTGTCGGCATAGACTTTCTGCATAAACATTGCGAATATTGGCAGCGCCATGCTTGCGCCCTGCCCTTCAGCCATCCGGTCGAAGTGTATTGACGGGTCTTCGCCGCCTACCCAGCATCCGGCGACAAGGCTGGGGGTGAAGCCCATAAACCATCCGTCGGCATTGCCTTGCGTGGTGCCTGTCTTGCCGCCCATCGGCGCCTTTATGCCATAGCGATAGCGAACGCGACTGCCTGTGCCTCCGTCGATTACGCTTCTGAGCATATACAGCATTTTGTAGGCGGCGTCTTCGGTCAGCACTTCGTTCATCGACGGGGTGAATGTCGCTACCGTGTTGCCATACGAATCTTCTATCCGCGTAACGTAGAGCGGCTCGATGCGGATGCCTTTACTCGGAAATACGGTATATGCGCTAACCATCTCGCTGACAGAGATATCCGGCGTACCGAGACACATCGACACTACGGGATCAATAAAACTTTTGATGCCGTAGGAACGGAGCATCCGCGTCAGTGTGTAAGGCGAGAGATGCTTCATCAGGTATGCCGTAACCCAGTTTGACGATTGCTGCAGCCCCCATTGTATGGTTACGTCCTCGCCTACCCGTTTGGCATCGGCATTTTTTGGCGACCAGACATTGCCGTTTTCGTCGAGCAGTTCCTGCGCTACGTGTTTCATCTTGTCGCAGGGCGTAAAGCCTTCGATCATAGCGAGCGAATAGAGGAAAGGCTTCATCGTCGAGCCTATCTGCCGCCGTCCAAGCGTTACCATATCATACTTGAAATAGTTGTAGTCGATGCCTCCGACGTATGCCTTGACATGCCCTGTACGGGGATCCATAGCCATAAATCCTGTCCGCAAAAAGCTCTTGCACCAGCGGATAGAATCAATCGGCGTCATTACGGTGTCGCGCACGCCCGACCAGCTGAAAATCTGCATCTCGACCGGCGTATTGAAGTTTTTATCTATCTCGGCGTCGCTCATCCCGGAGTTTTTCAGCGCACGGTAGCGGTCGCTCTGGCGGATTGCCCGCGTCATTATCGTTTCGATATTCTCGTCCGATTCCGTAGCGGCGAAAGGAGCTTTTTTGCGTCCCTGCTTTTCTTTGGTGAAGGCGGGCTGAAGGGTTTTGCTTATATGCTCTGTTACAACATCTTCGGCGTATTGCTGCATGTGCGCGTCGATGGTCGTATAGATTTTCAGACCGTCGGTATATATATTGTACGCGCCGCCGTTGGTTTTGCGGTTCTTATTGCACCAGCCGTAGAGCGGGTTGGTCTCCCACGCAAGCGAGTCGTCCGAGAATTTTTGCGACTGCCACGAGGCATAATCGCTTCTGACCGGACGTTTGGCTGTCAATACCTGACGGAGATATTCGCGGAAATAGGGCGCAAGTCCGTCTTTATGGTCTAATCGTGTGAAATTGAGCGTCAAAGGCAACTCTTTCAACGAGTCGCACTCCTGACGCGACAGATATTTTGCCTTGTACATCTGATCCAACACAACATTTCGCCTGTCGGTGGCGCGCTGGTTGAAGCGGACGGGATTATAGTACGACGGGTTTTTGCACATTCCGACGAGCGTCGCTGCCTCTTCGATTTTCAGGTTCATCGGCGTAGTATCGAAATACACCCGCGCCGCCGACTGGATGCCGACAGCGTTATATAGAAAATCAAACTTGTTAAGATACAGATTGACAATCTCTTCTTTGGTATAATAGCGTTCGAGCCTGACGGCGATGACCCATTCTATCGGCTTTTGCAGGAAGCGTTCGGTCAGCGTTTCGACGTGCGGCGAATAGAGCTGTTTGGCGAGCTGCTGCGTCAGAGTGCTGCCACCGCCGCCGCTGCGTTGACGGAGCAACCCGCGTTTCACTATTGCGCGAAACAGACCTTTGACGTCTATCCCGCTGTGTTTCGTAAAACGGCGGTCTTCAGTGGCTATCAGCGCCTTGACAAGTTCGGGCGACAGTTCGTTGTAGCTGACATAGATACGATTGTCCTTGCCATACGAGAAGCTGCCGAGCATCTTGCCGTCGGTCGAGATTATCTGTGAAGCATATTTATCAATCGGGTTTTCGAGCTGCTCTATGGGCGGCACATAACCTATTGCGCCTGAAGATATTGCAGTGAAAATGCCTATAGCTAATATTATTCCGAGCAGGAACAGTCCCCAGATGCCGTAAATAACATAAGTACGTCCTTTCAATGGGATACGGTAGTGTATCCAGCTTTCGGCATGTTTTGGCAGACTGGGCTTATCCATAGCTTTTTACGTTGTTTGCAGTTCTTCTAAGGTTTCTACCGGCGCAGGTTTGACGAAAAATGCGCTTAACTCATACAGTGCATACAACGGCAGGAATACGACCGAGAGGGTGAACGGGTCGCCGCTCGGAGTGATAAATGCTGCCGCAATAAGCAGTCCCACAATGGCATAACGCCGATATTTGCGGAAGAACGAACGGTTGATCAGCCCTATCTGCGAGAGCAGCCACGACAGCAGCGGCATCTCGAACACGACACCCATAATGAAAATCATCATCAGGAAGGTGTCCATATACGATTCGAGCGAGACCTGTTCGGTTATCGCGCTGCTCAATTCGTAGGTCGCAAGAAATCGCAGCGTCATCGGGAACACAATCATATAGCCGACAAAACAGCCGATAAAAAACATCAGCGTGCCGAGGCTGAACACCCAACGCACGCTTTTCTGCTCGTTATCGTAGAGCGCAGGACGGATAAAACGCCATACCTCGTACATCAAATAAGGAAATGTCAGCACGACCGCCAGCCAGAACGACGACGACATGTGCGTGAAAAACTGCGTCGCCAGCTTGATCTGTACAACGTCAACATGGAACGCCTCGTCGCAGAAATCAGGAAAAAAGGGCAGATGGACAGCCAGATTGCACATCCAGCGATACGTTACGAAATCAGACGAACAGGGAGCCATGATTACCTGATCGAACAGATAACGCATAACCAAAAAGCCGCCTACCGTGAATATCAGCAGTGCAAAAATACAGCGAAACAACGTCCAGCGCAGCTCTTCGAGGTGGTCCCAAAAGGACATTTCTTCTTGTGACTGCGACATCGCAATTATTTTTCGTCCTCTAACTTAATGTCGTCCTCAATACCTTTTACGCCTTCCTTGAAATTTTTCACTCCCTTGCCGAGACCTTTCATCAGTTCGGGAATTTTCTTGCCTCCGAAGAGTAACAGTATGATTATCGCGATAATAATTATCTCACTCGTGCCCAGAGGACCTAATAAAAGTAAATGGTTCATATCTTTCTACAATTTAAAATAACTAAATAATTGGGTGCAAAGTTACGATTTAAAATCGAGACTGACTAATTTTTTTCGCAAAATTATTACTTTTGCGGCGTTAAAAAATATTTTTGTTGATGAAAGCATATATCTTCCCCGGTCAGGGGGCTCAATTTCCGGGTATGGGCAAAGAGCTGTACGACAGCAATTCAGCCGCCCGTGAACTGTTTGAACAGGCTAACGAGATTCTGCGTTTCAGGATAACCGACCTGATGTTTTCGGGCACGGACGACGACCTGAAGCGCACGAAAGTAACCCAGCCTGCCATTTTTATTCATTCGGTAGCTTTGGCGCTCACGCTGGGCGCCGAGTTCCGACCCGATATGGTCGCCGGTCATTCGCTCGGCGAGTTTTCGGCTTTAGTCGCCGCCGGAGCGCTGTCGTTCGACGAGGGGCTGAAATTAGTTGCCAAACGTGCCAATGCAATGCAAAAAGCCTGCGAGCTGACGCCTTCGACGATGGCTGCCGTGCTCGCTCTGCCCGATGCCGAGGTCGAAAAAGTCTGCGCCGCGATCAAGGACGACATCGTCGTGTGCGCCAACTACAACTGTCCGGGGCAGATCGTCATCTCCGGAACGGAAACGGGCGTAGCTCAAGCCTGCGAACAGCTGCTTGCCGCCGGTGCAAAACGGGCGCTGAAGCTCAATGTCAACGGCGCTTTCCATTCGCCGCTGATGGAACCGGCGCGTGTCGAGCTGGCTGCAGCCATTGAGACATCAGCATTCGACGAGCCTGTCTGCCCAATTTATCAGAACGTTACGGCAACGGCAGAGACCAAGCCCGAAATCATACGCGCCAACCTTATCGCGCAGCTGACTTCGCCAGTGCGATGGACACAGACGGTCAACAATATGATTGCCGCCGGAGCGACACATTTCATCGAACTCGGACCGGGCAGCGTCCTGCAGGGATTGGTGAAAAAGATTAACGCCGAAGTCGTAACCGAAGGTTTACAGTAAGCTATGAACCCGATATACGAAAAAAATACGCTGGAGTTTGTAACCGTCGCGCTCGAATTTTGCTCGTCGCTCGAACGGCTGCAGGACTACGACCTCTTCGCCTTCGTCAATAATCAGACGAAGATACTGCCGCTGCTCTATCTCAAAGCCACTCTGCTGCCCGAAGTTGAAGAGCAGCAGGATGCAGACGATTGCGAGCATTTCATCACCGAAGAGGCTTACGAAGCGCTGCGGACAAGACTGGCTGACCTGCTGGGCGAGCACGACAGCTACCTCGAAACCTTCACTCCCGATATGCAGTACAGCGACACGCCCGTCATCGCCTTTATATCCGAAAATATCGCCGACCTGTATCAGGACATCGGCGACTTTGCCGGACTGTTTCGCCAAGGCTACGAAGAGACAATGCTGCTGGCGCTGGCACGATGCACCGAAAATTTCCGCCGCTACTGGGGACAGTCGCTGCTGAACGCCCTGAAAGCAATGCACGCCGTGAGATACGACGAAGAATTAAACCTGAAAGAAGAAAAATGACTTTTAAACCAACAATAGAAAAAGAGGAAATAGCGCGTATGCCGGTCGAGAATTTCGACGGAAGTATTGTCGTAGTCGATGATATACAAGGCGTCGCCGATGCCATTCGGCAACTGCGGGCAGCCGAAACGGTTGGCTTCGACACCGAGACGCGACCCAACTTCTCGCGTTATCAGCATCATAAAATCGCACTTATACAGCTCGCCACGCAAAACGTGTGCTTCCTGTTCCGTATAAACCGCCTCGGAGCGTTCCCGCCTCAGCTTGCCGAGTTTATCAACGACAGCACGGTGAAAAAAGTGGGACTGTCGCTGCAGGACGATTTCCATTCGATGCGCCGCCGATGCGCCGTCGAGCCTGCCAACTTTATCGACTTGCAAGACATCGTGCATAACTACGGAATCGAAGAACTGAGCCTGCAAAAGATTTATGCCATCGTTTTCGGCAAGAAAATATCCAAACGCTCGCGACTGAGCAACTGGGATGCCGACAGCCTGACACCCGCGCAGCAACAGTACGCCGCCCTCGACGCCTGGGCGTGCCTCCACCTCTATCAACACCTACTGACTGCTGACAACTGATTACTGATTACTAATTAAGAATTAAGAGATATGTCGCCTATACCATCCGTAATCCTGAAGCCCAACAAAGAAGACTCGCTGCTGAGGTATCATCCTTGGATATTCTCAGGCGCAGTGGCACGCACCGAAGGCAAGCCCCGCGAAGGCGATGTCGTCGAAGTGTATTCGGCAGACCGCCGGTTTCTCGGCGTCGGACATTTCCAGATTGGCAGCATAGCCGTACGCATCCTCTCGTTCGAGCAGACAGCTATCGACCGCATTTTCTGGACACAGCGGCTGAACGAGGCATTGGCGCTGCGCCGCTCGCTCAGACTGATAACAGCGGACAACGACACCTGCCGCCTTGTCTATGGCGAAGGCGATATGCTGTCGGGACTGATTATCGACATCTACGGACAGACAGCCGTCATTCAGGCACATACCGCCGGTATGCACTACGCACGAACTGACATCGCAGCCGCCCTCAAAGAGGTGATGGGCGACGCCCTCGCGTACATATATTATAAGTCGGAAGGTACGCTGCCCTACAAAGCCTCGCTCGGCGAAGAAAACGGCTACCTGCTCGGCGACGGACAGAGCGACGCCATAGCTACCGAGCGCGGACTGCGATTCTACGTCGATTGGCAGCGCGGACAAAAGACAGGCTTCTTCGTTGACCAGCGCGAAAACCGCGCCCTGCTTGAACACTATGCCAACCAACGGCGAGTGCTGAATATGTTCTGCTACACCGGCGGCTTCTCCGTTTATGCCCTGCGAGGCAATGCAGCAACGGTTCATTCGGTTGACAGCTCGTCGAAAGCCATAGATATGACCTCGCGCAACGTCGCCCTCAACTTCCCCGACGACACGCGCCACCAAGCCTTCGACGCCGACGCCTTCGATTTCCTCCGCAACGCCGACGAGAGCTACGACCTGATCGTCCTCGACCCGCCCGCCTTCGCCAAACATAAGAATGTGCTGCGTAACGCCCTGCAAGGCTATCGCAAACTCAACGCCTTAGCTATCGAAAAAATCGCACCGCGCGGCATACTCTTCACCTTCTCCTGCTCGCAGGTAGTATCGAAAAACGACTTCCGACTCGCAGTATTCAGCGCCGCAGCCCAGTCGCACCGCCGCGTCCGCATACTCCACCAACTCACCCAGCCCGCCGACCACCCCGTCAATATCTATCATCCCGAAGGCGAATACCTTAAAGGATTGGTGCTGTATGTCGAATAGAACGAACGATCTGTCTCCATTCCGACAGGAATGGCTCGCTCGGTAGAAACAAGAAAAACAGGAATACGCATTAAGCAATCAGCTCAAACCCCGTATAGGGTATGAGTGCTTTGGGGATACGTATGCCGTCGGGCGTCTGGTTGTTTTCGAGCAGGGCGGCTACTATACGCGGCAGGGCGAGGGCGCTGCCGTTGAGGGTATGACAGAGCCGAATGTCCTTGTCGGCGGTACGGTAGCGGCATTTCAGACGGTTCGCCTGATAGCTTTCAAAATTCGATACCGAGCTGACTTCGAGCCATCGTTGCTGAGCGGCAGAGAACACTTCAAAATCAAACGTGAGCGCCGAGGTGAAGCTCATATCGCCGCCACATAGCCTCAGTATGCGCCAAGGGAGTTCGAGCTTTTCGACCAACGACTGCACATAGTCAACCATTCCGCTGAGCGTCCGGTACGAGCGTTCGGGCGTGTCGATGCAGACAATTTCCACTTTGTTGAACTGATGGAGGCGGTTCAGTCCGCGTACATCTTTGCCATACGAGCCTGCTTCGCGCCGGAAACAGGCGGAGTAAGCCACGTTACGCACGGGCAGGTCTGCTTCTTCGAGTATGACATCGCGGTAGAGGTTCGTAACCGGCACTTCGGCTGTCGGGATAAGGTAGAAATCGTCGAGAGTGGCGTGGTACATTTGTCCTTCCTTGTCGGGCAGCTGACCGGTGCCGTAGCCGGAATCGGCGTTGACCACGTATGGCGGTTCTATTTCGAGATAACCGGCTTCGCGGGCATTGTCGAGGAAGAAATTTATCAGCGCGCGTTGCAGTCGTGCACCGTAACCTTTGTAAACGGGAAATCCCGCGCCTGTAATCTTCACGCCGGCTTCAAAATCTATCAGGTCGTATTTGCGCACTAAATCCCAGTGGGGCAAGGCGTCTGCCGCCAGTTCGGGGACAATGCCGCCTGTACGTTCGCAGATATTATCATCGGCGCTATGCCCTTCGGGAACCGACTCGTGAGGCAGATTGGGCACGGTCAGCAACATTTCGAGCATCTCGGCTTCGGCTTCCTTTTTCAGCGTTTCGTCGGCTTTATTTAGCTCTTTCAGCTTGGCGACTTCGGCTTTGACGGCTTCGGCTTCAGCCTTTTTTCCGGCTTTCATCAGAGCGCCGATCTCGTCCGAGAGCTTTTTCAGCTTCGCCTGATTGGTTTCGTATCGAGACTGTATGTTGCGACGCACAAAGTCGCAACCGATGATTTTGTCTATCGGACCTGTGCCATCGAAATTCTTTATCTTGAGGCGACGCAGGACTTCCTCGCGGTTTTTATTAATAAACGGTACTGTCAGCATAAATTATTATTGTTTTGAGCGACAAAGGTACATAAAAATCTCGAAATAGCCAAGACCTTTTGTCTGATGGTATCCCCAGAGGTTGAAGTCGGGCTTGACAGTTACCTGCACATCTTTCTCTTTCAGAAACTCATCTTCCATATTAGCGGCAGTTTCGGCGTAGAGGAGGTTGTTGTAAGCGACTGTTTTAGTGTGATTTATAAGATTTTCGACGAAAGTCCAAGGCACGCGGAAGATACTGTCGGTCGGTTGCCCGTCTCTGTCTATATAATAATTCTGTGGTAGCCAGTGGATTAGGTCTGGCGAGGTGGCAACGCCTTTGACGCCGTCTTTTTCGTTGGCGTCGAAAATGCAAATCCAGAGACCTTTGTCGTCGCGCAGCAGGTGCGGGTTGGAGAGGCGTTTTTCGCTGCCCCATGGACCGTAGTCAGACCGGAGAAAGAGGAAGCCGTTGGCGATGGGTGTCCAGTCAGCCGTCGTCGCCTGCAGTGTCGCGGTGTCGCGGCAATAAGCGATGCGAAGACCGCTGCGGTCTATGGCATAGCCTTTAATGTAAACGGAATCAACGTGTTCCTGCGCCCGTGTTGCGAGCGTTACAGACAATACGCATAATATCAATACTTTAATTCTAAGTGTCTTGATTTTTTTGACAAAGATACTAATTATTTTTGTTTTAAACCTGACCCTCTCTGTCTTCTGAAAAATTCCGTACAGGCTTCGGGTCTGTCGGTATTGATATAGTCAACGCCCAGTTGATGAAATGTTTGCCAAGCGTTTTCGTTGTCGGGACATCCCCAGAAACGCATCGGTTTGCCTTGACTGTGAGCCGTTTCTATCATCTGTTTGATTTTAACAAGCTCGCTGTCAGCGATTTTGCCACTACCGTTCCAGCGCGAAAACTCGCCAAAACTGCGGCTGACCATATATATCCGCTCCAATTGTGCTTGAGTGTAGTCCGTTTTCTGACCGTCGAACGAAATAAACTGCGGATATTCATCGAATTTTGAGGCGTCGGGCATATCACCCGAAATCACCACACTGACAGCCAATGGATTAACGCTGCTGTCAAACACTTCGGGATATTGCTTCAGTTTCTCGACAAGCCGGTCGAGCGTCGGCGTCGGCGATGTTTTTAAATCGATTAGCAACACAAGCCGTTTGTTGCTGTTGCGCCACGCACGTCCGTAGTTGAGATTGAACAGGTTGACGAGCGGCAGGATATATGCCTCGTCGAGCGTCGGAGCTTGCGGCAGGTCTTTCAGGTCGTGAGCCACAAGCAGTTCGCCTTCGTTATCCGTAGCATAGATATCGGCTTCGATGGACGCCACTTGCTGCGAATATGCCTGATAGAACGGCGTCGTGCGGGTGTAATCGTTATGCGAATGGATTTTAACGACGTCGGACGGCTCTTTATCGCTGCGCACTTGCAGCACGACAGGACCCAAAAGTCCACTTTCCCGCAATTCACTGTTTTTGGCAGGACCGGAGATAATCCATGTTTTGCGCTCATTTTCAGGCTGATTGGCGTCATAAACGAGGCGATTGAACCATGTGCCGGTAACTTCAATCTGCAGCATGTTCTCGCCGCTGTGCAATGCACTGCTTACGTCAAGTTGATAGGGCGGCGTCCATAAAGTTCTCAATTTCCGACCATTGAGCGTAACGGAAGCAATCATCTCTACCCGCCCCAAGTCAAGCATATATGTAGCGTCGCTTTGCAGTTGTCCGGCGTCGAAAGTAGCAGTGTAGGTTACTGTTCCGGAGAAGGCTTTGCCTTCGGGCGAAAGGTCAAGGTCTTTCCATGCTTTCAGAGCGCTGATTTCCAATTTTTCCGGCGCGCCCCAACCGTCGGGGAACGACAATGTCCATGCAGAACGGATTTCTTGCGCAGAAACAGATTTTTTGGGCGCCACACTTTTGACGCCTTCGCTGTGAGCGTCCTTGCGGAAAACGACAAAACACGAACCCGCTCTTTCGAGAGCAAAACGAATGGCTGAATAGCCCTGTTTTGCATAAACCACATCTGCTTTGGTTATTTCGCCGCTTACGGGGTCCCAAATCTCAGCAAAGCCGGTATTTTTGAACGTCATCATCCCATTGAAACCTTTGCCGTAGGGCGCCGATACGAAGTACCAGTCGGCATTGTCGGTTTGCCGGTGCAGCCACAGCGCCTCGCCGCCGGTTACATCCGCCTTAATATCAAGATAATTCAGTGCGTCGCTGATTTCAAAGCCTGACAGCGCCACCCCCTTGCCTACACTGCGCACGGATGGCGATAACCCGTCGCCCCATAACTCGCTGACAGCCTTATCGAAGCGTTGCTGCGCCCTGTCGCCGCCCGTCAGCGTTGCTATGCTTGTCGGAGCATTGCCGACTATCACTGCTCCGTCGCGCACTAAGGCGACAAGTTTCTCAAGCGTCTCCGGCAGCATACGCTCGTTGTCAGGCAGCCATAAAACGCTGTAACACAAGCCTTCCGGCGTAACGATTTTGCCGTTGCGCACCGACAGACGGTTAAGCAGAGCGTCGGGATTGCAATAGTCGTACTTATATCCCTTGATTTCAAACTTTTGGTCAGGTTTATGAGGAATTTCGTCTCCAAGATACCAAAGCACATCCGAAACAGGTTTACCTCTCTCTAACAGATAGTTAAGTCTCGACAGGCAGGCTGTAAACTCCGGCATATAGCGCCACCAGGTCTGCCCGCGCAGGAAGGGCGTGCCTATACCCGAACCAAAGGACGTGCCGGGCGGCAACCAATCGGTGCGCGGATTATGCGTATAGGTGTGGAAAACGAGGTGCGTAACGCCTTCGGCAAAGTTCAGATTGGCAACCTCTTTCAGCATGCTCCAATGCTCGTCCCAAGTGAGCGAGAACGAGGTGAAGGCTTCTGCCGCCACACGCGGCTTGCCGTATATATGGGCGGCGGAGGCGGTGGGCTTAATCGGTTTGAAGTTGATAGACCCCACGTAACTGTTGGCGTGTGGCTGCCAAAATTCCGCCATCGGCACGTCGGCATGCTTGAAATATTCCATAATGTCGGCAGGGAAAATATCGCCTGCAGCGGTCTCATACTGTATATCCAGTCCGTTTTCGGAGGCTAATTTCGCCATACCGCCATAGAACTTGTTGGCGAACAAATCGCCGATGACGCCGCGCCAGTCGCGCAGGAAACGTGCTGAAATCTCGTGACTGTCAACGACATAGCCAAACACTGCCGGCAACCATTTGCGTAACTTATAGCCGGTACGCTGTTCAAATTCGCTCTCCATAGCATTAGTCCAGGTCTGCGAGCCACATTCCCAACTGTCGAGCAGCATCCCGTTGAGCAGTCCGCCATTGAGCGCGCCGTTGGCAAGGCGACCGATATAGCCGGCAAAATGCGCTTGCGGACCGTTGAACGACAGTTTATCACATTCCCAGCCTGTCGCTTCGGGCGGCGCCGGAGCGTTCTTACGCCCCGCATTGACGTGCCCTATGCGCAGTACTGTCCATTTACCTGCCGGCGCTTTCCATGTCAGACGCCCGTTACGGTCCATCGAGGCAGTGATGTCAAGAATCTTGCTGCCGCTGATAAACGTTTCGGGCGACTGCTGCGGCTGTTCGTTGGCGCGAACAATGCCGCGCAAGGTCCAAGCGGCTTCTGCTTCCCAGTTGTTCTTGCGGGCAGCAGTACAAAAGCGCAGGGAAGACAGGCGCATACTGTATTGATTTTCAATAGTTATGCGATATTTGGCTGTCTTCTCTGCTTCGTTGCAGGCTAAAGAAATGGGGCGGTCGTCCGACCAATTCGACGGCGGCATAGCGGTTTTCAGTATTTCCGTTGCCCCACCGTCAGATGTAAGAGCCTGAACAGCAACTGTAACGCCCGGCTCGTAGCACCAGCCGTGATTATAGCCTTCCACGTCGGAAAACTCTATGGTGCGGAGCATAACCGGTTCAGGGAAAGTTACTTCTATATAATGCGGCTGACCGCCAACAGATGGCGTAAGCGTAATACTTCCTGCGCCTTCGACAAGCATTTTTGTCCAAAGAGAATCACTGTCGGCAGCGTCGCTTTTGACAGCGACTGCGCGTAGCGGTTCGCTGCTGTCGTCTAAAGGCGTAGGGAATGCCAGCACGAAGAGGTCTCGGTAATCGCGCCAGTCTTCGTTGCTTGGCTGCGGGCGGGGCAGTTCAAGGCTTATCTTGCCGCCGCCGCTAATGTCGGAGCGGCTCCACACAAGTTGGCGCATAGCGTTCTCCGGCGTTATCCACGGACCGCCCGACATTGCCCATCCGGGACAGTTCTGCATAGTAAAGCGCAATCCCAGACGGCGGCTTTCTTCGGCGGAGAACTTTACAAGTTCGTCCCACGTCTCGCTAAGGCAGGCTATCTGCATATCCACGCCGGGCCACTTGCCGCCAAACTGACCGTGAAACAGTTGGACGCCCGACAAGCCAGCGCCCGCTATTGCTTCGAGGTCGGCAGTAACGCCCTTGCGAGCCACATTGCCGCCGATGAAGTGAAACCATGTTTCAGGATGATAAACCGGCGAGGGCGAGCGAAACATCTCGCAGTCGTAATCACCAAAAGGGCGGTTAAGATCCTGCGCAGAAGGAACTATCGGGGGTTGAGCCGACAAGTTAACCACAGAGGCAATAGCGATAAAAATGACTGCTACCAGAATTTTTTTTGCATTTTTCATTTTTTTATATATTATTTTTTAGTTTTTATTTATATATTAAACGCTATTATTAATATATTCATCAAAAAGCGCCATCAATCGCTTACAGAAATCGCTCGTAGTCTCCTCTTTGCCGGTTATTTCCGCGATATTCATCACTTCCGACGGCTTCGATGCAATATGTTTGCCGCGTTTCGAGCTGTCGCCGTTCAGTGCGAGCGCCATCGTTTCGAGATTGACACGATGCAGTAAAGTGCCGTGAAACAGCACCTTATCACGTGTCGCAAACGAGGCTGTACCGGAAATTTTCTTCCCGCCTGCAAGCAGTTCGCGACGCGCGCCAACGACGGCATCAATTCCTAATCGCCTCAATGTCAGCACGACAGGCAGAGTGTAATCTCTATCCAAGGCTGCCTCTGCGCCTCGGTCGTAAACGAAAGCGTAGTTTATGTTGCCAAAGTCGTGATAGACAGCGCCTCCGCCCGAAATGCGCCTTGCAATCTCAATCCCGTTACTTCGGCAATAATCCACATCCACCTCACTTTCAATCAGTTGATGCCGACCGACGATGACCGACGGACGATTGATATACAGCAGCAGAAACCCTTCCCCGCGCCGTGCCCGCAGCAGTTCCGTTTCCCATTCAATATGATAAACGGGTGAGTCCGAATTGCTTAGCAGGATTTTCATCGCTCATTCGACATGGAACGCGACGCGCAAATCCTCCACTTCGGCATCGGAAATCGGGCTTAACTTGCCGAGCGACGCAGCCATTATCAGCGATTTAGCGCTAAACTCCGCCACTTCGAGACGGTCGAAGGTCTGCAACAGCTTATCGCCCGTAACAACAACCGAATCGTTGGCAAGCAGTATCGCCGGAATTTGCTTTAACATCTCCGCAATGCGCACATTATCTTCATATTGCGTTCCAAATTTCACTGTCGGCACGTCTTTCAGGAAAATCCAGCTTTCGGGAATGGTGCGGACGTTGAATTTTTCGCCCGACGTACAAAATCCCATCAGGTGAGGCGGCTGCGTCAGGATTATCGAATTGATTTTCGGATTGCTCTGATAGATAGTCTGATGCAACGCCACCGAGCGGCTCGGCACCTTGCCCGCTTCGACCATTCCGTCTTTGACCTGCACGATGTTGTGCGGCTCGATGTCCCAGCGCGGCACTCCGGGCGGCGTTATCAGGAAATCGTTGCCACGCCAGCGTACCGACACGGTTCCGTAAGAACTTATCATCAGCCCCTGGTCGCAGGCTCGGCGGACGATGTTAACAATTTCCGTTCGGATTGCCCGCTCGTCCGACGGATAGGTTACGTTCATAAACACCGGAAAATCAACGGGTATCGAGCGTTCGTGCTGGTCAATCTGCGCGTCGGTGAGATATGTCGGCTCGCCAAGAATTTTGGCGTTGATCAGTGTGCGGGCGCAAAATTCGAGCGTCTCAAACCGCTGATAGGCATCCATCATATCTTCGCCACATAGCACAACGCCGTGATTTTCCATTATAACAGCCTTGTAATCACTGTGTTTCTTAAATTCGGATGCGATTTTCTTGCCGAGATTTTCGCTTCCGGGCACGTCGTACGGCGCGAAACCGATTGTCCCACAGATGTTTTTGGCTTGCGGGATGATGTTCGTGTTCGGTATCTGTTTGGTGATACTGAACGACACGAGCGCCGGCGGATGAGCGTGTATGACAGCCGTCATTTGCGGACGCATCTCGTAAATCGCTTTATGGAACGGATATTCGGAAGACGGTCTGTGTGAGCCGATTATCGTCCCGTCTGCTTTCACGCAAACAATATCGTTCGTCGTCAGCGAGCCTTTGTCGATCCCCGCAGGCGTTATCCAGATATCGCCGTTATCGTCTCGTATTGAGATATTTCCGCCCGAAGTCGTAGTCAAACCACTACGGTATATCCGGCTGATAACTACACGGATCTGCTCCGCCGGATGCATAAGTTTTGTATCTAACTGTTTCATATATTGTTATTTAATAAATATTCTTCCGCCTCCACATTCCAAAGTCCGTTGTGCTGCTTGCAAAGCCGATTGAGTTCGGCAAATAGCGGGTCGGTTTTGCCTTTTTCGGCAAACTCGGAAATCGGAGTGAGCGGCATTTCTATATGCGTATAAATCAGTTTTTTACCTCCGGGTATTTCGGGCAGATGTTTTGTCGCTTCGGCAACAGCGTCAAGTCCGCCGATGTGGGTTAC
>JAISTS010000053.1 GCA_031272455.1 Tannerella sp. | reverse complement strand
AGTAAGTCGGGGTGGCGGGATTCGAACTCGCGACCCTCTGCTCCCAAAGCAGATGCGCTAACCGGACTGCGCTACACCCCGATTTGATTTTTGGCGCCGCAAAGGTACGAAATTTTCTTTTATTTTGCAATCGGCATTGCATCTTTCGCAAAAAGATTGTTTGCGTGGCGTTGTCAGCGACCTGTAAATTTTCCTCACAAAATAGCCGATTGCGAGGGCTACGATGACTGTTATTGCGATTTCCTGCCACATCACGCTATACATTAATTAATAAACTGCCTGTCTGATATACAATAAAAGAGACGCACCAAGCTAATACACAGGTATATACGATGACAAATGCGCCCCATTTCCACGAATTTGACTCTTTGACGATTGCCGTGATGGTCGAGATGCAGGGGAAATAGATTAACACAAAGAGCATCAGGCTCAAAGCGACTAATGGTGAGAAAACGGTGTTGCCCGACGAATCGATGCTTTCTTTTAGGCGTCCGCCCAGCTGCACATCGTCGGTTTCTTCGCCGGTGTACAGCACGCTCAATGTACTGACTACAACCTCTTTAGCTGCCATTCCGGTAAGCAGGCTGACGCTGATTTTCCAGTCGAAACCGAGAGGGCTTAAAGCCGGTTGTATGGTATGTCCAAGTCGTCCGATATACGAATTTTCCTGTTGCTCAATCGTTTGCGCTCGTGTCAGTTCGCCCCGTTCCGTATTTCTTGGGTAATATCCAAGAAACCAGATAATTACCGATGCAGCAAGAATTATGCCGCCCATCTTGCGGAGGTATTGTTGCGATTTATCCCACATGTGGATAAGGATTGAACGCGCTGTCGGCATTCTGTATGGTGGCAATTCCATTACGAACGGAATATCTTCTTCCTTGAAAAAGAAGCGTTTAAAGAGTCTTGCCATCAAAATCGCGAGTGCGATGCCTGTGCCGTAGAGGATGAAAAGCACAATTCCGGCGTGTTCGGGGAAAAATGCACCTGTAAGTAACAGATAGACAGGCAATCGCGCACTGCAGCTCATCAGCGGATTGACAAGCATAGTCAGGATGCGGCTGTTGCGGCTCTCGATCGTTCGCGACGACAGAATAGCTGGCACATTGCACCCAAAACCCATTATCAATGAGATAAATGACTTGCCGTGCAGTCCCATTTTATGCATCAGTTTGTCCATAATAAACGCCGCCCGCGCCATATAGCCGGAGTCTTCCATCAGCGAGATGAAAGCGTAGAGAATCACGATGTTAGGCAGAAAAACGATGACGCCGCCGACCCCATTGATTATACCATCGATGAGCAGGTCTTTAAGCGGTCCTTCCGCCATATTTTGATGCACAAACCGGCTTAGCATCCCAACCAAATCTTCGATCCAGTTCATCGGATACTGTCCGAGCCGGAATGTCGTTTCAAACATTATCCACATGAATAACAGGAAGATAGGAAAGCCCAGCAACTTATGAGTCATAAAGGCGTCGATAATTTGCGTATGGGTTATTCCCTTGATAATGTTTGGAGTAAATGTTTCCTGCAAAGCGCCGGAAATAAACCCGTAACGTGCGTCGGTGAAGGCTGTTGCGCTGTCGGTTTGCAGCAGATTTTCTATTTGGGCGACGCATTTATCTCTGTCTTTCAGAATGTTACCGGAGGAAGGAATATTACGGACGAAGTTTTCCGTTTCTTTGTCGCGTTCGAGCAGTTTAATGGCGAGATAGCGTTTCGACTGGCTGTCTTCCACGCCGCCGTTAGCCTGAAGTGCATTTCTGACCTGCAGGATACGCGATTCGAGCGTTTGCCCATAATTAATATGTACGTGACGCAGGACGGGGTCGGTCTCCTCGTAAACAGCTATCACTCTGTCGAACAGCTCTTTAATGCCTTTGCCGGTACGTCCGTTTGTTGGCTCCATCGGGATACCGAGCATTTTTGAAAGTGATTGATAATCAAACTCGTCGCCATTTTTTGCTAATGCGTCGAACATATTCAGCGCAACAACGGTGCGCATATCCATATCTATCAGCTGGCAAGTCAGATAGAGATTACGTTCGAGGTTTGAAGCGTCAACAACGTTGATAATCACATCGGGATATTCGGTGTTCAGGTAGTCGCGGACATATTTTTCCTCCGCCGTAGAGCTTGATAATGAATATGTTCCGGGAAGGTCAACTAAATTGAAAGTATATCCGTTTTGTTTAAATTCAACTTTTTTTGCGTCAACGGTAACGCCGCTGTAATTGCCGACGTGCTCGTGGGCGCCCGATGCGCAGTTGAACAGCGAGGTCTTGCCCGAATTGGGATTGCCGACAAGAGCGACGTTGATAGTTTTGCCTTTCGTGATGGCAAAATTGCGCAAGTCTTCGGGTGAAAAAGTGTAATCGAGGTGAATATCAGTCATTTCGTGCAGCTCTTCGACCTGTTCGCCGGAAGTCAGCACTTCAATCAGTGCAGCATCTTTGCGGCGCAATGAAACATCGTAACCCATTATCCTGTAATGGATTGGATCTTTGAGTGGTGCATTCTGGACGACAAGCGCCTCCTTGCCGCGGATAAATCCCATTTCCGTAACTCGCTTACGGAAAGCTCCGCGACCCAAGACTTTGACTATCAGCCCACTGTCTCCTGTTTTCAACTCCGATAATTTCATTGAGCTATGTTTTTTTGTTGCAAAATTACGATTTATTTACATAATTCTTATACCTAAAAATAGGTATTTTTCTCGGGCGCCGGATTTGAAGTTGCGATAAAACAAAAAACGCCGATAATCGTTTGATTACCGGCATTTTGTCGGGGTGAGACGACTCGAACGTCCGACCTCCACGTCCCGAACGTGGCGCGCTAGCCAACTGTGCTACACCCCGATTTTTCGGAAATTCGGCTGCAAAGGTACTAATAATTTCTCAGATGCAAAACATTTTTAGGCTTTTTAGCTGATAAAAAAATTTCCGTAATACGAAAAATGCGTATTTTTGCCCCTTTAAACAGTGATTTTTATGCAAACAAATATAGTTTTTCCATTATTACTGACCTTGTTAGCAGGTTTGGCAACGGTCGTAGGCAGTTTGATAGCATTCGTTTCGAGCCGCACCAATCGCAGGTTGCTATCGTTTTCGCTGGGTTTATCTGCAGGCGTGATGATTTTTGTGTCGTTTGTCGAGCTTTTTGCCGATGCGCAGCACACATTGACCTCAGAATTAGGCATTAAGCCCGGTATGTGGGTAACGCTTTTATGTTTTTTCGGAGGGATTTTGCTCATTGGGATAATTGACAAACTTGTTCCGTCGTACGAAAATCCGCACGAGGCACGCGCTTTGGAAGATCTGCAATCGCCGGAGAACAAGAACGATAAGTTGATGAGAATGGGCGTATTAACCTCGCTCGCGATAGCCATTCACAACTTTCCAGAAGGCATAGCTACATTTATGGCGGCAGTTGAAAATCCGACGCTTGGTATGGCGATTGCCGTTGCGATAGCGATACACAACATTCCTGAGGGCATCGCGGTGTCTATCCCCGTATATTTTGCGACGGGCAACCGTGCGAAAGCGTTCTGGATTTCGTTCCTTTCTGGCATAGCAGAGCCTGTGGGCGCGTTGATAGCCTATATTTTTCTCTTGCAATTTATGTCGCCCTTTCTGATGGGATGCGTTTTTGCCGTTGTTGCAGGGATTATGGTTTTCATTTCGCTTGACGAACTTTTGCCCGCTGCGCACGAATATGGCGAGTATCATGTTGCGATTTACGGATTGATAGCCGGAATGGCAGTTATGGCGGTGAGTCTGATTTTGCTGGCGTAAGACAGCGGCTAAACAATTAAGTATAAGCCATTTACAAATTTGAGCGGCAGACGAGGCTCGAACTCGCGACCCCCAGCTTGGGAAGCTAGTGCTCTACCAACTGAGCTACTACCGCGTGATTTTTGCGTGGCAAAAGTACGTAAATATTTCTTTTTATTTGTAATTTTGTCGAAAAAAAAAGCTTGATGGAAAGACTGACAATAGTCAAAGTTGGCGGAAAAGTCGTGGAGGACGAAAGTTCTTTGATGCAGTTTATATCTGATTTTGAACGCATTACTGGCGCTAAAATCTTGGTTCACGGTGGAGGCGTCTTGGCTACGCGCATGCAAGAGCGGCTGGGCATTGAAAATCGGATGGTTGACGGGCGGCGGATTACCGATGCCGAAACGCTGAAAGTCGTTACTATGGTTTATGCCGGCTGGGTCAATAAGAGTATAGTAGCTCATTTGCAGGCACTTAAGGTTAATGCTATTGGTTTGACAGGCGCGGATTTGAACGTGATACATTCGGTAAAGCGTCCCGTAAAAGAGATAGATTATGGCTATGTCGGTGATATTGAGGATATTAATGCCGCTGTTCTTGCAAAGTTACTTGCCGACGGGGCAGTGCCTGTGATGTCGCCATTGACGCACGACGGAAAGGGTAATTTACTGAATACCAATGCAGATACTATTGCTGCCGAACTTGCTGTCGCTTTAGCTCAAAGGTTTGATGTTACATTAATATACTGTTTCGAGAAAAGCGGTGTTTTGATGGACGAGAACGACGATGAGAGTGCTATTCCGTTGATCAACAAAGATTTGTATCTGCGCTATAAGGCGGAACGTCTGATTACGGGCGGAATGATACCAAAGTTGGACAACGCATTCAGGGCGATAGACGCAGGAGTTCGGCAGGTCGTGATTACAAAAGCGTCGGAGCTTGGAAAAACGGGCGGCACAAGAATTGTAAAATAATGATAAATAGATAATTAAGTTAAAAAATGAAAAAGCAAAGGCGAAAAATTAATACGGTAAAAACGGAGTACGGCAAGTCGTTCAGGCACGATGAGCGCAGTCGTGCAGCATTGCCGTCGTTCCTGTCTTTTCGGCTGATATTCACTCTGTTAGTTTTTGTTGCTTTCTTTATATATTACCAGTTACGCGGTCGTTACCACTTTTATTATATTGATCAGGAAAATATGTTCGTCAACGACGCGGAGTATTTTCTGAAGCTCGCTGCCATGCCGGGCGGGATTGCCGATTATTTGAGTTGCTATCTGATACAGTTTTTTCTTACGCCTTATTGTGGCGCATTGATAATCAGCGCATTACTGACTGTAATAACGTGGTTGTCCGATATGATTGCCCGCAGTATTGCGCCGGAGAGTAATTTGACTGTTTTGAGTCTGCTTCCCGCTGTGGGACTGACGTTTATAGCGTTCGATTTCAACTATTATTATTCCGGTACGATAGCATTTTGCCTGATGCTGAGCGCATTATTGATGTTTCTGAAAATCAAAAGTTTAGCGATGCGTTTGATATATGCTTCTTTGGTTTCGATGCTACTGTTTTGGATAGCCGGACCGATTGCATTTTTGTTTGCTATCTGCGTGTTTTTCAGAGAATTGCTGACACGTTTCTCGTATGCTTACGGCTTTCTGCTACCGTTAGCCTTAGTCGTCGGTATGGCATTTTGGGGCGTAACGCATTTATGGGCAGGTGATTACAGATTTTTGCTTCTGCCGGACGGATATTATAACACGAGGCTGCAACCCGGAGTGGTCATTTATTATGCGTGGATATTCCTGATAGTGTTGATGTTAGTAAGTCTGATAATGGCAAAATGGAGGAATGTCGCGAAAGGCATAATGATTGCAGGCATAACATTCCAGATAATCGCTGTAGGAGTGGCTGCGTATTTCGGGACGCAAAAGTATATTAATGTACGCGCGGAGAAGTTCAAGGAATTAGACTATTACGTGCGAATGGAGCAATGGAATGAGGTCAAGAGCCGATGCAGCGGACAGATATCTAACTATTTGTATAAGTGCTATTTAAATCTTGCATTACTTGAAACCGGCGAATTAGCTGACGAGATGTTCGCTTACGACCAGAGCGGAATCAAAGGGCTAATCCTCGAAAATAACAGGGTAACACATATCGCAGTCATACTTAGCGACTTATACTTTGCGGCTGGGCATAACGCCTGTTCGCAGCAAATGGCTTTCGAGGCGAATGTAAGTACGCGCGGCACAGGCAATCCGCGAATGTATAAGCGGTTGATACAGACTAATTTAGTTTATGGAGCATATCCCGTTGCCGAAAAATACATTGCTTTGCTTGAAAAAACGCGAAATTACAGGCAATGGGCGACGGATCAGCGTCGTTTTTTGTGGAACGATCAGGCTGTTGAAGCCGATAATTTACTGGGAATGAAGCGCAAATGTATTGTTCCGAAAAATGACCTTGCGGATGTTAACGGCATCGACTACGATTTGATGCAAATTGCGCATCAAAACCCGCTACACACCGCTACAATGCAGTTTCTTGGCGCCGCCTATCTGCTTGATAAAGACATCACGTCCATCAGGGAGCTTATCGAATCGTCGTACGGGACGGATATTTTGCCGACGACTCTGCCGAAATCGTTACAGGAAGCTGTCATAATTTTATACGAAGGCACTCCCGAAAACTGGGCGAAATACAATGTGTCAGAGGCGATTATAAAACGCTACAACGAGTATAAAAGTCAAGTTCTGGCAAACCGGAATAATACATCCGCGTTGCCGAGTTTGCTCTACCGCAGTTTTGGCGATACATATTGGTTTTATTTTATGTTTAAAACAACAGAATAACAGATGATTATGATACAATTTCGAGATAGATTCCGCTTAAGAACGGTTATAAAGTATTCGGCTGTAATACTTGCAGTTATGATAACGGTTTGCTCTTGCATCGACCGCGCAAGGCAAACGGTGGCAGTGGATGAAGAGCCGACGATTTTTCCTGATTATAAGGATGTTACTATTCCTCCAAATATCGCGCCGATTGTATTTGCGCCGGTTGACAGTACGATCGAAAGTGCGTTTGCTACGTTTGAGGCGGCTGGCAATGCTGTGGTTGTCAAGATGAAAAAAGGGCAGTTTGCAATTCCTGCAAGCGCTTGGCGAAAATTGCTGAGAGCGGCGGTCGGCACGACGATACAGGTTACGCTCGAAATCGGTAGAGATGGCAGCTGGTCTCGCTATAAACCATTCATTATCAATGTTTCAAGTGATGCAATAGATCCCTATATCGCGTATCGTCTGATTGAACCCGGATATGAATTATGGAACGAAATGGGTATATATCAGCGACATATCGAAAATTTTGACGAAAGCCCAATCGTTCGCAATACGCATACGAAGTATAATTGTATGAACTGTCATTCGTTTTGTATGCAAAATCCCGAAACTATGCTGTTTCATTATCGCGAATCGTATGCCGGTACTATGTTGCTGAAAAACAATAATATAGAGAAGCTGAATACCAAAACTGACAAGACGATATCGCCTTTGGTTTATCCGTCGTGGCATCCTTCGGGCAAGTTTGTCGCCTTTTCGGTCAATAGCACGAAGCAGGTGTTTCACACTACCGATCCTAATCGTATTGAAGTGTTTGACCTTGCGTCCGATGTGGTCGTGTATGATGTTGAGCGTCACGAAATTGTAACATCCCCGCTCGTTTTTTCGGAGGCTTCGTTTGAGACATTTCCGACGTTTTCGCCCGATGGCAAGACGCTATATTTCTGCACTGCCGAAGCGCTGGAAATGCCCATCAGTTCGAGCGATGTTACCCTGAAACATGCGCGTATGTTTTACCATCCGGAGAGCGCATTAGATATGCCCGCAAATTATAAAGAGTTGAAATACAGCTTGTGCGCTGTGTCGTTCGACCCCGAAACACGGCGATTCGGGACGCGGGTTGACACGCTTTACAATGCCAAACGGCTGAAAAAGAGTGTATCGTTTCCGCGCGTATCGCCTGACGGACAGTTCCTTATGTTCACGCTTGCGTCTTATGGCAATTTCTCGATTTGGCATAAGGACGCCGATTTGTATTTGCTCGCGCTGAAAAGCGGGAGAATTACCGCTTTGGATGTGTTGAACAGCAGTGATGTAGAGAGTTACCACTCGTGGAGCAGCAACAGCCGCTGGGTTGTATTCAGCAGCCGACGCATCGACGGGCTTTACACGCGCCCGTTTTTTGCGCATATTGACGAGAACGGAACTGTCTCAAAACCATTCCTTTTGCCTCAAAAAGATGTCGATTTTTATCATCGTTTTATGAAATCCTATAACGTGCCGGAGTTTATTACGGGAAAAGTGAAGAAAACAAGTTATGATTTTAGCCGTAAAGCAATCAATGACAATGGTATAGATCTGAAATTTGCCGGTTTGTCCAACTGAAAAAAAAAGAGACAAACTATTTTCGCAAACCGCCTGTCTCCGTTCACAACAACTTTAAAAACAGAATTTAAAGTAGTGAAAATTCAATGTAAGAATCTATTGAAAATAGAAGTTATGAAGTGATACACACGTTTTCTTTTTATCGAAACCTCTTTGGCTATCATGCTGGGTAATAACACATTGCAAACATAACAGCGGAAAGGTTCACCCCATCCGCAACACAAGGACAGCCAGCCTACGACGTACAAACAAGTGATACCCTCCGCTGTGGAGTGGCATTTAAACTTGCTATTCGTGTACGTCTAACAAAATGGCTGTTTTGTGTTGCACCGAATACGAGCTAAACGCTTTTACCGTATTTTCAACTGCAAATATAGAATGTTATTTTTAAATAAAATACATTTTCAGTAATTATTTTTAGCTCTTTTTTTGCATAAATTTTTAATATGCACGCTTTCAGGCAATTAACTTATCTTAAAAAATGCAAATAATCGATCATTAACATAATTTCGTCTCGATTTATGCCCGCATCAGCCAAAACCGAGATGTCGCGGGCGAACATTTTTGCAAATTTTTCGAACTCTTCTTCCATTGCTGCGGCTTTAGAATAGAAATCTACGGCGGCGTCTATGTTTTTTAGCGCCCATTCGGTATGTCCGGCGTTCAGATAATCAGACGTTTGTGCGCCTGCTTCGAGAATTTTGGCGTTATAGTTTCGCGCCTGTTCATATTTCCCGTTCATAAACGAACACCAGGCTATGGCACGCCATGCTTTGACATTGTTAGGGTAGATGTAATCTGCTTTGAAATAGCACTTTAGCGCTTCGGGATAGTTTTGCAGGTCGAGATGACAATGCCCGATGAGCAGCAAAACCGATGCGTTATCGGGCAGCATTGTCTCCAAGCGCAGAAAATATTCGAGCGCCCGATCCGGCTGTTTCAGTTGCTTGTAGCAGTTTCCAATCCTGCGTATCAGCCACTTACTGTTGGCATTGATGATTTCGGAACGCAGATAGTCGTCGAGCGCTCCGGCAATATCGCCGCTCATTTGTTTGCAATAACCAAGTTTCTGGTATAGCATTTCGTCGGCGGGTAGCGCCTTAATCAGCTGTTCGTAAATGACTTGCGCATCCGTGAAGTAATTTTTTCGCAGATACAGTTCAGCAAATTGCAGCAAAATATTTGGTTCCGAAAGATAGGCTTGCAGGTCAGGAATGTTGTACAGTACGGGCGGATTGCCGAATATATCATCAAATTCGTCCTTGTGCGGGAACAGTTTGTAAAAGCGAAACAGATCCTGAACATACTGTGATACAACAGTTTCCGTTCGGTCGGTTTTAGTTTGCAACTCTTCGGCAAAATGCTCGTTAGCCATTTTGAACTGGCTCTCCACCTGCTTCATTATCGCCGTTTTCTGGTCTTTTGGCAGCATTGCAAGACTGAATACCATCGAAAATTTGTCGGAATTGCAGATAAAAGGCGCTGCATCGAGCAGCCTGATCAATGCCGGTTTGATTTCGGTTTGTTCTGCCAAAATGGCATTATTTGATGTGAATGGTAAAAACCAGTTGGAAACGGAACGGAAAAACGGGAAATTTTTCAGATTGAGGAATGTGGAGTGCATTACGTCAATGCCTTCTTCCTGTAAATCATTGTATTCTTCGATTTTCTTTGCAAGCGGACTGTTCTCCGTGATTTCTTCCCATTCTGGATTCATCATATCGTCGCCGAATATGTCTGGCGCATCTGAATCTGAGTTGCCTGTTTTTCGGTCGGCTTTGCGTTTTTTTACTAACTTCAGTATTTCGGGTATCAGTTCTTCCTGCAGTTTCGACGACACTTTTTCCGTCTCGCGCGACAAGATAAAACGCAGTTCTATCATTGTGATAATGCGTTTGAAATCAGGCGTTTCAGCAAGCGTCTCAAGTCGATAACGAATATCAGGATAATATTTTGTCCGGTTTTTGTATGTATTGAGCGTCAAACATATAGCGATTATTGCACGCATTCGCACTTCATCGTTGTCGGATGCCGCGGCGTCGAAAAGCGCCGTCATCTTGCGAAGGTCGAAACACATTTGCAGACCGAGCATAAGCGACGAAATCATCTGACATTTTGTCACAACAGGCGTCGCTTCGTTCGTTAGAGCGCGACTTACAGCCGTAGCGTCTGTGTCGTTAAGGAAAGCCGTTGTCCAAAGCGAAATAAATATCTGATTATTAATCTCTTCCAGACCGGCAAAATTGCCAATCTCATACAGCTGTTCCGTTTTATTCAACATATCGGCTATTTCGTCAGACGTGCCGACCAATGCCATTACACTTGTGTAATGGATTGACCGACTGTCGCTTATCCTTGCGATTTGGCGAATTTTGTCTGCAAGCTCATACGTTCCGGCGACGATATTTGCATAAATTCGGCTGCGCATATCGTCGTAGATCCCTTTGGCGAAGTAGTCGAGCATATAGCGGTAGGTCTCCTGCAACTCGTCGAGCCTGTTTTGGAAAATATAGCTGCGCGTCTCCGAAATCAGCGTCTTGATAAGCTCAAAAGCCGATTTCAGCATACCGTTATCAAGCATACCGACCGTCTGTGCGTGCAGATTATTTATCTCTTTTATCGTCATTTACCAGTTTTTTAAACAAATATGATGCCAAAAATACAACAAATTTCCCGATATCTTCGTAACTTTGTCCTCTGAAATTAATATTGATGCAAAAAATGAACCATATACGCAATTTCTGTATCATCGCTCATATCGACCACGGAAAGAGTACGCTTGCAGACCGTTTGCTCGAATACACTAAAACGGTGGAAGGCAAGGACTTACAGGCGCAGGTGCTCGATGATATGGACTTGGAGCGCGAGCGTGGAATTACGATTAAGAGTCATGCCATACAGATGAATTACAGCTGTAAAGGCACGGATTATGTTCTGAATCTGATAGATACGCCGGGGCACGTTGATTTCTCGTATGAGGTGTCGCGTTCGATAGCCGCGTGCGAAGGTGCGCTGCTCGTTGTTGACGCTGCGCAAGGCATTCAGGCACAGACGATTTCCAATCTTTATATGGCTGTCGAACATAGCCTCGAAATCGTTCCGGTGATAAACAAGATAGACCTGCCGAGCGCTATGCCCGATGAGGTTGAAGACCAGATAGTTGAACTGCTCGGTTGCCGTCGCGAAGAAATTTTGCGGGCAAGCGGAAAAACGGGTGAGGGCGTGTTTGAAATTCTCGACACGATAGTTGAGCGTGTGCCGCCTCCGAAGGGCGACCCCGAAGCGCCGCTGCAATGCCTGATTTTCGACTCGGTATTCAATTCGTTTCGCGGCATAATAGCTTATTTTAAGGTAGTTAACGGCGTGATTCACAAGGGCGACCACGTGAAATTCATTGCTTCGGGAAAAGAATACGATGCCGATGAAGTAGGAGTGCTCAAGCTGTCGATGAGTCCGCGCGACGAGGTGCGTACCGGCGACGTCGGTTATATCATTTCGGGTATAAAAACATCTAAAGAAGTGCGTGTAGGCGACACGATTACGCATGTAGCGCGTCCGGCGACAGAAGGCATCGAAGGTTTTGAGGAAGTGAAGCCGATGGTGTTTGCCGGCGTCTATCCTATTGATCCTGAAGATTTTGAGAACCTGCGAGCTTCGCTTGAGAAATTGCAGTTGAACGACGCCTCGCTCTCGTTTCAGCCGGAAAGTTCCGTCGCACTGGGCTTCGGTTTTCGTTGCGGATTTCTCGGATTGCTGCACATGGAAATTGTACAGGAACGGCTTGACCGTGAGTTCAATATGGACGTCATCACGACCGTGCCCAATGTGTCGTATCGCGTGTTCGACAGGAAAGGCAAATGCCTCGAAGTGCATAACCCCGGCGGGCTGCCCGACCCTACGATGATTGACCATATCGAAGAGCCGTTTATACGCGCGTCGGTCATCACGAAAACGGCGTTTATCGGACCGATAATGACGTTGTGCCTTGGCAAACGCGGCGTTCTGATACGTCAGGAATATATTTCGGGCGACCGCGTAGAGATAATTTACGACCTTCCGCTCGGCGAGATTGTGATTGATTTCTACGACAAGCTGAAAAGTATCTCGAAAGGATATGCCTCGTTCGATTATCATCTGCACGACTTCCGCGAATCGCGATTGGTGAAGCTCGACATACTGCTTAACGGTGAGCCGGTTGACGCCCTTTCGACGTTGACGCATGTTGACAACAGCGTGTCGTTCGGACGCCGGATGTGCGAAAAACTGAAAGAACTCATCCCGCGCCAGCAATTCGACATCGCTATACAGGCGGCGATAGGCGCGAAAATCATAGCCCGCGAAACGGTCAAGGCTGTACGCAAAGACGTTACGGCAAAGTGTTACGGTGGCGACGTTACCCGCAAGCGCAAACTGCTTGAAAAACAGAAAGAAGGCAAAAAACGCATGAAGCAAATCGGCACAGTCGAAGTCCCTCAGAAAGCGTTTCTTGCGGTCTTGAAATTAGATTAAGACGTTCAATAGCTGTCCTGATGCACATCGCGTATGGCGCGTCCGCTCGGCTCGTTCATATTCTGGAAGGCTTTGTCCCAGGCAAGGGCTTCGGCTGTCGAGCAGGCGACGCTGGGCACCGACGGCACTGAACGGGCGGCGCTTTCGCTTGGGAAATATTCCTCGAAGATAGTGCGGTAGTGGTATTCTTCCTTGTTCATCGGCGGGTTAATGGGGAAACGTTCTGCGGCATTTGCCATCTTTTCGTCGCTGACCTGACCGGCGGCAACCTGCTTGAGGGTGTCGATCCAGTTATACCCGACACCATCCGAAAATTGCTCTTTCTGGCGCCATGCTACGCTTTCGGGCAGAAGGTCTTCAAATGCTTCGCGGAGGATTTTCTTTTCTATGACCCGTCCGGGCGCCATTTTCGATTCGGGATTGAGCGTCATTGCAACATCAAGAAATTCCTTGTCGAGGAAGGGTACTCGCCCTTCGACGCCCCAGGCTGCAAGGCTCTTGTTCGCCCGCAAGCAGTCGTAGAGATAGAGTTTGCTGATTTTGCGAAGCGTCTCGTTATGAAATGCTTCAGCATCGGGCGCTTTGTGGAAGTAGAGGTATCCGCCAAACACTTCGTCGGCGCCTTCGCCACTCAAGACCATCTTTATCCCCATACTTTTGATGACACGTGCGAGCATATACATCGGAGTTGAAGCGCGAACAGTCGTAACGTCATAAGTTTCAATATGATATATCACGTCGCGGATGGCGTCGAGACCTTCCTGTATTGTGTAATGTATTTCGTGATGTATGGTTCCGATATGGTCGGCGACTTTTTTGGCTGCTATAAGGTCGGGAGCGCCTTCGAGACCGATGGCAAACGAGTGGAGCTGGGGCCACCAAGCATCGGTCTTATTGCCGCTTTCGATGCGTTTTGAAGCAAACTGTTTGGCTACAGCGGAGATGATCGACGAATCCAGACCGCCCGACAGCAGTACGCCATAAGGCACATCGCTCATCAGCTGGCGCGAGACGGCGTCTTCGAGGGCTTTGCGGAGCAGCTGTCTGTCGCTGGCGTTGTTTTTAACGTTCTCGTAATCCATCCAGTCGCGTTTGTACCATTGGTGTGGTTCCGCGTCTTTGCTGTACCAGTAGCAGCCGGGTTTGAACTGGTCGTATTCCGTAGCGTAGCCTTCAAGACCTTTGAGTTCGGACGAGACAAGCACGTGTCCGTCAGCATCTTTGCCAACGTAGAGCGGGATGACGCCAATCGGGTCGCGGGCTATGAGGAAGATGTCTTTTTCTTCGTCGTAGAGGGCGAAAGCGAAGATGCCGTTCAGGTCTTCGAGAAAATCTATACCTTTTTCCTTATAGAGCGCCAGGATGACTTCGCAGTCGGAGCCTGTGCGGAAATCGTATTTGCCTTTGAGGCGGTCGCGTATCGACAGGTGATTATAAATCTCGCCGTTGACGCAGAGGATAACTTTGCCATCGGGACTGAAAAGCGGCTGTTTGCCCGAAGCGGGGTCAACGATTGAGAGGCGTTCGTGCGCCATAATGGCTTTTTCGCCCGCATAAATGCCACTCCAGTCGGGACCGCGATGGCGAATGCGTTTACTCATTTTAAGCGCCTGTTTGCGCAGATCGTCGGCAGAGTCTTGCTGTCGGATATTAAATATTGCTGTTATTCCACACATAATTATTTACTTATTACTATTTTTTATGTCGTTATGATAAATATTTTTCTATTGCATTTGCTGTTGCCTGTCCCGAAGCCATAGCCCTTACTACAAGGCTTGCACCTGTAGCTGCATCGCCACAGGCAAACACTTTCGGCAGCGAAGTGCGGCAATCGCCGTCGGTAGCCACCGTTTGACGGTCGGTCATCGCCACTCCGAGTTCCGCCAGCAGTCCCTCATAAACAGGATGTATAAAGCCCATCGAGAGCAGGACGAGGTCGGCGCGAAGAATTTCCTTTTTGCCGGTCGGTTGCATTGTCGGGCGTCCGCCGTTTTTGGGTGTCGTCCATTCAACTTCTTCTACCTCAACGCCTTTCACAGCGCCTTTATCTCCGACGAATTTGTTTGTCGTCAGATTCCAGCGGCGCGTACAGCCTTCTTCGTGGCTGCTGCTCGTTTTCAATATCTGAGGATAGAGGGGCCATGGCGTTTCGGGATTGAAGTCGGCGGGTGGCTTGGGCAGGATTTCTATCTGCGTAACGCTTGCTGCGCCGTGGCGGTTCGATGTGCCTACGCAATCGCTGCCCGTATCGCCGCCTCCGATGACGAGCACGTGTTTGTCTTTTGCCGTGATAAGGTCTTTTTTCGGTATGGCAATGCTCTGGAGGACACGGTTTTGCTGTGCCAGCAGCTCCATTGCGAAATGTATGCCTCGCAGTTCGCGCCCTTCGACGTTCAGATCTCGCGGCGTCTCGCATCCGATGGCTATGCACACGGCATCAAACGAATTAAGTATTTCCGTTGCGGATATGGTCTCGCCGACTTTTGTTTTTGTTTTGAACTTGACGCCTTCGCTTTCCATCAGGCTGATACGGCGGTCAACGATGCTCTTTCCGAGTTTGAAGTTCGGAATGCCATAGCGGAGCAGTCCTCCGGCGCGTTCGTCTTTTTCAAACACAGTAACGTGGAAGCCTTTCCTGTTCAGCCTGTTGGCAACGGTCAGACCTGCCGGACCGCTACCTATGACGGCTACTTTTTTGTTGTTACGGGCGAGGCTTTTCGGGGCTACAAAGCCTTCGCGGAAAGCCATTTCGGCTATAGAAACCTCGTTTTCGCGGATAGTTACCGGCTCGTGTATGCTTAGCGACAGGACGCAGCTTTTTTCGCATAGCGCAGGACAAACGCGACCCGTAAATTCCGGAAAATCACACGTTTGCTCCAGCACGTTATAGGCGTCTTGCCACCTGCCTTTGTATAGCATATCCTGCCATTCTGGCTGTTTATTGCCGATAGGGCATGCCCAGTGGCAAAACGGCACGCCGCAGTCCATACAGCGCGACGCCTGAGTGCGACGGTCGCTGTAGTTTAGTGTCTGTTCAACTTCACCGTAGTCGTGAACGCGGTCGTTTACAGGACGATAGCCTGCTTCTTGTCTCGGTATGTGTAAAAATGCTGTCGGATTGCCCATTTCTCTGTCAAATAATTAATAATCATGCTGCATATCAGCGATTTTCTGTTGCAGTTTCTTCATTTGTTCTTCCTGCAGAACTTTTTTGTATTCTATCGGTACGATTTTGATAAACTCTTCGACGTATTTATCCCATTTCTCAATCATTTTCCACGCGAGCTGGCTGCCGGTATATTGATGATGTTTGGCAATGAGTTCGTACAGTTCTTTTCGTGTTATATTATCCTCAATAAGAGACAGTTCTACCATCTCCATATTGCAGTAGAAGTCGAAATCGCCGCGTTTGTTCCACACGTAAGCTACGCCGCCGCTCATTCCGGCTGCGAAGTTGCGCCCTGTCTCGCCAAGCACAACGACTCGCCCTCCTGTCATATATTCGCAGCAGTGGTCGCCCACGCCTTCGACAACGGCTACCGCGCCGCTGTTACGCACGCAGAAACGCTCGCCCACTCGCCCGCTGATATAGACTTCGCCGCTCGTAGCACCATACAATAATGTATTGCCGGCGATGGTGTTTTCGGTAGCCACAAACGTCGAACGTATCGGCGGCATCACGCTTATCCGACCGCCGCTTAAGCCCTTGCCGAGGTAGTCGTTTGCTTCACCTTCGAGACGGAAATTGACGCCGCGTACCAGAAACGCGCCAAAGCTCTGACCGGCAGAACCTTTAAACCTGACGTTCAGAGTGTTTTCGGGCAGTCCTGCATAGCCGTATTTTTTGGCGATGATGCCCGAAAGCATAGCCCCGACAGCGCGGTCGGTATTGGCAATAGCATAATCGAGCGATACAGGTTGCTGGTTGTCAATAGCTTCACGTGCCTGACGGATGATGTCGCGGTCTTTTATTTCGTTGATACGATGTATCTGTTTTGTTGTCTGATGGATGGCGTGCGACTGTTCGCCGTCAGGAAAACGGAGCAGGTCGGCGAAGTTAAGATGCGCATGTTTCTTGATGGCAGTCATCGGTTTGCGTTCGAGCAAGTCAGTGCGTCCAATTATATCGTCGAGCTTGGTAAAACCGAGTTCGGCAAGCAGTTCGCGCACTTCTTCGGCAAGATAAGTGAAGAAGTTTACAAGATATTCGTGTCGTCCGTGGAAGCGTTTGCGCAGTTCTTCGTCCTGCGTGGCAACGCCTACGGGGCAGGTATTCATGTGGCATTTACGCATCATCACGCAGCCAAGCACGATAAGCGCCGAGGTGGCGAAACCAAACTCTTCGGCGCCGAGCATAGCCATCAGCACGATGTCGCGTCCGGTTTTCAGCTGTCCGTCGGTTTGCAGGCGTACCTGTCCGCGCAGCCCGTTCATGACAAGCGTCTGTTGCGTTTCAGATAGTCCGAGTTCCGGCGGCGTGCCCGCATAACGTATTGAGCTAATGGGCGATGCGCCTGTTCCTCCGTCGGCTCCCGAAATGATTATCCGGTCGGCTTTGGCTTTGGCTACGCCCGCCGCAATAGTGCCAACGCCATTTTCCGAAACGAGCTTAACGCTGATTTCAGCTTCAGGATTGACATTTTTAAGGTCGAAAATCAGCTGCGCCAAGTCTTCTATCGAATAGATGTCGTGGTGAGGCGGGGGCGAGATTAGCGAAATTCCGGGTATGGAATGTCTTGTTTTTGCTATTATTACGTTGACTTTATGTCCGGGCAGCTGTCCGCCTTCGCCGGGTTTTGCGCCCTGGGCTATCTTGATTTGTATCTCGTCGGCATTGACAAGATATTCGGTTGTTACGCCGAAGCGTCCCGAAGCGACCTGCTTGATTGCCGAACGCAACGACAGACCGTCTTCGCGCGGTTTGAAGCGTGCGGGGTCTTCGCCGCCTTCGCCCGTATTGCTTCGTCCGTGTATCTTGTTGAGCGCCATTGCAATAGTCTCGTGTGCTTCCTTGCTTATCGAGCCGTAACTCATTGCGCCGGTTACGAAACGTTTCATTATTTCCTCCGCCGGTTCAACTTTGTCGATAGCAACGGGTTTGCGTTTCTTAAATGTAAGGAAATCACGCAAAAAGACAGGTTCTGCTTTGCCGTTGACGAGCGAAGTGTATTCTTTGAATTTTTTGTAGCTTCCGAGCCGCGTGGCAAGCTGAAGGGCTGAAATCGTTTCGGGATTCCATGCGTGCTGTTCGCCATCTTTACGATAGCTCAGTATCCCCTTGTAATCGAGCACATTACTTATCGGCGTTTTGAATGCCGCCTCGTGCATCCGTCGCGAGTCGTCGGCAATATCGTCGAGACAGGCGCCTCCAACTTTGCTTACCGTTTTTCCGAAATATTTCTCCATCATATCGGAGTCGATGCCGACGGCTTCAAACAGTTTGGCGCCGCGATAACTGCGTATCGTGCTGATACCCATCTTACTTAACACCTTGAACAATCCTTTGCACAGCGCCTTGATATAGTTCTTTTCGGCTGTGTCGTAGTCGAGCTGTATCTCGTTGTTTTTCACCAAATTGCCCATCACGGCAAAAGCCATATACGGATTCAGGGCGCTGGCGCCGAAACCGAGCAGCAGGGCGGCGTGCATCACTTCGCGCATCTCGCCCGTTTCGACTATCAATGCCGTCTGGACGCGCTTCTGAACCGAAATAAGGTAATGATGAACGGCGCTCACAGCCAGCAGCGACGGTATTGGCGCCATCTTTGCGTCGGCGTCGCGGTCGCTTAAAATGATATAATTCCTGCCTTCGACAACCGACTGCTCAGCCTGCTTACATAGCTGATCGAGAGCGCGTTCCATACCTGCCGAGCCTTTGCCCGCCTCGTAGAGCATCGACAGCTTGACGCATTTGAAGCCTTTGAAACCGATATTGCAAAGTATGTCTAATTGCTTGTTACTCAGTATCGGATGCGGCAGGCGTACCATTTTACAATGAGCCTCGGTAGGTTGAAGTATTTTGTCGCCCACCGTACCGATATATTCGGCAAGGCTCATCACCAGCTCTTCGCGGATGGGGTCGATAGGCGGGTTGGTTACCTGCGCAAACTGCTGGCGGAAGTAGTTGTAGAGCAGTTGCGGTTTGTTCGACAGCACAGCTAATGGTGTGTCGTTGCCCATCGAGCCGACGGGTTCGGCGCCTGCGGTGCACATCGGGATGATTATCCGTTCTATATCTTCGCGGCTGAAATTGAACAGTCGCAGCAAGCGCTCGTAGTTGTCAACCGTGCTCGGCGTCTGGCGTCCCATGTGGAGCTTGTCGAGTTCTATACGGTTGTTAGTCAGCCATTCGCGATATGGACGGTCTTCCGACATCTGTTTTTTGAGTTCAAAATCCGAGAAGATCTTGCCTATTTCCGTATCTACAAGGATGATTTTTCCGGGTTGCAGGCGTCCTTTCGCCTTTATTTCGCTCGGTTCAAAATCTATCACTCCGACTTCGGACGCGACAACCATAATATTGTTATTTGTAACCAGATAGCGTGCCGGTCGCAGTCCGTTGCGGTCGAGCATACCTCCTGCATAACGCCCGTCGCTGAAGAGCAGCGCCGCCGGTCCGTCCCAAGGCTCCATCAGGATAGAATGATACTCGTAGAACGCTTTCAGGTCTTCGGAAATGGGATTTTTATCGTTAAAGCTTTCGGGTATAAGCATCGCCATCGCGTGCGGCAGGCTCATTCCCGAGGCGACGAGAAACTCAAGCACGTTGTCGAGCGAGGCGCTGTCGCTCATACCGGGCTGGACTATTGGTCTGATATCGTTGATATTATCAAGTCCGGGAAGCGTCAGTACGCTTTCGCGGGCGCCCATCCAGCCGCGATTGCCGCGTATGGTGTTGATTTCGCCGTTGTGCGCCAGCAGGCGGAATGGCTGTGCGAGGCTCCAGCGCGGGAAAGTGTTGGTGCTGAAACGCGAATGTACGAGCGCCATCCCCGAAGTGAAATAGCTGTTCATCAGGTCGGGATAATAGTGGCGCAGCTGCATCGTTTCGAGCATACCCTTATAAACTATGTTGCGCGTCGAAAGCGATGCCACGTAGAAGTCGTTCTTGTCAGGCAGGGCGCTCTTTGCAACGCGATTTTCGATACGTTTGCGAACGAGATAGAGCTTCAGTTCGAGTTTTTGCTGTTCGTTGCATCCTTTGATAAACACCTGCTTGATGTCAGGCTCGGTAGCGCGTGCGTCGTCGCCGAGGATAGCCGGATTAGTAGGCACTTTGCGGATGTGCATCAACGTAAGTCCTTCCTTTTCAACCTCTTCGATCATGATGCTCAATATCTCCGACTGCTGCTGTTCGCTTTTGGGCAGGAATATCAGCCCCGTGCCGTATTTACCTTTTTCGGGTACGGGAATGCCCTGTAACAGAATAAATTCGTGCGGGATTTGCAGCATAATACCGGCTCCATCGCCTGTCTTGTTGTCGGCTCCTTCGGCTCCGCGATGGCGAAGATTTTCGAGCACCTTCAATGCCGACTCAACAATTTCATGCGATTTTTCGCCGTGTACGTGGACTATCATTCCCACTCCGCAGGCGTCATGTTCGTTTTCCGGGTCATACAAACCCGCTTTTTCGATTATGTTGTTTGTTATATTCATTTAATTTAACTGACATTTTGCCGCGATTTTTGCGCGATGTTATCAAATGTGGGCGCAAAGGTACAAATTTTATTTCCAAATAACACTAAATTGAATAAAATTTATTTCAATTTGCGGGAAAATATATTTGCGGCTATGCTTAGCAGTGGTATTTTACGTATATCTGTCGCCCCAGAGCGTATTCATACGCTCGGCGAGTTTGTCTTCGGCAGGATTGGGCTGGGGGTGCCAGAAACGGGTTTTCAGCAATTCTTTCGGCAGATAATCCATCTTGACAAAATTGTTTTCGTAGTCGTGGGCGTATTTATAGCCTTTATGGTAGTCGAGGTCTTTCATCAGTTGCGTCGGCGCGTTGCGCAGGTGGAGCGGCACGGGCAGGTTGCCTGTTTCGCGGGCGAGGGCAATAGCCTGTTCGACTGCAAGATACGACGAATTGCTTTTGGGGCTGGTGGCGAGATAGACCGTCGTTTCGGCGAGGATGATACGTCCTTCGGGCCATCCGATTTTTTTCAGCGCCTCGAAGCAGGCGTTGGCAAGCAGCAGGGCGTTCGGGTTTGCCAGCCCGATATCTTCGGCGGCTGAGATAAGCAACCGGCGGGCGATAAATTCGGGATCTTCGCCGCCCTCGACCATACGTGCAAGCCAGTAAATGGCGGCGTCGGGGTCGCTGCCGCGTATGGATTTGATAAATGCCGAAATGATGTCGTAGTGCATTTCGCCGCCCTTGTCGTAGGCAGCGGGGTTTTCCTGAATACGCTCGGTTACTTTCAGGTCGGTAATTTCGATCTCGGCGCTGTCTTCTTCGGCGGCGACAACGAGTTCGAGTATGTTGAGCAGCTTGCGTGCGTCGCCCCCCGAATAGCGCAGCAGGGCGGCAGTCTCCTTCGCGACGATCTTTTTTTCCTTTAAAACAACATCTTCCGTAATAGCTTTGTTTAATAGCGACAGTAAGGCTTTGTCGTCCAGCGGATTAAGCACATAGACCTGACAGCGCGAGAGCAGCGGGCGGATGACTTCAAACGACGGATTTTCGGTCGTCGCCCCGATGAGCGTTACGACACCCGTCTCGACGGCGTTCAGCAGCGAATCCTGCTGCGACTTGCTGAAACGGTGGATTTCGTCGATAAACAGCACGGGCGAGCGGGCGGTGTTAAATAGCGGGTTGCTGCGAGCCTTGTCGATGACGTCGCGCACCTCCTTGACGCCGGCGCTGACGGCGCTCAGCGTATAAAACGGGCAGTCGAGCCGGTGGGCGATAATCTGCGCCAGCGTCGTCTTGCCCACGCCCGGCGGTCCCCACATAATAAACGACGGCACACGCCCCGCGTCGATCATACGGCGCAGGACTGCCTGTTTGCCTACGATATGTTCCTGTCCTACATAATCGTCGAGTGTGCGCGGTCGAAGTCTTTCTGCTAACGGTGGGTTCATTACGGTTTCGTTTTTTTTGCTGACAAATATACGCATAGTTTTTCATTTTCAATCATAAAACGCACAAGATTTTTTCTATCCCGCATTGCATTTTCCCGAATAATACATTACCTTTGTATCGTCAATGCTTATACAGGGACAATGAAGACAAAACGACTAACATATATCTTGCTGACAGCAAGCCTGTTGCTGTATCTGTCGTGCACCGGAGGAGGTCGCGGGACGGAGACGCTCGCCGAAGCCGAAAAGCTGATGAACGCCCGACCCGATAGCGCCCTGACCTTGCTCGACAGCATTACTGCGCCCGAAAAAATGTCAGCCCGCGATTATGCCCTCTACTGCCTGCTGATAACTCAGGCAAGGGATAAAAACTATAAGGAACACACTACCGACTCGGTTGTACGCCACGCTGTCGAGTATTTTGAAAAACATAACGACCCGAAACATCTGATGACGGCTTATTATACTATGGGGCGGGTAAATCAGGATTTGCGGGACGCCATCAAAGCGCAGGATTATTACCTAAAAGCCCTGCAAGCGGGTGAAACTACAGACGATTACGCTCTTTTAGGCAGGATATGCAGCAATCTCGGAATGTTGTACAACTATCAAGAAGCGTACGGCGAAGCACTGACTAAATTCCGCGAAGCAGAAAAATATTTTACCAAAGCTAATGAAACGCCGGCTTTGGCATACGTAATGCGCGACATCGGGCGCTCTTTCAATATGCTGAATCTGACCGACAGCTCTATACATTATTATAATAAGGCACTTTCGTATTCAGACTCGCGCAGCAAACCCGGCATACTGAATGAATTGGGCAGTCTTTATCTAACAACGGGTGATACGGATAAAGCAATGTCGCTGGTAAAAGAAGCTATGTCGTTCGACGGCAACAGCGACTTCACTCAAATTTATCTTGTTATGGGTAAAATATTCGCCCTTTCAGGACAAAATGACTCCGCGCGATATTATTTGATAAAAGCCACGCACAGCCAGCAGTTGGAAACACGTGCGTCAGCTTGCTTAGTAATCTACCAGATGGCAAGAGAAGAGCGTCGATGGGATGAATTTGCACTGTACAATACACAGTTTGAGGCTCTGCACGATTCATTGGAACGGCAAACCCGGTCGGAAATAATCCAACGGATGCAATCTCTGTACAACTACCGCCAAATTGAGCACAAAGCAGAATTGGATAAGATGCGATTTCAACGCAATATGTATATCATGTTACTGGCAGTCTTCTTATCATTAGTAACTCTGATATCTGTTTTTGTCTTCAACTCAAGGCGAAAAAAGAAAAAGAAACTGATGGAAGAACAACTGTTTGCCAGAATTAATAGCCGCCCTGTTAAGAACTGCCGTGAACAAATCAATGAGAATAAAGAGCGCATTGAGCATTTACGCAATCAAATATCTGAAAACAAGGCAAATAGACATATATATAATATGGAAATACGAATGTTGGAAACCGAAAATGCAAGATTCATCTCCGAACTGAAAGACGCAGCGCTCAAAGTCAAGAAGTTTATTGTTTTTCGCGTGTACAGCTGCCATTGCAGCATTTAGCGCATGTAGTGCCGACCACTTTGAGTCGGAAAATGTAGTATCCGCCGCAAAGACGGATGTAGTAGATAACCCTTTTGCTATCAGTGCAGACGAGGCAATTGCTAAGGCTGATGAAATAATTGGTAGTATGAACAACGTGTTTGGATTGCGTTCTGCGTCAGATAAAGTTGTTTCTGACGTCAAAACGAGCACTGTTGATGTTCCTGTTGAAGAAACATTAGATTCTGAAGCATCCAAACAGTCTGTCCCTCTTTATACCATCAGTTATCAGGATAAAGATGGTGAATCGGTAGGCAGTGTTTTACTTGTTGGAGACGAAAGACTTCCTGACGACAAAAAAATCATTGCTCTTTCTGCAAATAACGCAGAACTTGATTTGTCTTCAAGATCTGATGCGGATTTTTTGAGCGATAGGATTGAAGGGTATCTGTTCTACAAAATCAATCACCCAGAGTTGAATACCAGCGAACTTGACCATAATAATACAGACGCTATTCAATTAAGGACTGTTCCTGTGTCGCAAAGCGGACCGACATGGTCTCCATTATGGGTGTTGAGAGGATGGTCATCAAGACCATTTAATAGATATTCGCCGTATCTCATTGACACTCCTTCCAACTTTGCCTCTGTCCCTGGAGTGGCTTTAGTTATGGGCGAAATAATGGCATTTCATAAATGGCCGACCACAGGAACATTCAAACGTTATTCCTATAGTGGGGGAACATCTACGCTGCAAACCGTAACAGTATCATATTCTTTGAGTACATCCGACTATAATTCTATCGCCGCAGGAACTTATGACTATTATAATTGTTCGTCTGCTGTAACTGATTATATATCCAATCTATTGATTGAAATCGGATATCGTTTAAATACGGCATACAGTACTGTAAATTCAACGGCATTGCCGTCAGATGCACCTGCAGTTTTTCAGGCGATGGGCTTTTATTCCACTTCGCTTTACAGCTATAACAGTGACAGCGTATATGTTAATGTTGCAAACAGAAACTTGCCGGTATTTTTAAGCGCAAAAAGCTATGGCGCTTCCAGAATACATTCGTATATGATTAGCAAAGTTGGCGTGAGCAGTGGTTCAGTTTATTATTATACTCAGTACGCCAACAATACTGATGCTACTGATGCGTGGTTTTTGGAAGAAATCTTTTCTGATCCGTCAACATTTAATGCTTTGGATATTGACAGATACTTCCCATTTATATATGAATGTAACATAATCACGAGCATAAGAAAAAATCCGAATATTTCGGGATGTACTAATGCCAATTGGAGGGTGCGAAGCACTAATCCATATTAAATTGTACTGCAATGAGTTAAATGAAGTTTTCTGTTTGCAGATAAACTAAACTGCAGGCAGAAAACCGATTTTAACCTTTCTTATGTTAATTATTTATGAGAATAAAAATATAAGCAGTAATTTTGAAAAATTTTAAAACAAAATAATTATGAAAGTAAAAACATTATTAACTACAGCCCTGTTATTTGGGGCAATGGTTGTCTGGTCTCAGGAATTCGGTAAATATTCCATATTATTTGCCGGAGGCGATGGCTCAAAAGACAATCCGTATCTTATTGAAAACCCTCAGCAGCTCAGCAATTTGCGCAGCGAAAATGGCGGAGTTTCAATTGATGCATACTTTAAACTGACCGGCGATATAGACATCTCGTCGTTCAGTGCAGAAACGTGGGGGGTATTGGGCTGGGAGCCGATCTCTGTATTTCACGGACATTTGGATGGCAATGGATATGCGATTACAGGATTATGGATCAACTTGTCAGACCCGCAATTGCATCAGTCTTCCAGCAAATACGATAATGCCGGTTTGATAGGAGTACTTGACGGTACGGTTGAGAGCCTGAATATCGAGACCGACGACTCCAAAGGCGGAATTGTTGGCTGTGTCAATGCAGGCGCTATCGCCGGACAGCTGACCGGACTTGTTGCTAACTGTTCAGTCAAAGGGCAGGTATATGGCGTGAGCAATATGGGCAGCGTTGTCGGCGGTTTGATTGGGAAAATGAGCGGTCAGGGACGTATAGAAAACAGCTATGTCGAAGGCAAAGTATCGCATACACCAACAACCCCATTTACTGCCGGAGGCGGATATATGGGCGGATTGGTCGGTTCGATGGGCAACGGCAACGACTTAAGCAGGGGTGAAGATTTTTTCGATAGCGAACTGAAAACTACGATTACAGGCTGTTACGTTAAAGCTGACATCTCAAGTATGGACGCATGGACAGGTGGTCTGGTAGGGCAGTTGGGCTATGGCGACATCTCAAACTGCTATATATCAGGCAATATTACCGGAACGGGCAGCAGTATGATTGGCGGTCTGGCGGGAAATGTTACCAGTCTTGCAACGGTTTCAAATTGCTATGTATCAGGCAAATTGGGAGACGGTAAAGAAGAATATTCAGCGCCGGTAGTTGCTTATGTCGGTATGCCATTCAATTCTTATACGACGAGCCTGACAATTAGCAATTGCTATTATCGTAAAGACACTGACGGTCTTAACAGCAGTTTGACAGGCACACGATACGACGATACGGAATGGAAAAAGGAATTGTCGAGCTTGGTTCCGGTAAATGAGAATGTGGTTGATGGCGAATATATCGGTGAAGCAAAAGCCCTGACTACCATCGAGATGCAGACCCGCAGCAGTTTTGCGGGTTTCGATTTTGAGAAGGTTTGGGAGATTGACGAGGGAGAAGGTTTTCCTTACCTGCGCAGTATTGCGGGCGGTCAGCCGCAGTCTCCGGCGGCAATTGCTCCGGTCAAAGTCGCAGCGCTTCAGGTCTATGCGACGGATGGAGTGCTGTATGTCAGCGGCTTAACCGCAGG
>JAISTS010000013.1 GCA_031272455.1 Tannerella sp. | reverse complement strand
TCTGCCGTCGGTTCGGATGAATCGGTTAAATCGGCAATATTTGCCACTTCGGCGGGAACAGAGGCTACACTTCTGCCGCGCAAAGTCGCGTCGCCGCGCAAAGCGCTGTGCAGATGATGCATACTGACGCGGTGCAGCAGAGTGCCGTGAAAAAGAATCCGGTCGCCGGAAATATACGAAGATGTGCCGGAAATTTTTTTCCCTTCTGCCAAAATTTCTTTTCTGCGACCGGCTACGGCGTCAATTCCCATTGAACGCAGGGCGTCAATAATCGGCGTCAGAAAATCAATATCCAGCGCCGACTGCCCGTTTTTATTTGTTACAAATGAAAAATTTATATTGCCGGTATCGTGATAAACCGCGCCGCCGCCCGAAATCCGCCTCACAATTTCGATGCCGTTATGTTTGCAGTATCCAACATCAACCTCCGCTTCAATCAACTGGTTGCTGCCAACAACGACGCAGGGTTTATTGACATAAAAAAACAGCGTTTCACGTTTGTCTTGCGACAAAAGTAATTGCCGTTCAATATTAAAATTATTGAGCGGCAATTTTGAGGCGCTTTGCAGAATTTGCATATATGACAAAAAATTTATTCCACTTTGAACGCTATCCGCAAATCTTCTACTTCCGCGTCGGAAATCGGACTTAATGTGCCAAGCGAATTAGCCATCACGAGCGACTTGGCAGAAAATTCCGCGACTTCCAGTCGGTCGAATGTCTGCAGCAGCGCGTCGCCGGTAACGATAACGGAATCGTTTTCGAGCAACACTGCCGGACGTGTTTTCAGCGATTCCACAATTTCCTGTATGTTTTCGTATTGCGTACCGAAAGCGACCGTAGGAACGTCTTTCAGCAGTATCCAACTTTCGGGAATTGTGCGGACATTGAACTTTACGCCTGACGTACAAAAACCCATCAGATGAGGCGGTTGCGTAAGAATTATCGAATTGATTTTAGGATTGCTCTGATAGATTGCCTGATGCAATGCAACCGAGCGGCTCGGAATTTTTCCCGCCTCTACCATTCCGCCCTTGACCTGCACAATATTATGCGGCTCAATGTCCCAGCGCGGCACGCCCGGAGGCGTTATCAGAAAATCGTTGCCACGCCAGCGCACCGACACCGTTCCGTAACTGCTTATCATCAACCCCTGGTCGCAGGCTCGGCGCACAATGGCGACAATCTGGCTGCGAATCGCCCGCTCGTCGGACGGATACGAGGGATTCATAAAAACGGGAAAATTGTGCGGAATGGCTTCTTCGTGGCGGTCTATCTGTTTGTCGGTAAGGTAAACAGGGTTGCCGAGAATTTTGGCGTTAATCAGCGTGCGTGCGCAAAATTCGAGAGTTTCAAAACGCTGATAGGCGTCCATCAAATCGTCGCCGCAAAGTACAACGCCGTGATTTTCCATTATCACCGCTTTATAATCGGGATTTTTACGAAATTCGGAAGATATTTTCTTGCCGAGGTCAACGCTGCCCGGCACGTCGTAAGGCGCAAAACCTATTGTGCCGCAAACATTTTTCGCCTGCGGAATAATATTGGTGTTAGGAATCTGCTTGGTAATACTGAACGAAACGAGCGCCGGCGGATGAGCGTGAATAATTGCGTCGGCGTGAGGACGGATTTCGTAAATCGCTTTGTGGAACGGATATTCCGACGACGGTTTATGAATTCCGACCACTGTTCCGTCGGCTTTTACGCAAACGATGTCTTTTGTCGTCAGCGAACCTTTATCGACCGAGCCGGGAGTAATCCAGATGTCGCCGTTTTCATCTCTGACAGAGATATTTCCGCCCGAAGTGGTCGTCAGTCCGCTGCGATAAATGCGGCTGATGACCACGCATATCTGCTCGGCTGGATGCATCAGTTTGGTGTCTAACTGTTTCATAAGAATATTCGATGAATTGTTTATCAGGGTGCAAAATTACTAAAAATTCCTTGATTTTGTTATCCTTTTATAATATTATTTGAAAAAAAAATTTACCTTTGTCGAAAATATTTTGTTATGAAACGGATTTTCTTGATTTTTACAGCAATTTGCGCAATTTCGTTTGTGTCGGTGCAAAAAACTTTTGCATACATTTATCCGACAGAACCAAAAGTGTTGGAAACCCTTGATAAATGGCAGGACTTGAAGTTCGGCATTATCATTCACTGGGGACTTTATTCTTACCTCGACTGCGTTGAATCGTGGAATTTGTGTTATAATTTTAATGAAGGAAAAGGACGCCCAAGCACAATGACTTACGATGAATACAAACAATGGTACTGGTCGGCAATAAACAGTTTGAGTCCTCAAAATTTCAATCCCGAACAATGGGCTGAAACTGCAAAAGCGGCGGGAATGAAATATCTTGTTTTCACTACCAAACATCACGACGGATTTTGCCTGTTCGATACCAAACAGACGGATTTTTCTATAATGCACGGCGCGTTTAAAGATAATCCGAGGGCGAATGTTACGAAAGAAGTTTTCAATGCTTTCAGAGAGCAGGATTTTATGATTGGCGCATATTTTTCCAAACCCGACTGGCACAATCAGGATTATTGGTGGGATGCCTTCGCTACTCCCGACCACGTTATAAATTACGACCCGCGACAGTATCCCGAAAAGTGGACAAATTTTAAGAATTTTACGTATAATCAGTTGGAAGAATTGATGAACGGCGATTACGGGAAATTGGATATTTTGTGGCTCGACGGCAATTGGGTAAAACCTTCACATACATTTCAAAATATTGATATGCCGAGAATTGCAACAATGGCGCGAGGTTATAATCCGGGCGTATTGATTGTTGACCGAGCAAGCGTCCCCGAATACGAAAATTACGAAACTCCAGAACAAGAAGTGCCCGATACTCAAATCATAACGCCTTGGGAAAGTTGTATGACGCTCGGTCATTATTGGAATTATCGGACAACCGATTACTTAAAAACTTCTGCAAAAGTAATTCACAGCTTAATAGAAATTGTTGCCAAAGGAGGCAGTTTAAATCTCGGAGTAGGTCCAAAACCCGACGGAACCTTGCCGGATTTGGTAATTCAACGCCTCAACCAAATCGGCGAATGGCTGAATAAAAACGGTAATGCGATTTACGCCACGCGCCCGACGCCCGTATATAATGACGCCAACACAAATACTTGGTTTACACAAAGTAAAGACGGGCAGAAAATATATGCCATAGTTTGTTTGCCGGAAAATTCCGCGCTGCCGACAAAAGTTTCGTGGACAGGCAACGAGCCGCTTTCGGGCAGCACGATAAAATGTTTGCAGACCAATACAGATGTACAGTGGCAAAAGACAAGCGCCGGCATTGAAGTTACGTTGCCTGCCGGTTTGCCTGCAAATTTACCGGCGATTGCGTTTGAATTGAGAAATCCCAATTCTTCGATAGATTATATTGGCGACACAAAAATCCGGGCTGCCGACGGCAATCTGTATGTGGAAAACCATTACCCCAATATTATCCGCATTTATACTTTAAACGGGCGGCTACTGCATCAGGAAAAATCCGTCAATTCCATTACGACAATCACTTTGCCCAAAGGCGCTTATGTGGTGCAATCGGGGAATGTTACGCAGAAGGTTGTGTTGTAGTCAATAAATATTCTTCCGCCTCCACATTCCAAAGTCCGTTGTGCTGCTCGCAAAGTCGGTTGAGTTCGGCAAACAGCGGGTCGGTTTTGCCTTTTTCGGCAAAGTCGGAAATCGAAGTGAGCGGCATTTCTATATGCGTATAAATCAGCTTTTTTCCTCCGGGGATGGAGGGCAGGTTCATTGTCGTGTCGATCACGGCATTCAGTCCGCCGATATGCGTAACAAGTCCTGCCGGATCAAGCCCCGTATTCATCATCGCGAGCGCCTCTTTCATATCGTCGGTATTACCTCCGCTTGTGCCAACTATGTGAGTATAAGCATAATGCACATTATAGAAATTAAGCGGCGCCTTGAAATCCGTTTTCGAGGGACCGGCAAAGAAGTTGAGGCATCCGTCGAAAGCCAGAATCCCGTCCGCCTGCTCAACAATCGGCGCGACAGGCGCAAAAACAAACACATCGTCATAGCCTTTGCCGCCGGTCATCGCTTTCAGCTCATCCACAGGATTTTCCATCGTTCCGGTATTGAGATAATGAAGTTCGATGCCATTTTTCTGCGCTTCGGCGGGAGTGTAAAGCGAGGCTGCACGGTCGAGCCGAGACTGGTCTATATCGGTAACAATCAGTAGCTTAGGTTTGCAATCCGTGCGATGGATAGCGTAATTGATTGCCGCCAATCCCATCGGTCCGACGCCCGCCAGAATAGCCATATTGCCACCGTCCTTTATCTCCATCCGGTGCTTGTACGAGCCGGGCGTGGTGTGATAGTTGGCGTGCATAGCCCCGATAACGCACGAGAGCGGCTCCGACAGCGACGCCGGATAGTAGCCCGCGCCGGTAAAATGCAGCAGGCAACCGTTTTCCATAACTGACGCAGGGATAATGATATATGTCGCATCGCCGCCAATGTGCGGGTACGAATACCCCGGAGCGCTCAAAATGCCGACCGGACCGTTCGGGTCGTTTAGCGCAGGCTGTATGGAAAATTTGTCGCCTACGGCGAATTGTCCACGCCATTTACTGCCCACTTCGACAAGTTCGCCGGCAAATTCATGTCCTATAATCACCGGATTATCAGCCACATCACGCGGCACGCGCTTATGCACATCAGCCTCGTGCGTCGCCTTGTACGACGACATACAGATACTGTCGCAAACAACACGTGCGAGAATTTCATCGTCCTCGATCGGCGGCAATTCAAACGATTCCAACCTGAGGTCGTTCTTGCCGTAAAGTCTTACTGCTTTGGTTTTCATTTAAATACAGTTTTATCTAATTAATATTGCGCAAAGATATAATTTTTTTCCAACAATTCAAATCATTTTCGGCTCGACAGGGCATAAAGTGCAAAAGTGCCAAGCCAATGGCTTCCCATATAGTCGTCGTTAGTGATATTGTTGATGGAATAAGTAAGATGCTCATCACCAATTCGTCGCAGATGAACGAGTGCAGACAGTTTACGAGCCATCCCGTACAGGCAGGTCGCACGGCTGAAATTCAATCCGTCGAGATGAACAAGCTGCCCATCGGTTCGGTCAGACACTATTCCGGGCTTGAGACTGAACGATTTATCGAATATCGCAGGCAGAAAGTTGCTCAACCATTGACTGTAATCGCTGTCGTTCAGCACTTTACTCATCAGCAAAGCCTCTTCGAGACAGGGCGAAAGAAAATCGTTGCCGCTTGGCTCGAATGTTATGGGCGCATTTTTATCATCGCGATACAGGCGCACAGCGTGTTCGCAAATAATGCGTTCAAACTCGGCATTTCCCATAGTGCGAGCATAATCAAGCGCAAGCGAAAGTCCGAACGCCGTGTTTTCGTGCGTCCCCACGCGAATAGGATAAACGAGCTTTGGAAGATATGCTTCATATTTGCTAACCAGCATATCCTCAAGCGGTTGAAGCGTCGCGCGCCAGCGTTGCGCATCGGCATCCTGCCATGTATAAAGTTCCTTTTGCAAAGTGAGAAACCACGCCCAACCGTAGGTGCGCTCGAAATTGCGATTGTTGTAATCCTCGAAAAATGCTTTCTCCGTTGCGACGTTTTGCGGCGTAATAACCTGATTTAACATGTCTCGCACAATATCGCCCATATCCAATTCGGGAAAATCTTTCATCAGCTTGATAATCGACCAGTATCCATGCACCGACGAATGCCAGTCGAAACAGCCGTAGAATATCGGACGCGCTTCGAGCGGTCGTTTCAAATCTGCCGGACTGCCCAGAGTCTCGCCCATCTTGTTAGGAAATTCCACCTGTATGCACTTGACGGGCAGTTCAAAAATTTTACGCGCCTGTTCGATGTTCAATTGCTGCGCCTGAACACCTGCACAGCACAATAGCATAACGATTATCTTTTTTGTCATAATGTTTTTTGTTTGCAAAGATAATCAATTTTCTACTGACAATTAAAACATTTTTCGCATTTTAAAGTAAAAACCGCGTCAAAACATCCGCTTGGGCGTTGTAGCAATAAATTCTTTCAGATAGAACGGCTCAAAATAGGCGACATCGGCAAAGCGTCGGGCTGCAAAATCCTGCTCGGCAAGGGGCGCCATATCAGCAAGCGAAGGATAGATGCCGTCGGTGAAAACAGCATTTGGCGAGTCGATTACGTTACGGCATTTGGCGGCGCCGTTACCAAAAAAGCAGACGCGATGTTGATCAAGCAGCTGTTTGTACGTTTCGGACGAGACAATTTCAGCCATAGTCTGTCGTACCGTATTGAGCTTGCTGTCGTAAACGGCGGCATAGACCTCCATCCGGCGAGCGTCGAGCATAGCGCAGTAGAGACAATCCGCCTCGGCAACAGTTCGGATTGCAGCCGCTGCCATTATATTTAATGTAGGGACAGCAATCAGCGGAGTCCCCCACCCTACGCACAGCCCCTTCGCCAGCGACACACCGATACGCAATCCCGTGTAAGAGCCGGGACCGCCGCCGACAGCCACCGCTTCGGGACGCAACCCTTCGGCAAGTGCATACTCGACCGCCTCGTTAGCAAACACGGCGGCAAGCGAAGCATGCGAAAGTCCCTCGAACGAAACACGCTCAAAGACAAGCTCGCCGCCAACCGACAATCCCGCCGAACAAACGTCCGTAGAAGTGTCCAAAAGCAAAATACACGCCATAACAATCTGACTTTTTCGAGCTGCAAAAGTACAAAAAGTTATTTAATCGTACGATTTTTCGATGGTTTCTCGGCTGAATAGATTATCTTTGCACCAAAATTCGTTATCAATGATAAAATCAATGACCGGGTTCGGCAAGATTGTCGCCGAGCTGCCAAACAAAAAAGTAACCGTTGAGCTTAAATCGCTTAACAGTAAACAGTTAGACTTGAATCTGCGCATTCATCCTCTTTACCGTGAAAAGGAAATGCAGTTGCGCAACGAGCTGATGCAGAATATCGAACGCGGCAAGATCGACCTGACTGTTACAATCGACTGCATCGGACGCGACACGTCGGTGCAAATCAACCAGCCTGTGCTCGAAAACTATCTCTCGCAAGTGAAGGAAGTAGCCGAGCGAATGCACCTCAACGAGCCTTCCGACTGGTTTCTGACGCTGCTGCGGCTGCCCGAAATCGTCAAGACGGATGTCGGCGAGCTGGATGAAACGGAATGGGAAGCCGTGCATACAGCTTTCGTAAACGCGATGGGTATGCTGAACGATTTCCGTGTACAGGAGGGCGAGATGCTGGAACGCTTTTTCGCTGAGAAAATCGGCAATATCAGCCAGCTGCTCAAAGAAGTTGACCCTTACGAAGAAGAGCGTATCGAAAAAATCAGAGTGCGCATCAGCGACAGCCTCAACAAGTTTGCCGAAATAGAATACGACAAGACCCGTTTCGAGCAGGAAATGATGTATTATATCGACAAACTTGACATCAACGAAGAGAAAAGCCGCCTCGACAATCACCTGAAATATTTCATCGACACGATGGAAAACGGGCACGGTCAGGGCAAAAAACTCGGCTTCATAGCTCAGGAAATCGGACGCGAAATCAACACCCTCGGCTCGAAAAGCAATCATCTTGAGATACAAAAGATTGTCGTTCGCATGAAAGATGAGCTTGAACAGATCAAGGAACAACTGCTAAATGTGCTGTAAGATGACCGAAGAGGGCAAACTGATAATCGTCTCCGCCCCGTCGGGTTCGGGCAAGTCAACGATAATAAGATATCTGTTGAGCCTCGACCTGCCGATAGCTTTTTCTGTGTCCGCCACCAGCCGCCCCCCGCGCGGTCAGGAGCGCGACGGTGTGGAATATTATTTCCTTTCGCCCGAAACGTTCCGAGAGAAAATCACTGCAGGCGAATTTATAGAGTACGAAGAGGTTTATGAAGGCGCATACTACGGCACGCTACGGTCGGAGATCGAACGGATTTTCAAGACCGGACGGCACGTGATTTTCGACATCGACGTCGTGGGCGGCTGCAACCTGAAACAGCAGTTTGGCGACCGCGCACTGTCGATCTTTATCCAGCCTCCGTCGATAGACGAACTGCGCCACCGACTCGAAATACGCCATACCGACTCGCCTGCCATCATCGCCAAACGAATTGAAAAAGCATCGTTCGAGATGGGTTTTGCCTCGCGCTTCGACGTAGTGGTTGTCAACGACGACCTTGAACGGGCTAAGAGTGAAGCGCTTAACGTCATAAAACAATTCTTGAAGCTATGATACGAACCGGAATATTTTCAGGCTCATTCAATCCGGTACATATCGGACATTTAGCGCTCGCAAACTGGATTTGCGAATACGGCGGCATCGACGAACTGTGGTTTCTCGTAACGCCTCAAAACCCGCTCAAAAAGGGTCGCGAGATGATCGACTACCGTACGCGCTTCGAGATGCTGCAAGCCGCCGTCGCCGATTATCCGCACTTCCGCGTCAGCGATTTCGAGCTGGGCTTGCCCCAACCCGCTTACACCATTCAGACGCTGCACGCACTGCGCGAGAGCTATCCCGACCGCCGTTTTTATCTCGTCATCGGCGCCGATAACTGGCAAAGTTTCGACCGCTGGAAAGACGCAAAAACGCTGATCGACGAATTTCCGATACTGATATACCCGCGTCCGGGCTACGAGCTGTCCATCCCACCGGAACTGAAGAATGTCAGCGCCGTCGCCGCTCCACTCATCGAGATTTCGTCGTCGTTTATCCGCACAGCGCTGCGTCAGGGACGCGATATACGGTTTTTTCTGCCGGAGCCTGTACGCGCCATTATCGGCAAAATAGATATTTTACCCGAATAAAATTTTTCGCCGAAAGTAGAGTATAAACCAAATTATTACTATTTTTGCGCTCTCATAACCGAGATTGTGCAAGGTTTTGACAACTGAAAAAATGACGGAAGATAAAGTAAACAAGCAACTTGCAATCGACATCAGATACCTGCGTATGGCGCGTATATGGGCTGAAAACTCATACTGCAAACGCCGACAGGTCGGAGCGTTGATTGTTAAAAACCAGATGATAATTTCCGACGGATACAACGGGACGCCATCGGGTTTTGAAAACGTATGCGAAGACGAAAACAACGTAACCAAGCCGTATGTGCTTCACGCTGAGGCTAATGCGATTACCAAAGTCGCCGCCTCGTCGAACAGCAGCCGCGACGCAACGATATATATCACAGCCTCGCCCTGCATCGAATGTGCCAAGCTGATCATACAATGCGGCATACGTCGGGTTGTTTTCTCGGAAACTTATCATACCGACGACGGCATACGGCTGCTGAAACAAGCCGGAATTGAAGTGGATTTAATTGATATAAACAAGACAGACGATGAACGCAAATAATAATAAATCGGGATTCAGGATATTTCTTTGGACGGTTTTGGGAGTTGTCGCAGGATTTTATCTCGGCAGGTTCTACATCTTGAACAATATGCAGTATCTCGGCAACAACAAGATAGACACCATCCTGAATATCATCGACCAGAACTATGTCGATACAGTGAATATGGAGCAGCTGATCGACAACACTACTCATAACATCATCAAGGAATTAGACCCTCATTCGGTGCTTATCCCCGCAGGCGAGATTGACCTCGTAACCGACAAGCTCGAAGGCTCGTTCAGCGGCATCGGCGTGTCGTTCAATATGCTGTCGGACACGATACTGATACTGACCGTCATCCATAAAGGACCAGCCGAAAAAGCCGGTATCCTGCCCTACGACCGTATCATCTCTATCAACGATTCGGTAGTAGCAGGAAAAGGAATTAACGATCAGGAAATCATACGGACGCTGCGCGGCACAAAAAACAGCAAAGTGAAACTCGGCATCAAACGCAGCGGCGAAGATGATTTGCTCTACTTCGACGTAACACGCGGCGACGTGCCCGACTATTCGATCGAAGTGGCGTATAAGGTCTCCGACGGCATCGGATATATGCTTATCGACGACTTTGGCAGGACTACATACAACGAATTTATCACCGCCATAGCCAAACTGCGCAAAGAAGGATGCGAGAAATTTATCATCGACCTGCGCGGCAATACCGGCGGATATATGGACGCAGCCATACACATGCTCAACGAGTTTATCCCGTCGGGACAGTCGATCCTCTATTATGAAGGCAAGGCGTTCAAACGGCAGGAATTTCGTGCCAACGGCTCCGGCTCGTGCCAGAACGCACCTGTCGTCGTGCTCGTTGACGAAGCTTCGGCTTCGGCAAGCGAAATCTTTGCAGGCGCCATTCAGGATAACGACCGCGGACTGATAATCGGTCGCCGTACCTTCGGCAAAGGATTGGTGCAAAGTCCTATCAAACTGAAAGATGGCTCCGAGCTACGGCTCACCATAGCACGCTATTACACCCCATCGGGACGCTGTATCCAAAAACAGTATGAGCTGGGCAATACCGACGACTATAATCTCGACCTCGAAAATCGCTATCTGCACGGCGAATTTGACTATGCCGACAGCATAAAAGTCGCCGATACGCTGGCATACAAGACCTTGCACGGACGTACGGTTTACGGCGGCGGAGGCATTATGCCCGACATCTTTATCCCGCGCGATACCAGCAATATCACCTCATACTACGTCGCAGCATACCGCAGCGGCGCCATCTATCGCTATGTGCTCGAATATTCAGACCGTCATCACTCCAAGCTGGCATCGTTCAAGACGTATCAGGATCTGTACGCCTACCTCAAAACGCAACCTCTGCTGAACGAGTTCACCGATTTTGCCGAAACTCAGGGAATGAAAAAGCGCCCGACACTGATACAGATTTCGGGACCGTTGATCGAAAAATATATCAGCGCGCTTATCGTACGCAACTTCTTCAATAACGAAGGCTACTACCCTATCATTCTCACCGACGACGTAGCGTTCCTCCGCGCCCTGAAAGAAATCAGCAACAACGACGGACGCCCCGTCATACCCTGAACGTACAATGAATGTTGATGACGATAAACACGCTGTCCGCCAATATGTTGCCGAACTCAAAAATCGGTACGACGCCGCGACGCTGCAAAAACTGTCGTCAGCCATCATAACGCGGCTCGAACAGTCGCCACTTTTCATCACAGCCGACACGGTAGCGTGCTACTGCGCCCTGCCAACCGAAGTGCAGACCGAAGCCTTAATCGCAAAATGGAATAAGACAAAAACCCTGCTGCTGCCAGTTACCGACGAGGGCAAACTGCGCTGGTATGCCTATCACAGCGATATTAAAATGACAAAAAGCCAACTCCGCATAACGGAACCTGTTCCCGAAGGGGAAGAAATTCCGTCGTGCGAAATCGACCTTGTTATTGTACCCGGCATAGCTTTCGACCGCCGTCTGAACCGCTTGGGACGCGGAAAAGGCTATTACGACCGCTTCCTTGCCTCATTCGACAAACCCGTCGTCGGCTTATGCTTCGGTTTTCAGCTCTTCGACACCATTCCCGCAGATATTCACGACATCAAAATGACGCAAATAATCACGGAAAACGAAGTGATACGCGCTGACAGTTAACGCATATAAGCCGGTATATTCGACATCAGCTTGTCAAGCGCGTCGGGCTTGTACGGGATACGTGCATTGTCCTGAGCTGCATTCAAAGCAAACCACGCCACCAGCGCAGCATTGACGCGCAAATCGTCGAACGACAAACGCTCGTAAGTGTCCATCAATGTGTGATACGTGCGTCCGTATTCCAGCCTGTCCTGAATAAACTGGTAAGCAGGCAAACCGAGCATATTGAACGACACGTGGTCGGTCGAACCTGTGCGGCGCAGGCTTAACACCTTGAAACCCAGCGACTCAAACGGCACCATCCATGTCTTGAAGAACGGCACAGCCATATCATTTTCTTCGAGATAGATACCACGGAAACGTCCCGAACCGTTGTCCATATTCAGATACAGCACAAACTTGTCGAAACCGGCGAGCTTCGTGCCCGATTTGATGTCGTACAGATTATTGGCGGCATATCCGCGCGAGCCAAACAGACCCTGCTCTTCGCCACCCCACAGCGCAATGCGGATAGTGCGTTTCGGCTGTATGCCAAGCTCCTTGATTATACGCATCGCTTCGAGCATCACAATACAGCCGGAGCCATTGTCGGCGCCGCCCGTCCCGCCGTGCCACGAATCAAAGTGAGCTCCTATCATCACGATTTCGCTCTTCAGCTTTGGGTCGGTGCCCGGAATTTCAGCTATCACATTATTAACTAATGTATCTGTCGGATAAAAGACATTCTTGATATCCAGCTCCATACGCACGGGGGTGTTGTGAGTAAGCAAACGTATCATACGCCCGTGGTCTTCGAGAGGCAGATTGATTTCAGGCGTCGGATAGGGATCGCCCGCGTTGTATGCCAGTCCGCGCGACATCGGGACATTGAACGTACCACTGCTGTTCAGCACGGCAAGCGGTTTCTCGTCTTTCAGCAGCTGATTGAGCTTCTCGCGCAGTCCCATATCCATTCCCGGAGGACGCATCCTGTACATATTGTTAGCGCCGTCGCCACGCGGGTCTTGAGCCAGCTCTTCGAGCTGCTCGTCAGTCAAACGGGCTGCCAGCGGCTCAAAACGAATGGTGTAGCTCGTGTCGCCCGGCATCAGTACTATCTTGCCCGACAATTTGCCGCGATAGCTGTCAATGTCTTTTTCGGTTTTGACATTGAGCAGCACGACGTCGCCTTCGACAAGACCGTTAGTGCCACCCGACCACGCTACCGGCGATGAAGTGAAACTGCAATAATACGGCTTCGTCATCGCGATATACGTCTTTTCGTTGTTCCATCCGCCGCGGGCAAACTTAATTGCAAATTCGCGACGGGCATTGCTCAGACCCATCTGGGTCATCTTTTCCTGCATCAGTTCTTCGGCACGAAAGCCGTTCTTCGATGCTGTCAAACGCGGACCGAGAAAGTCGGTCAGCCACTGCGACATCTCTTCAACCTTAGAGTTTGAGAACGCCTCGCCCTTTATCCTGTAAGCAATCTCGTCCGGCAAGCGCGTCTGCGCTCCGGCGGCAAGGATAATAAAGAGACTGCCGACGATTAATGAAAATCTTTTGTACATAGTGAATTGATTTATTGATAATTATTTAAAAACCTCTTGCAAACATCTTCCAGAACTCATCGCCCATCTCTTCCCAGCGCAAGAATGTGGCGCCGGCAAAATCAAAAGTGTATCCTGTCAGATAAGCCCGTGCAGCGTCTTTACCCTGCTTTTCGGCTATATTGAAATAAATGTCCTCGACAAGCGGCATTTCTCGCTGTCCTTTCTCGTCGAAATATGCGAGCGCCTCGTTGATTTTGTCTTTCGCAGCGCCCCAGCGTACTGTAGCTAACTTGTTGGCACGACGGAATTTCCATACGGCGGCATCTTCACGAAAACGCGCCTGTCCGCAGATATGAAAACTTTCCGGCAGCCGTGTAGTGCCGCAAAAAACGGGTATGCGCGGCGATTGACCCGGATTGTCGAACGACAGCCAAGTAACGCCACCCACGTCGTCGGGCAGCCAGTCGCGCAACTGAATGACAGTCGAATACGAACACTGCGGCACCGCAACAAGCCTGAATCGCTCTACAGCATCGGGCTTAAGCGCATTGAGCATATCAACCATATCCGTTCCCATCCACGGATTGGCTTGCGGACTGACGATTTCCTGAGGCGCACTGCCATCGCGCGGACGAGTCATAACTTTCAGATTTTTAGTCATATCCCACTTCGTACCCTCGTAGGTCTGACGCAGATAATGGATGACGTCAATAACGCTGACCGGCTTCTCCGGCTTGACGCTGATCGGCAATTCCTCCGCATCGTACGAGAGCTTAAGCGAGGGCGCCAAACTGCTCAAAATGAAATATTCGCGTATATTAAACGCCTTATTACCACCACCGTAAGCCTTCCAGAAACAGAACTCCGACTTGCCGTCCCAGTATCCGAGCGCTTTCGCTACATCAAACACATTGTCCGACGCCAAATAGCGGTCTTTATCCTTAATATCTATCTTCGAGATGCGCGGAATATTAGCCGAAACGCCAACATGGTCGTCGGGAATACGCACCGCAGCCCATACGCCGCCAATCTTGTCCGGTCCCTCGCCAAATACCTCAAAATGCCATACCTCGCGCGGATCGGCAATGGTCAGACACTCGCCCCAGTCGGCATAACCGTATTTCGCAATCAGGTCGCCCATCAACAGGATAGCTTCACGCGCCGTCGTGCAACGCTGCAAGGCTATGCGCTCCAGCTCCTCTATCATAAACATCCCGTTCTTGTTTATCAACTCGCGACGCCCCGAAATAGTCGTCTCACCTATGCCCAGCTGCTTTTCGTTCACGCAGGGATACGAGGTGTTCAGATACTGGTAAGTGTGCCGAGCCTGCGGTATCGAGCCTTTCAACTTCCACTGGCTGCGGTCTTCGACAAACTCGGTGTGCATCAAGCCATCGTAAACATCGGTCGTGGTGTCGCGCTCGTATGTCGCCGACGGCACAATGTTCATCCACGTCCGATAATTCCCGTCGCAGGTATGGCTCGTGATTACCGAGCCGTCGGTTGACGCCTTGACGCCGACCATTATACTGGTGCAACTCTCCGGCTGCTGCGGTTGTGCGCCGGCAAACATCACTGCTATTGCCACGCATAAAACTGATAATGAAATCTTTCTCATAAAAAACATTTTTTTTAGTTCGCTAATAATCGACAAATGTAAGACTTTTTTACGAATTACAACTCATTTTGTCATTTTTTTTCGAGAAAAATATTCTTTTCAGGATAAAATCGGGGACTTTCGGCTGTTATTTGAATTTGTAAATAACCAACAACGGATTGTCATCAATCTTGTAACCGTCAAGCGCACCGTAGGTAATCAGCGTCGGAAACTCATTGATAACATTTTCCGCTTCGACGCTCTCAATCAAGCTATTACCGCTCGACCATCGCGGGAAGAAACGCTCATAGCCTGCGATAAGGTCGTTATGAACCGCTCCCGATTGAACGGCACCTGCAGCTTTGTCGCAAAACACGAAATATCGCATCCTGTTAAACATATAATCGACAACAACATAGCTGTTCAATATATAAAAATTCCTTCTGAATATGTATCTGTTTTCAATAACATCGTCATCCGATATTGTCATCTCGCTCGTATAAGTCTTATCCGCAAACGACAGCTCATACACCGGCAACCAACTGTCGGCTTCAGCTTTATATATCGTATTGCCAAAGCGCGGCGAAAAATAAAGCGTCCCACCCGACTTCTGAAATACATTCGACGACGCCATATAGTAATTCTTATTCGGCTCTGTCTGACGAGGAAAATGCCGCTCAATTAACTCACCTGCTTTGTTATATGAAAGTTGAAAGTCATCGCCGCTACCCGAATATTCATTATACAGCCAATAGCCATCATCCGCCATCATAAAACTGCTGCCCAAGGTGTTAAACTTGACTTCCGACAGCAAACGAAAATCATAGCCGTGGCAGATGATCTTATGTGTGGAAATATCAAGAACATACACCCCGTCGCCGGTTACCTCAAAATCCGTCAAACTCAAATATTCTCCGGGTCCCTGCCCCACTCGATACAGTTTGTTTACATAACCACCCGCGCTGTCAAACGCATAAAGGGTATTGGAACGCATATCTAAAACATAAATCACGCCGTTAAACAGCTGAACCTTCGACACATCCCCAATCAGACAATCGTCATCGGTTTCCAACGCGACGACCGACACATCGTCAACATAATCAGAAAGCACGACCTCGCTTCCGTCTGTATAATCCACTGTCAATAACAACGTTGACATAACGCCGCCTTGCTGCTTGCAGGAAAGCAACACAAATACACACACTAATGTCAACGCCCAGTTTTTTAATTGATTCATTACTTCCTTAATCCTTTGTCCTATGTCTATCTTTGCCATATTTTACTCCTTTTTTCAGCATATTGATAACCTATTTGCTCGCAAAGGTAGGGCATCGAAATCATTTCGCCAAATATTTTTCTAAAATAATTTAAATTTGTTGCATTTTTAACATTTGTTTACGACAAAAAGTTTAGCGCCGTGTCTCTTTTTGATAGTAATCGTAGCGTTCAAGCACTTCGATGACATAGTTATATGTCTCTGTGCCACGCAGATAGCCAAACTTACAGATCGAGTCTGTATAGTATTGCGGCTCGGCTTTGAGGCGTATAAACTCGTCAACATTGCCGTGCCAGATTTCGGGATTTTTCCCGTATTTCTCCGCAAGTCGCTGTGCATCAATGATATGTCCTACGCCGGCGTTGTACGAGGCGAGCGTGAATTTTATCCGTTCGAGCGAGTCGGGAATAGCTGCAAACCGCTGTCCGAAGCGCTTCAGGCAATCGACTCCAGCCTGAATATTCTTCTCCGGCTCGTTCATCTCAACGGTCGTAAATCCCAGATATTCAGCTGTCGCCGGCATTATCCCCATCAACCCGCGCGCACTGCTCCATGCCACTATCGACGGCTCGAAATGCGACTCCTGATAGGATATCGACGCGAGCAGTTTCCAGTCCCATCCGATACGCGGTGCATAACGGCGAAAGAGCGAATCGAAAGGCGAGATCTGCCCGTTGACAACAAGCGGCTTAATCTCGGCGCTATATTTCGACAGCTCAAAATAGCGTTTCATCGCAGCGCGGTAGGTCTGTTCAGCCGTTTTGTCAGCCGTCCACTCGTCGATAGCCTGAGCCAGCAGCGGGCTTGACTTGCGCACTATCCACGAATAGCGCTGTTTGAAGCTGATTTCCAGACCGATATTTATATTGTGATAGTAGGTGCTGTTGAGCCGCGCCACGTTCTGTTCGCAGACGGTGTAGGGTATTTCGCCAGTCGAAACCATCTCAATCAGGTCTTCCGTTGTGATTGTGTCTTTGGCAATATCCATAATACGAATACCGCCGCCAAGCTCGGCATCGAGGCTCAGTAAGCGCTCGTGATAGCGTGTGCCGTGCATCACATATATCTCACGTCCAATCAGTTGCGTTACGTCGGTCAGCACAGTGTCGCCCCGCGATGCGTGCTGCACTATCACCATACTCGACTGCTGCTCGTGTCCACAGTAAATCACATTTCGCTCGGCATTATTATCAATCTTTATCGGATAAGTAACCACATCAGCCTCACCACTTTGCAATATCTCTTCGAGCCGCGAAAGGTTTTCCGCAATTTTAATATTAAGCCTCAGATTGTGTTTCTTGGCAAAATCGGCAATAAGTTCATATTCATATCCCATCTGTTGCTCCTTATATCTGAAATACGATACCGAAGTGTTGAGTGTAACGGCAGTGATTTCGCCCCGCTCGACAATTTGCGGGAAGTCGGTCGGCAGCTCGGCGTCCTTATTACGGTTTTTGCAAGCCGTGAGCAGGCATACACAGATTATCGAAAGCACGAATCGTTGCAGAGTTGTTTTCATAGTTTATCGTGTTTAGTGTTTCAATTCGAGCAAGGCAACATTTTCGACATGGTGGGTATGTGGAAACATATCGACCGGCTGAGTTTTGATTATATCGTACTTTTTGGCAAGTCGGCTCAGGTCGCGGGCTTGAGTAGCAGGATTGCAGCTGACATAAACGATGCGGCGCGGCGCGGCGGCAAGGATGGCATCCGTTACGTCGTCGTGCATTCCGGCTCGCGGAGGGTCGGTGATGATAACATCGGGGCGACCGTGGGCGTCGATAAACTGCGCCGTCAGGATGTCTTTCATATCGCCTGCGAAAAAACTGACATTCTCGACAGCGTTGAGACGGGCATTCTCTCGGGCATCGTCAACAGCCTCAGCCACATATTCTATCCCGACAATCTTACGAGCTTTGCGTGCAAGGAAAAGCGCTATCGTGCCGGTGCCGGTGTAGAGGTCGTAAACCGTCTCGTCGCCCGTCAAGCCCGCAAAATCGCGCACTGTGCAGTACAGCCGGTAAGCCTGCCCGCTGTTGGTCTGGAAAAACGATTTGGGTCCGATCTTAAATTTCAACCCCTCCATCTCTTCCGTTATATGATCTTTTCCGGCATACAAGACAAGGTCTTGGTCGGTAATCGTGTCGTTGCATTTCGCATTGACGACATACATCAGCGAAGTGATTTCGGGGAAAGCGTCTTTCAGATGATCGAGCAACTCCTCGCGCAGCGACGGACGCTCTTCGTAAAACACAACTACTGCCATCACCTCGCCCGTCGAAGTCGTTCGTATTATTAATGTACGCATCAGCCCTTCCTGCTTGCGCAGGTCAAAAAACGGATAGCCCTTATGAGACAGGCAAAAATCCTTTATGCTCAGCCTGATACGGTTTGTTATATCGTCCTGAAGCCAGCATTTGCGGATGTCAAGCACCTTGTCGAACATACCGGGGATATGAAACCCCGCGCCGTCCATATCCGCCGGAGAGCCGTCAACGGAAATCTCGTCGGCAGTCAGCCATCGACGGTTCGAGAACGTGTATTCCAGCTTGTTACGATAGCAATCCGTCTTTTCGGCGCTCAAAATCGGCAGCCGCTCGCGCACCTCAACCTTACCAATACGGCTCAGGTTGTCTTCCACCTGCTTTTCTTTGAACTTAAGCTGCTCGGCATAAGGCAGATGTTGCCACTTGCAGCCCCCGCATATTCCGAAATGCTCGCAAAAAGGCTCAGTTCGCAAGTCCGAACGCCGATGAAAACGCACAATACGCCCTTCGGCGAATTTTTTTCGTTTACGGCTCAACTGCACGTCAACGACGTCGCCGGGCGCAGCTAACGGCACAAACACCACCCATTCGCCAACCTTCGCAATCGCCTTACCTTCAGCAGCTACGTCGGTTATTTCTATCGCTTCCAACAGCGGAAGTTCTCGTCTCTTTTTTGCCAATTTCGTTCCTCGTTAATTGATTTCGACGGGCAAATGTACGAATAATAAATCACCTGTTTTTGCAAATAAATGTAAAAGCTGATTAAAAAAAACGATAAAAATTTTTTTGGCTAAATAAAAAACCCGATATTTGCAAACTCAAGATAGCAAAAGAAACAACAAAAAATAGAAAAATATGGGAAATACAAAAAGAATTTACACGTTCGGCAATGGACATGCCGAAGGCAAGGCAGACATGAAGAACCTCCTCGGAGGAAAAGGCGCTAACTTAGCGGAGATGAACCTGATAGGCGTACCGGTACCGCCGGGATTTACTATCACTACCGAAGTTTGCACAGAGTACAATCAACAAGGTAAAGACGCTGTCATACAGCTACTTAAAGCCGATGTTGAAGATGCTATGAAAAAAGTCGAAACACTGACCGGAACCAAGTTCGGCGACAGCGAAAACCCGCTTCTCGTCTCGGTGCGTTCGGGCGCCCGCGTGTCGATGCCCGGTATGATGGACACCGTCCTCAACCTCGGTATGAACGACGACGCCGTCGGCGCAATAGCGAAAAAATCGGGCAACCCGCGCTTCGCATGGGACTCGTATCGCCGCTTTGTGCAGATGTACGGCGACGTGGTGCTCGGAATGAAACCTACATCCAAAGAAGAAATCGACCCGTTTGAGAAAATAATGGAAGAGGTGAAAGAAGCGAAAGGCGTAAAACTCGATACCGAGCTTGACGTTGACGACCTGAAAACGCTGGTAGTGAAGTTTAAATCAGCCGTTAAGTCGCAGACCGGCAAGGACTTCCCCGACAGTCCGTGGGAACAGCTCTGGGGCGCCGTCTGTGCCGTATTCGATAGCTGGATGAACGAACGCGCCATCCTCTATCGCCAAATGTATCGCATCCCCGAAGAATGGGGAACGGCGGTCAACGTGCAGGCGATGGTGTTCGGCAATATGGGCGCAACCTCAGCTACGGGCGTGGCTTTCACACGCGACGCCGCTACCGGCGAAGACATTTTCAACGGCGAGTATCTCATTAACGCTCAGGGCGAAGACGTCGTTGCCGGAATCCGCACCCCGCAGCAGATTACCCTCGAAGGCTCGCGCCGCTGGGCAGCTCAACAGGGCATCTCGGAAGAAGAACGCAAGGCAAAATATCCCTCGCTCGAAGAGTCGATGCCCGAATGTGCAAAGCATCTCATCGAAGTACAGCAAAAACTCGAAGACCATGCCCGCGATATGCAGGACCTCGAATTTACCATTCAGGACGGCAAGCTATGGCTGCTGCAAACGCGCAACGGCAAACGCACCGGCGCCGCTATGGTGCGCATCGCAATGGAAATGCTACGCGAGGGCGTGATTGACGAAAAGGAAGCCTTGGCGCGTCAGGAACCCGAAAAACTCGACGAACTGCTGCATCCCGTATTCAAAAAATCGGCGCTTGCGACAGCCAAACCTTTCACCAAAGGCTTGCCCGCATCGCCCGGAGCCGCTACCGGAAAAGTCGTCTTCCACGCCGACGACGCCGAAGAATGGGTCGAGCGCGGCGAAAAAGTTGTTCTCTGCCGCATCGAGACCTCGCCCGAAGACCTGCGCGGAATGAAAGCCGCCGAAGGCATCATGACCGCTCGCGGAGGTATGACTTCGCACGCGGCTGTCGTCGCCCGCGGAATGGGAAAATGCTGTGTATCAGCAGCTAACGGAGCACAGATAGACTATAAAGCCAAAACGCTTACGGTCGAAGGAGTAACGCTGAAAGAAGGCGACTGGATTTCGCTAAACGGCTCAACAGGACTTGTTTATGCCGGAAAAATCGAAACGCAGGCGCCCGAACTGAGCGGCGATTTTGAAGCGCTGATGAATCTTGCCGACAAATATGCCCGCCTGAAAGTACGCACCAACGCCGATACGCCGCACGACGCATCCGTCGCACGCAGCTTCGGCGCTCAGGGCATAGGACTGTGCCGCACCGAGCACATGTTCTTCGAGGGCGACAAAATAATCGCCATGCGCGAAATGATCCTCGCCAAGGACGAAACCGGACGCCGCAAAGCTCTCGCAAAACTGCTGCCCCTGCAACGCGCCGACTTCACAGGCATCTTCGAAGCTATGAACGGACTGCCCGTAACCGTACGCCTGCTCGACCCGCCGCTGCACGAGTTTGTGCCCCACGACGAAAAAGGTCAGCAGGAAATGGCAAAAGTCATGGGCGTGCCGTTTGAAGAAATACACCTCCGCGTCGAAGGACTGCTCGAACAAAACCCGATGCTCGGACTGCGTGGCTGCCGCCTCGGCAACCTCTATCCCGAAATAACCGAGATGCAGACCCGCGCCATCATCGAAGCCGCCCTCGAACTCAAAGCCAAAGGCGTTGCCGTCTATCCCGAAATAATGGTGCCGCTCACAAGCATACTCCACGAGTTTGAGCCGCAAAAACGCATCATCGACGACACGGCAAAATTGGTGTTCGACGAAAAAGGCGCAACGATTGATTATAAGGTCGGTACGATGATCGAGATACCGCGTGCGGCGCTGACAGCACATCGCATAGCCGAGGCAGCCGAATTCTTCTCGTTCGGCACTAACGACCTGACACAGATGACATTCGGATTCAGCCGCGACGACGTCGCCAAGTTCCTGCCGATGTATCTCGACAAGCGCATCCTCAAAGAAGACCCGTTTGCCGTGCTCGACCAGAAAGGCGTCGGTCAGTTAGTCGAAATGGCGACACAGCGCGGTCGCGAAGTGCGTCCCAACCTCAAATGCGGCATCTGCGGCGAACACGGCGGCGAGCCGAGTTCCGTCAAGTTCTGCCACAAGGTCGGGCTTGACTACGTGAGCTGTTCGCCCTTCCGCGTGCCCATAGCACGGCTCGCAGCAGCGCAGGGCGCAATTCAGGCTTGAATTTGTCCGAAAAAATTATTACCTTTGCGGGCGAAAATAATTTATAGTCAATGGATAAATATCTGATAATCAAGACACGGGATGAGTTTCTCCGCATAAGGATTAACGACATACTTTACTTTGAAGCAGACCGCAATTACACCAAACTGCTGCTAAGCGAAGGCATCCAATTCACTTTTGCCATCAATATCGGCAAGATTGAAGAGACGCTGCAAAGCCAGATACCGGAAGTTAATGCGGTACTGCTCAGAGTAGGTAAAAGTCTGATTATCAATAAAACATATATCCTGCAAATAAATTTGCCCAAAACAAAACTGCTGCTGTTGACGCCGGGCGGCAAACCGCGCGAGCTGATAGTAGCAAAAGAGCCGCTCAAAGTCCTGAAAGAGACGATGGAACAGGAAGGATTGAAAAATAAAAATACTTAAAACCATGTTAACTGTTAAATTAGGCAAAGCCACTGATAACGATATAGTTATCGACAACGAGTATGTTAGCCGTCATCATGCCAAACTCACACGCGACGAGCATGGCGCCCTCTTCATTGAAGACCTCGGCTCGACAAACGGCACTTTTGTGAACAACGACCGGATTGTCAAGAAGAAAATCAGCCTGTCCGACGTCGTGAAACTTGGCGAGAACTATCTGCTCGACGTCAAAAGCGCCCTGAAATTCGACAATGACTACAGCGAAGAATTTGCCGAGCTGAAAAAAGTGTATGACACCTACATACGCGAGAAAATCCGCATACAATCGTCCAACCAGTTCAAAATAAGGCTGTTCCAGTCTGCGCCCTTTGCCGTCATCGGACTTGTTGGCTTAATCATCGCCATCGCAGGAAAGAATAATCGTGCCCTGATGATTGTCAGCCTCGTGCTTGCCGTCTGCGCCCCGACGCTCGGCATCTATCTCGGCGCACGACAGTCGGCAAAAATACCGGAACTGCTGCAAAACCTTGCAAACCAGTTTAAAATAAACTATGTCTGCCCAAAATGCGGAATGTTCCTCGGCGAAATACCTTGGGAAGGACTTGCCAACAAAAAGCAATGCTCCAACGGCGCCTGCAAAGCCAAATGGGTCAAAGCCTGAAATCACGGTTTTATGCTGCGAAATGGCTGTTTTGTACAATAATCCCCTGCTTTTGTACGTTATAGACTAAAAATCACGCTGCATAGAGTAAAAATTCATAATTTTGTAGCGTGAGATATCACGAATTTTATTGTAAAAATTTATAAATGATTGACTTATGATAGAAGAAAGTACATTTGTCTCGATAGACAACGACGACCTTTGGAACGATGTGGTAGTCATTGACATGGACGACGACTACGCCGATTTCGTTTCGTTGGACGAGAACAGCTATGACGACGTGCCCGACTTTATTACTTTGTCTGATGACGTTGAGGTAGTTACCGATACCGACATCATGGAAGTATTCGCCGGAGCAGACGACATTGACGTATCAGTAGTAGTATGACCCCGATAAAATGCCCGCATTGCAGGGTCGGTTTAAAAGTTGACGAGCAGAAAATTCCTGAAGGCGTAACATCTTTTAAATGCCCGAAATGCAAGCATGAGATACAGGTTTCCCTGCTGTCGGAATTGCATGCCGAGCGCCAAAGCGCGGATGTCAGCGATACGGTAACGGCATTAGCCCGCCCCGCCAAAACAGGCGGCGGAAAACTTGTCGTCGTCGCCAACGAGCAGACGCCCTCGCAGACATTCACCCTGCACGAAGGCTTGTTCATCATCGGCAGGAAAGCCAGCGCGTCGAACGCCAATATCTGCATCGACACTCAGGACAAAGCGATGAGCCGTAATCACTTACGCATCGAAGTGAAAAAAAACCGGCAAGGCGGTATGACGCATACGCTTTCGGACAATAACAGCAAAAACCGGACGCTCTACAACGGACGGACGCTCGAAGAAAGCGAAGTGGTTGTCCTCAAAGATAACGATGAGATACAGGCGGGAAACACGATAATCAAATTTCAGGAGTAAACGTCGAAAAACATTAGCAAAGTAATGAATATCAAGATAGAAAGACCTTTTGCGATTAGCGAGAAAGGAGGCAGGATGAACAACGAAGACTCCATCTACCCCCTTTCGGAATTGGTTACGGCTAATCAGAAACTTTTTATCGTATGCGACGGAGTGGGCGGCGCCGAAAAGGGCGAAATAGCCAGCGCACTTGCCTGCGAATCCTTCCAGACCTTCTTCTCCACCTTTATCGAAGGCGACCCGACGCCCGAAATGATCAACAAAGCCGTCCGCTACACCGAAACGCGCTTCGACGAATACGTACAGTCGCATCCCGAAGCCAAAGGCATGGCAACAACGCTCACAATGGTCTATATCGGCGAATCGGGCATCACGGTAGCGCATATCGGCGACAGCCGCGTTTATCAGTTTCGCAACGGTAAGACGTTGTTTTGTACCGAAGACCATTCGCTCGTCAACTCGTTCGTCAAGTCAGGTCAAATCACCGAAGAAGAAGCCCGCACTCATCCGCGTAAAAACGTGATAACAAGAGCAATCAGCGGCACCGACTACCCTACCGAAGCCGACGTCGCGCTGCTGACCGACCTCCAAGCCTCCGATTACCTCTTCCTCTGCACCGACGGAGTAACCGAATGTGTGGCTAACGACTCTCTGTTACAGATATTTAACTCATCCGGTTCGACCGAAAACATCAAAAATGCCATAGTCGAATCGTGCAGCAAAAAAGCTCGCGACAACTACTCGTTTTACATCCTGCCGATACAAAATGTGCAAAATTCGGGCAGTTACAAGCATTTTATTTTGTCTTTTTTTTATTCTTTCATTTAAAAAATGTACTTTTGCAGTTAGTTTAGTAAATGCTTAAATTTTTATGCATCTACCGAAGGGTTATATTCTGCAGAATGGGAAATACCGGCTGACTGACGTAATCGGTCAGGGCGGGTTCGGCATCACGTATTCAGGCGTCTGGAGTACAGAAGTGAAAGGCAATCTGGGTACGGTAAGGACAGATGTGCCCATTTGTATCAAGGAATATTTCTTCAAAGACTACTGTCTGCGCGACAACGACACGATGCGCGTCAAGGTACATTCCGAAACCGGCAAAATCCTGTTTGAAAAATTTAGGGAAAAACTGATAAAAGAAGCTAAAATCCTGTCGGAAGTGCATCATCCCTACATCGTTAACGTGCTCGAAGTGTTTGAAGAAAACGAAACGGCTTATATCGCTATGGAGTATATTCAGGGCTGCTCGCTTAAGTATATGCTTGACAAAGAAGGCGTTCTGCCCGAAAAAAAGGTGCTCAAATACGTCAGCCAGATAGGTCAGGCGCTCGAATTTGTCCATCAGAAAAATATCCTGCACTTAGACATCAAACCCAATAACATCCTGATTGACCGTAAAAACAACGCGCGACTGATAGATTTCGGCGTCAGCAAACGCTACGACATCGAGCAGCAGGAAACGAGCACGACGATGCTGACCGTCTCAAAAGGATTTGCCTCTATCGAACAGTACGATACCGAAGGTATTCAGAACTTTACGCCCTGTCCCGACGTCTATTCGCTGGGGGCGACGATGTATAACCTGCTGACCGGAGTGGTGCCGACCGAGTCGATCCTCCGCGCTACCAAACCGATAACCAACCCTTCGGAGCTGAACAAAGAAATCACGCCCCGCACCGAGCAGGTCATCCTCCGCGCTATGCAGATCAATCCGTCTAATCGTTATCAGTCTATCAAGCAGATGCTTAACGAATTAGATATCCCTTCCTATTTCGAGGAAACGGAAAATGAACTGACCGAAGGACATAGCGATACGCCGTCATCGGAAGAAGAAACCGAAGACACGATGCTCAGGCGCGAAACGCAAGCGAAAAATAATGCGCCTGATAATGAGGATATTAAAAAATATGAGGCAAAAAAGAAGAGAAAAAGACGCATTTTGATACCAATTTTTATTATCTTTACGGCGTTTGTCGGATGGGCTGTTACTTTCATCCTTGACCGCGATAACGTAAAAAAGGGCGAACTGACAGATACATCGGCTGTTGACACGACCGCGACGATTGTTCAGGAGAACAATCTCGCTGCCGCAGATCCTGTTGCAAATGAGCCTGAAACGACCGCAAGCGAAAAGACCGGCGATACGCCGAAAGCCAATCAACCGGTAACGACAGGCAATGAGCAAGCAAAAGCCGACAATGCGAAAACATCTGAAGCAAAGGATATTACACCGGCAACCGACGATGAGGCAATCGAAAAGCAATACGCCGACCTGATAGCAGGCGGCAAAGCTAAGATGGAACAGAAAAAGTATGCTGATGCAAAGAGCGACTTCACTAAGGCTAAAGAGCTGAAAGTTACCGAAGAAGCTGTACGCCTGATTGTCGAGTGCGACGAACGCGAAGCCGAACAGCAGATTGCCGCCCGTCGAGCGCTCTACGAAGAGAAATTCCCGTTCGGGACGTTGATCGTGGTGCGCAAGATTTCGACCGGTCGTTACGGTGCAATAGACTCTAAGGGGCTTGAACGCATAAAGGCTGAGTATCTTAGCGTTGCGCCTTCGGCAAACGGGCGGGCTTTCGAGCGCGAAGACCATCTGTACGACATCTATGATGCTAACGGAGCCAAGATTGGCAATGGTCTAACATCTTATTAAACAGATATTTGTGTATATGAGGAAATGTATTTTTGTTTTATTTGCAGCCATATCGCTGAGCGCTTACGCCCAGCGACAAACGGAGTATAACCGCAAAGGCGACGACGCTATGGAACGTAAAGACTATCGCGACGCCAAAATGTGGTATGAGGAAGGCGTGGCTTATTGCGACGGCTACAGCATCGACCAGCTCACGAAAATATGGCAAACGGATGAGACAATGCACGTTTCGATGAGGACGGCAATGACGAAATGCCTCTCGTGCCTCAACGAGCTTGCCACCGAAAACGATACCGCCGCAATCAAAAAAATCATCGTTTACTACGAACAGGGCATCGGCACCACGCCCAACGAGACCTCGGCAAACTACTGGAAAAACCAGCTCGAACAACTGCGACAGCCGTTTACCGGCATCGCAAGCTACACCGAACGGACGCCGCGCGACAAGATGCACTTCTTCGCAGGCTATCATTTTTCGCCTTTAGCCCCGTTCGGATTGCAGTTCGGCACCTTCAACAACACCTTCGGATGGTATATCCGCCTGCGTTCCGACTTCAAAACGGAGGACTATGCAGGCAGCCTTACGCCCGGCGGCAAACTCGAACTCAGCGGCGAGATCAAGTATGCCCGCGACGAGGTCGAATATAAACCCAACTCGACGCTGATAGCATCAGTGGGCTTGATGTACAGCGTGATAGAAGATGTGTATATCTCGGCAGGAGCGGGATACTGGAAACGCGACCTGCTGCGCAAATTCACTTCGGTTGACGACGACGGCAATGCTATGAGCGACTTCTGGATGAAAGACCCGGAGTATTCGTACAAAGGCGCAGCTGTCGATATCGACGCTATGGTGCGTTTCGGCGGCAGATTTTACGGGACAGCAGGTTTTACTGTCCTCACAGGCAATGTCAACCGCTATGTTTATATGGAAACATCGGCTGAACTTGTCGCACAGAAACAATTCAAATGTTATTTGTACCCTAATGTGGGCATAGGTATTTACTTTTAAAAAGGGGATGAAGAAATGAAAACGGAAGTAATACGCAGGTTATTTTACTTAATTATTAGCGCCGGTCTGCTGACAGGATGTATCGACGACAGCAGGCAGATGGACGACGACGTGCTCAACGGCGCAGCGCCGCAAGTCGGCACAATGGAATTTATCTCAAACACGGCATCGACCGTTACCATCAAATCGACAGTGGTAAAGGCTAACGGATATGCCGTAACGGAACACGGATTTTGCTGGGGCACAACGCCTTCGCCAACCGTTTCCGACAACAAACTGGTGGTAGGCAATGGCGGAAAAGGCGATTTCAGCGAAACGATTTCGGGACTGTCGGGCAACACCAAATATTATTTCCGCGCTTATGCCATCAACGCAAAAGGGGCAAGCTATTCCGACGAAGATACGCTGCGCACCAGCAGCGGACTTGGCAAGGTGCGCACTCTCGAAGTGGCTAACCGACGCGCCACCACAGCTATGAGCGGCGGTAAGATAGAGCTTTACGGCGAAGGACCGGTCAAATCCTACGGAGTGTTCGTCGCCCTCTCTGCCAATATGAGCGGCAAGGACACCATAGTATGCACCAACCAGATTGTCGCCGACTCGTTCCTGTGCAATATCGGCGGACTGAGCCACGACACGCATTACTATGTGCAGGCTTACGTAACCAACAATTTCGGCATCTTCACCGGCAATATTGTTGAATTTCAGACAGGTAGCGGCACGCCTATCTTGGATACTATGGAAGTGCTCGACACCAGCATAGGCTACGAAGAAGTTACCGTAGGCTCAAGCGTGCTCGAAGCCGGCGACAGCAAACTGACGGAAAGCGGCTTCTGCTGGGGCGAAAACCCGATGCCGACCGTCGAAAGCGCATCCCACCTCGCCTGCCGCTACGGAGAGACAGGTCCGTTCGTGGCAACCATCACCGGACTGCTTTCGCAACATATATATTATGTACGCGCGTACGCGACAAACGACTTTGGCACAGTTTATAGCAATCAGATTGTCATCCAGACGCTTAACCACCTGCCGTCGGTACGTACCAATACTGTTTCGGTCAATTCGGCTGCCGCAACGGTAACATTGAGCGGTCAGATCACCGAACAGGGCAAATCGCCCATCACCGACAAAGGCTTCTGCTATTCGGCAACCAACCCGATGCCAACCTCGACCAATGGCACAACCGTAACGCTCACAGCCGCCGACCCGTTTACTACCAACATTGTCGGTCTCAAAGGCGGAACGACCTATTATGTACGCGCTTACGCATCCAACGCCGAAGGAGTGGCTTATGGCGATGTGATGACCTTTGCCACCCCGCAGATTTTCACCAGCGGCTTACGCCAGTTCCCCGATGACACGCGCCTCGAAGGTTCGCCGGCATATTTTATGATTGCCAACAGATTTTACCTGCTCGGCGGCGACATCGGACCGAACTTCACCGACGAACTGTGGACATATAACCGCGACGAAGACGTATGGCGTCAGCTCCGCTCATTCCCCTTGGGCGCGTATAAATGGCAGGCGACCGTAGGCAGCAATTCGGGTCAGAGCGTCTATGTGCTCGGCGGCGTCAACTCGGCAAATGTCGCTTCGATGGATTTCTATCAGTATGTTGCTCCGAACAATACATGGTATCCTATGCCGACCGGTCCCGATGCTGCACACAGTCGCGTCGGCGTCGAATTAGCGCACAATGTCAACTATATAGGCGGAATCAAAGATACGGCTAAGAACGAAGTATGGTCGTTCAGTACCCAGACCAACGCATGGACGCAACAGTCGCCCTTCCCTGCCAAACAGTATGGCGGAGTGGCATTTGTCATCGACAGCACAGTTTATGCCGGACTTGGCAAAAACACATCGGGCGTATGCAACAAAACGCTGTGGAAATCGGACGCTACCCTTGCATCGTGGACGTATGTTGCTGACAATTCGTCGATTAACACCGGTGTACTTGTCAGCACAGTCTTGAAAGGCAAGCTCTATATCATCGACGAGGGACGCCGTATTTTCGAGTTTAACCCCGCAACTGCCACGTGGACAGCGAAATCTGTCCTGCCGACCTCAATCAGCGACATACAATGTATGTATGCGCTCGACGATACTATTTATATCGGCTTGGGCAACAACTCGCTGATTGCGTATAACCCGCTGTGGGATAATTAGTTGCTTTACGCAAGACCGGCATCTTCTGCGAGCAAACGCCACAGATTGTCAGCCGGAACGGGCGCCGTGATGCTTACGGGAAGCCCCGACACGGGATGCACAAACTCAACGCGATAAGCGTGAAGACTGATGCCGCCGTCGGGATTTGAACGCGGCGCTCCATACTTCAGGTCGCCTTTGACGGGCGAACCGATATGCGCCAGCTGACAGCGAATCTGATGATGACGCCCCGTTTTCAGCTCTATCTCAAGCAGACAGTAGCGCTCAGAACGCCCTGCAACGCGATAGCTCAAGATAGCTTTTTTGGCATCCGGACGCTCGCTGTCGTAAGCATAGCTTTTATTCTGTTTCTCATTGCGTACCAACCAGTTAATCAGCTCGCCAGCGTCGGCGGGAGGCGGATTACCGACAACAGCCAAGTAGGTCTTTTTCACTTCGCCGTTGCGGAAAATCTCATTCATCCGCCCCAGCGCCTTGCTCGTCTTGGCGAAAACGACAACGCCCGTTACAGGTCTGTCGAGCCGATGAACCACACCGGTAAACACATTCCCCGGCTTATCGTATTTCTCTTTCAGCCAGAGCTTTATAGCCTCCGACAGCGGTTCGTCGCCCGTTTTGTCGCCCTGTACTATCTCATGACAGTTTTTGTTGACGGCGATGAGATGATTGTCTTCGTAAATTATTTCCATACAGTCCGTTTCAGGGGTGCAAAAATACGGAAAAAGAATTATTTTTTTGATTTTCGGCTGATTTATCCCGATATTTTTTTGCAATTGCGAAAGATTGTTTTACCTTTGCAGTCCCGTAAACGCGAAAAGGTTCCTTGGCCGAGTGGTTAGGCGCCGGTCTGCAAAACCGTTGACGGCGGTTCGATTCCGCCAGGAACCTCATTTTTCAAAGTATGAACAGAATTTGTGAACTATTCGACATTCGCTATCCCATCATCCAAGGGGGGATGGTATGGTGCAGCGGCTGGAGGCTGGCTGCAGCCGTCAGCAATGCAGGAGGCTTGGGACTGCTCGGAGCCGGCTCGATGCACCCCGAAGTATTCAGAGAACATATACAAAAATGCAAACAGGCGACCGACCGACCATTCGGCGTGAATGCCCCGCTGATGTATCCCGAAATAGATAAATTGATGCAAATAATTGTCGAAGAGGGTGTTAAGATTGTTTTCACCTCCGCCGGCAATCCCAAAGCGTGGACATCGTTCCTCAAATCCAACGGGATAAAAGTAGCCCACGTGGTCAGCAGCTCGAAGTTTGCCGCCAAAAGCGAAGAAGCGGGCGTTGACGCTATTGTAGCCGAAGGTTTTGAAGCCGGAGGGCATAACGGACGCGAAGAAACGACTACTCTCTGCCTCATACCTGCCGTCCGCCGCGCCACCACGCTGCCACTGATAGCAGCCGGAGGTATAGGTACGGGCGAAGCTATCCTCGCTGTGCAAGCCCTCGGCGCCGAAGGAGTGCAGATAGGTACACGTTTTGCGCTGACCGAAGAAAGCTCGGCGCATCCCGACTTCAAAAAGCTCTGCCTGTCGCTGAACGAGGGCGACACCAAGCTGTTACTCAAGAAGTTATCCCCTACCCGATTAGTCAAGGGCGACTTTATGTCCGCCGTCGAAGCGATGGAAGCAAAAGGCGCTACGGCAGACGAACTAAGCGCCTTCCTCGGCAAAGGACGAGCTAAAAAAGCTATCTTTGAAGGCGACCTGACGGAAGGACAACCCGAAATCGGACAAATAGCATCGCTGTTTCGCGAGATACAAAGCGTTGATACAGTGATGAAAGAGCTTGTCGATGGCTACGAAACGGCATTGAGCAAGCTGAAAATGCGCTGAATTTCTTGTTTTGCCATTCAAAAAAAATCGCTTAACTTCGCAGTCTAAAATAATTAATAAAATCAGAAACATGAAACAGTATGAACAAGTTATCGAAGTAATGAAGCGAAACGGAGGCTATGCTACGCTTGGTTTCTTAAATCAAAACGTTGACGTTTCCGGATGGGGAACAAAAACGCCTTTTGCTACCATTCGCCGAATAGTTCAAAAAGAGCCTTATTTTTTCAGAATAAAAGCAGGATTATGGGCTTTAAAGGATTTTGAAAAGCTGATTTTAGAAAAATTTGAAATTCAAGATAAAACCAATAAAGACAAACAAGATGAATTTACTCACGCATACTATCAGGGACTATTGCTTGAAATAGGAAAGATGAAAAAATACACCACCTATTTCCATTCTCAGAATAAAAATCAACTATTTCTTGATAAACCTTTAAAAGACATATCGAGTTGCCAGATATTCGAATTTTCGTATCCTGAAATAGTTCATAGAGCCGAAACAGTAGATGTTATTTGGTTTAATAGTAGAAAATTGCCTTATGCTTTTTTTGAAGTGGAACATTCAACTAATATAGAACACTCGTTGGGCAAATTTGTTGAACTTCAAGATTTTTATTCAAAATTCTATATTGTTGCTGACAAAGTACGGGAGCGCGAATATTATGCTAATTTAAATAAACGAATGTTCGTTGAATTGTTGAAAAATCAAAGAGTTGAATTTAAAGATTACGAAACAATTTCTGTTTTGCATACTAAAACATCTGAATTATTAGCAGTGGGGGAATTATAATTATGAACTTACAAGAACAATACGATAAAATATATTCATTCTTCAAAACAACAACAGAGACATTTGATGAGTTAATTTGGGATGGAAATCAATTATCTGTTTGGTTGAATAATAAATCTATTGAAATTTATTCTCGTGAAGATGTGAATGAATGGTTTGATTTGTAAAAAAAAAAAAAAAACGAAATCCAGAAACAAACTTCTGAACGTTTTGTTTTGCCATTCAAAAAAATCACGTAACTTCGCAGTCTAAAATAATTTATTGCAATGAATAGTAAAATATGAATAAATGTTCAAAATACCCTGACAGCAAAAGTCACGCAGTGGAGACAATCGCAATGTTGTTGCCCGACTTTGATGAGTTTCGAGAGTTTTTTCTCGGATACAAGTTGGCATTTGCGGATACGAGAGCAATAAAAACCTCATTTCCACCTCATTCAAACAACAAAACAACCTCAGTAGCAAAGAGACACACACCATATAATAACCTCATTACCTCATTAAAAACCTGTTTGATATGAAAGTAGAATACAATAACTTATACACGCATTTTGTTTTCACAACGCTTAACCGGATGCCGCTCATTTTGGAAAAGCATCGTGAGCGAATTGAAAAATATATTACGGGAATTGTCAATAATAATGGCTGTAAAATGTATTCTATTTACGCAAACCCCGAACACGTTCATTTTCTCGTTTCGCGGGCGGCAAATTTGGATGAGGAAACATTGGCGACAATCATTGCGAAGAGTTCGGAAAAGTTCATTAATGACAATCGGCTTTGTGTTGGTATTTTTCAGTGGCAACAGTCTTGTTCCGCTTTTTCGGTTTCCAAACGCCACATTCACGATTTGTGTTTGTATATTGAAAATCAGCCGGAACACCATAAAATAAAAGAGACTTATGCACAGGAATACGATGGTTTTGTCAAATTTTATCAACAAACAATTATCAAGAAAAAAGATGAAAACAAATGAGGTAATGAGGTTGGTGTATGGGGACAATCATCGGGCTACTGAGGTTGTTTTGTTTGGAAAATTAGGTCAAAATGAGGTTTTTGAACCTCACATTATGATTAAAAGCCCATTACGATACCCTGACAGCAAAAGTCTCGCAGCAGAGACAATCGCAATGTTGTTGCCCGACTTTGATGAGTTTCGAGAGTTTTTTCTCGGATACAAGTTGGCATTTGTGGATATGAGAGCAATAAAAACCTCATTTCCACCTCATTCAAACAACAAAACAACCTCAGTGGTAGGCAAGTTAGCGTTTGCAGTTACGAGAGCAATAAAAACCTCATTTTCACCTCATTCAAACAACAAAACAACCTCAGTAGCAAAGAGATACACACCATATAATAACCTCATTACCTCATTAAAAAACTCAACGACATGAAAGTAGAATACAATAACTCCACCTACCTCTACACAGCAATTTTCGTTGTGCTGGCTATCTTGTTGCAATGGTTGGGCGCGTATCAGTTTTATTATGTGGAGCAGAACCAGCTGTTTCAATACGCTTGGACGTATGTTGGCGGGCGTTTGGGGCAGGTTGGCGGATTAGCGGTTGTCGTTTCGGAGTTTTGTGTACAGTTTTATGCCGTGCCATATCTTGGGGCGCTTATCACTGCTGCGTGGCTGACTTTGGTTGGGGCGTTGACACATCTTTTATTGCTGCGGTTCAGACCGGCGACGCGCTGGTGGACATTAAGCATTTTGCCTGTTATCACGCTGATGCTGATGCACTTCGACTACAATTACCAGACATCGGGAACGGTAGCTTTTGCACTTATGCTGGCGGCGCTCAACCTTACTTTTTTGCTGCGTAGCGTCGCCGTGCGGTTGGCGGCACATACTTTTGCTACGATAGCGCTGTTCGTCTTAGCCGGACCGGTGTTTGCGCTTTATGCCGTAATCGCCACGGTCTGCGAGCTATGTTTTTGCAATGACGGGAAACACTTCTACGCTCTGCTCTTGCCGTTGCTGGCGTTGTTGACGGGCATTTTGAGCGTACACCAGCTATGGACCTGCGAATATCGGCACACTTTCCTGCCCGACGGCTATTATCACGACGTGATGCAGCCGCGTATGGTGATATATTTCGCGTGGATAGCTATATTGGTGATTGTCATATCGTTGCGCCTGTTGCCCGAATGGAATAGAGGATGGAAGCGCGATATTGCGATTTATGGCGTACAAGTCGCGCTATATATTATTATATGTACGCAAGGGATCCGGCGCTATGGCGACATCGCTTCGTACGAGATCAAGAAGTTCGATTATTTCAGCCGCACCGAACAGTGGGACAGGATACTCGACTGCGCGACGCCGAAGATCAACAACTACCGCTATCTGAACTATTTCAATCTGGCGCTTGCGGGCAAGGGGCAGTTAGGCTCGCATCTGTTCACGCTCGATCAGCACGGCGTGCAGGGGCTGTTGCCTGTCTGGGACGGGACTGCGCCGAGCGCACTCTTAGCGGGCGACATCTATTTCGCTGTCAATCATATCGCTAAGGCGCAGGAGATGGCGTTTGAGGCAAATATCAGCGCGATGTGCGGCGGCAATCCCCGTGCTGTCAAGCGCTTGGTGCAGACCAACATCGTATTCGGGTTTTATGCCGTAGCCGAGAAGTATATCCGTCTGTTAGAGAGCACGTTTGCTTATCGCAGTTGGGCGAAGTCGCAACGCAGGTTTCTTTACAACGACGCAGCTGTGGAAGCCGACCCGTTGCTTGGCGACAAACGCCGCTCGCTGCCTGCAGACGATCATCTCGCCCTTACGCGCGGCTTGGAGGCTGACTTTTTGGATATTGCCAATGCCAATCCCTCGAACAGCAACGCTATGGAATTTGCAGGCGCTCTGTTGCTGCTCGACAAGAATATGTCGGCGATGCAGGAGCTGCTCAAGCTCTACGGCACGCCGGCGCTCACGACTTTGCCGCGCAGTTTTCAGGAAGCAGCCCTGATGATTTACGAGCAGCAGCCGGATATGTGGACGCATTTCCGTTTGCCGACCGACAGGGTGGGCGTTTTCAACACGTTTCGTCGGGAGGTGATAGCGAACCGCTCAGCCGGAGATGCGCTACCGGCTATGCTGGAGTCGTCGTTTGGCGATACATATTATTATTATTACCTTTACAAAAAATTACCTCAACCAACACAGTGATGAAACAATTATCCTTATTACTCATAGTATCAGCTATCGTCGTATCGTGCGAAATAGACTTGACCGGTGGCGGCAGGCTCTACCGCTTGCCAGATATTTTCCCCGATTATATCGAGACAACCATCCCGCCCAACATAGCGCCGATATCTTTCCGTCTGCGCAAGGGGGTTGATGCTTATGCCTTATTTTATACCGACACATACGACTGTTTGGCATACAGTCGCCACGGCGAGGCGCTCAGCCCCACACGCAAGGAATGGAAACGGCTGATAGAATCCTGCGGTTCATCGGGATACATCAAGGTTGGCGTAGTCGAAACGTCGCCAATAGGAGGAAAGATGTACGAACCGTTCAATATCTACGTTTCCGCTGATGCGATAGACCCCGTTATTGCTTATCGCCTTATTGAGCCGGGTTATGAGCTATGGCACGAGATGGGCATTTACCAGTACGATTTGCGGACGGGCAAGCAGTCGCCGATTTTGGAAAACCGCACGACGGGCAACAACTGTATGAACTGCCACAGTTTCCGTATGCAGTCGCCCGACAGTATGCTGCTGCATCTTCGCGCCCGTTACGCAGGTACGCTCGTCGCCATTGACGGCGAGGTCGAGAAGCTCAACACACGAACCGACTCTACCATTTCGGCGCTTGTCTATCCGTCGTGGCATCCGTCGGGACGTTTTGTCGCTTTTTCGGTCAACAGTACTCAGCAGGCTTATCACACTACCGATCCCAACCGCGTCGAGGTGTTCGACGAAGCCTCCGATGTTGTTGTTTATGACGTCGAACGCCACGAAGTTGTTACTGCGCCGCCGCTGTTCGCGTCCGATGCTTTCGAGACTTTTCCCACGTTTTCGCCCGACGGGACAAGGATGTATTTCTGTTCAGCCGAAGCCAAACCTATGCCTGCGTCGTACGACGAGGTGCGCTACAGCCTGTGCTCGATAGCGTTCGATCCTGCCACTCGCAGCTTCGGCGCAAAGGTGGACACGCTCTACAACGCCAATACGGAAGGTTGCAGCGCCTCGTTTCCGCGTGTCTCGCCCGACGGACGTTTTCTTGTCTATACCCTCGCTTCGTATGGCAATTTCTCTATCTGGCACAAGGACGCCGACCTGCATATCATCGACCTTGAGAAGGGCGTCAGTCGCCGGTTCGACGAGCTAAACTCGTCGGATGTAGAGAGTTATCATTCGTGGAGCAGCAACGGGCGCTGGCTTGTTTTCAGCAGTCGGCGGCTCGACGGGCTATATACCCGTCCCTACATCGCGCATATCCGTCCCGACGGCAGGGCAGACAAGCCTTTCCCTATGCCGCAGCGCGACCCGCAGCATTACGACCGCCTGATGAAGTCGTACAATATCCCCGAATTTATCAAGGACAGAGTGCCCGATTTGCGCCGCCGACTTGCCAAAACTGCCCGCAACGACGCCGGTAAAGACATCAATTTCGTCAGCCGGTAAAGTTTTTTTTACACTGCAAAGTGCCCTATTAGCCTTTAAATCGCCATTTTCGGCAAATTTTAACATATAAATATGTTTTATAACATACGATAAAAAAATTGCAGATTTTTTAACTTTTCCTATATTTGCGCCGTATAACGGAACAAGGAAATAATACTTCAATGTTTTACTAATTAATTAATACCAATTCTATGACAAAAAAACTGTTTATTACGAATTTGGACGCATGGCGCAGGGCATTTTACCTGTTATGCGTTCTGGGTTGTTTTTCTTTTTCAGCTTTTGCACAGAAGCAGGTGTCGGGTGTTGTTATCGACGTAGCCGGCGAGCCTGTTATTGGCGCGAATGTGATTGAGAAAGGCACGACGAACGGAATTATCACTGACATGGACGGGCGATTTGCTCTTCGTGTAGCCGGTAATAATTCTGTACTGCAGGTATCCTACGTAGGATATATCACACAGGAGATCGCTGTCGGGACAAGGACAACGATTAATGTAACGCTTGCCGAAGACACGAAGGCGCTTGAAGAAGTGGTCGTCGTGGGTTACGGTACACAGGCGAAGAAAGACATCACAGGCTCGGTGGCGGTAGTTTCGGCTGACGCACTTGCCGAGACGCCTGTATCGACCTTTGCCGAAGCATTGATGGGCAAGGCTGCCGGTGTTTACGTATCATCGTCGGGCGCTCCGGGCGCAAGCACGACGATACGTGTACGTGGTGTAGGCTCGGTGAACGGTTCCGACCCGCTGATTATCGTTGACGGTATTCAGGGAGTAAGCACCGAATCGGTCAATCCTAACGACATCGAATCGTTCCAGATCTTGAAGGACGCATCGGCGACAGCTATCTATGGTGCTCAGGGCGCTAACGGCGTTATCATCGTAACGACGAAGAAAGGCTCGAAAGACCGTGTGCGCGTCAGCTACAACGGTTATATGGGCGCTTCGACGATGGCGAACTCAGGTTACAACCTGCTGAACGCTTGGGAATCGATGGAATTTGTGGCTCAAGGTATGGTCAACCTGCGCGACCAGCGCGGCGTTACGGCTGTACAGACCCACGCACAGTTCGGCTCGCTCAACTCCAACGACCAGCTCACTATGCCTTACGCAGTGAAGCCTGCCGGTATGTCCGAAGCCGAAATCATTTCTCAATTTGGAAGCATCGCAGCATGGGAAGCATCTTACCTGTCGGACGGCAGCAGCAGCTGGGCACGTTCGGCTTATGCACAGATGAAGCTCGACGGCTACAGCGAAGAAGAAGCCCGCGCGGGTACGGACTGGTACAAGTTAGTTACCCAGACCGGTATTGTTCAGGACCACCAGATCTCCGCTATGGGCGGCAACGACAAAGGTCAGTACTCGATGTCGCTGGGTATGAACTCGCGCGAAGGAACGATCAAATCGTCGTACTTCAAACGCTACAACCTGCGTATCAACACCCAGTTCACCCCAACCAAGTGGTTGACACTCGGCGCCAATATCAACGTATCGGCAATGCAGATGGCGGGTGAGCGCGGTAATCAGGGCGACGGCGACATCTTCGGTAAGATCTATACCACAGCATCGTGGTTGCCGGTCTATAATATCGGAGGCGAGTTTGCCGGTTCGCAGGCTCCCGAAGGCGGACGTAACACCTCAGCCTACAACGCCGTTTACAACCAGCACGACGACTGGAACCGCGGTTTCTTCGGCGACGCTTCGTTCTTTGCCGACGTCAAGCCCATTCCTGAACTGACGCTGCGCACACAGTATGCTCCGCGTCTGCGCGGCAACTGGACCCGCACATTCAGCGAGATAACCATTATGTCGGACAAGGAAGGCAGCGCTAACAACAGCCTCTACGAATATGCAAGCTACAGCTTCGACTGGCAGTGGACCAACACCGCCACCTATACCAAGACTTTCGACCAGATACATCAGATAACGGGAGTGTTGGGTACTGAGGCATTGAACAACGGGCTGGGACGCAACATTTCGGCTACCCGTCTGAACTATATCTTCGAGAACGACCCGAACACGTGGAACATCGACAACGGAGCGACCTCGAACCTGAGCAACAGTGGAGCTATGGAGTCGCACACCGCAATGTTCGGCTACTTCGGTCGCGCCGACTATGTCTATAACAACAAGTATATGGGAACGGCATCGTTCCGTTATGACGGCTCGTCGAAGTTCGGCGCCAATCACCGTTACGGTTTCTTCCCCTCGCTGTCGTTAGGCTGGCGTATCACCGAAGAGGCGTTTATGTCATCGACCAAGAAATGGCTCGACGACCTGAAAATCCGCGCCGGCTACGGTACGACGGGTAACTCCAATATCGGAGCATACAACTATGCCTTCCAGTATGGTACAGGTACAGGTTCGGCTAACGGCTACGTAACCAACTACGATGCCGCCGGCGTTGACACGAATATCAAGACCGGTTATGCCATCACCAACCTTGGCGACCCCGATGCACGCTGGGAGACAGTACGCTCGCTCAATATCGGTCTTGACGGCGCTGTATTCAACAAGTTGACCTTCAACTTAGACTGGTATGTACGCAACACATCCGATATGCTTGTCGCCGCCAACTGGTCGGCACAGGCTGGTACAGGGACGAAGCCCAATATCAATATCGGTAATATGCGTAACGTAGGTATGGACTTCAACGCTACCTGGCGCGACCGCGTAGGACGCAACTTCCGCTATAACATCGGTTTCAATATCTCCGGATATCGCAACACCGTTACCAAGCTGGGCAGCTCCGACCTGTTCTACACCTCGCGTCTGAACAATATGACCATCACCACCGAAGGACAGCCCGTAGGTATGTTCTACGGATATAAAGTGATAGGCATTTACAAGTCAGCAGCCGACGTAACCAATTATAAGGAAAACGGACAGACGGTATTGCCGTACGGTATCAACAACGCATCCGACCTTGACCCCAACGCTTTCATCGGTCGCTATCAGCTTGAAGATGTGAACAAAGACGGCAAGATCACTGCCGACGACCGTACCATCATCGGTAATCCGCATCCCGACTTTTCGGGCGGTATCAATCTCGGTATCAACTACAAAGAATGGGATTTCAATACCTATATGATATTCTCGGTTGGCAACGACCTGTTCAAACACTATATGTATTACACTCACTTCGGCAACCTGCAGAGTAACTACTCGAAAGACCGTCGCGACAATTCGTGGCATCCGACGACCAACCCCAACGGTATCTATCCTTTGTGGACGACTATCACGGGTGAAGGTAACGAAGCCGGTAACGAATCGAACAGTATGTACATACAGGACGGCTCGTATCTGCGCAGCCAGATGATAACTTTGGGATATTCGCTTCCGCGCAGCATCCTGAACAAGATCAAGCTCGAACGTGTCCGCATCTACGGACAGGTTAGTAACCTCTTCACGATCACCGGCTACGACGGTTTGGATCCTGAGGTGCGCTCGTTCAATATCCTTGGTAACGACCGCGCAAGAGGTATCGACTACGGATCATACGGTATGCCCCGTCAGTTTATTATGGGTCTAAACGTATCATTCTAATTATTTCTAACATTTAAATTACATCTAAAATGAAGAAAATAACATTTATTTCGATAATGATCAGTCTGTTAGCAATGACAAGCTGTTCAGATTTTTTAGAGATCCGTCCCGTGGGCAAGGTCGATGCAACCGCGCTGCAAAACAACGAAGGGATAGATATGACAATAGTCGGGATGTACGCCTGGCTTTACACGATGAACTACAGCAACTTCGGCGCCCCGCTGAGCAACTATCAGTATGGCGACGTGATGGGCGGGCAGGCAAACAAAGGCAGTTCGTATGCCGACCAGTCAACCTTCACCCAGCTGGAGCTGTACGACATAACGACCGACAACGGCTATCTGCAGAGCAAGTGGGCGGCTGTGTATAACGGCATTGCCCGCGCCAACAACCTGATGAGCCAAGCCGAAGCCACGAAAGACGAGCTGTCGGCTATTCAGGGCGAGAGCAAGGACAAATATACGGAGACTATGGCTCAGGCGTATTTTATGCGTGCGTTCTGGCATTTTGAAGGAATCAAAGTGTTTGGCGCCGCCATACCTTACATTGGCAGCGAAGAATTTGCCAAAGCTACCGACCCGCAGGTATCCAACGTTGACGAATCGGGCAATTATATCTACATCTGGGATAAGGTGATAGCCGACGCGAAGAAGGCGTTCGACGACCTGCCCAACTCGTGGTCGAGCACTCCGGGCTATGTCAACAAATGGGCTGCCGCAGGATTGATGGGCAAGATATATGTCTATTATTCGTCGCCCTACAACGGCAAAAACGGCACGTCTAACCACTGGAACGACGCTCTCTCGACGCTCAAACAGGTCATCGACAACGGCGTTGACGGCAAGGGACAGAAATACAAACTCGCCGACACCTACAACGACCTCTACACCGCAGGCATAGCCGACTGGACGGGCGAATCGGTATTCGACATACAGCACGCCATCTCCGGAACGCAGACCGCCACCAACGCTATCAACGGCAGTCCGCATATCGGTATGGTCGGTAAGCTCGGACAGGGCGGCTGGGGATTCTATCAGCCCTCGTACGATATGGCTAACTCGTATATCGTTGACGATAAAGGTCTGCCCCTGCTCGACAAGTCGTATCGCAACAAGACGCCGCTGTCGAGCCTCGAAGAAGGTACGACCAGTATTCACACCGACCTGACGGTTTATACCGACCCGCGTATCGACTACAGCATCGGACGTTTCGAGACGCCCTACCTTGACTACTCTGTGCCTCTGACCATCGACGGTTGGATTCGCGAGTATTCCAATGGCGGTCCGTATCTTAACAAGAAGAATATCCCGAACAACGCCGACCGCGGCAGTCTGACTGTCTCGACCTCAGCCGGTTCGTCAGCTAAGAACTTCCACCTGATACGCTATGCCGACATACTGCTTATGTATGCCGAGGCGTTGATCGAAACCGGCGCTCATCAGGAAGCCGGCAAGTATATCAATCAGGTACGCGCGCGCGCGGCAAATGCTTACGTGCACGCCGCGGATTTCGAGACTATGGAACCCTCGTCGTCGCAATATGTGCTCGATGACCTTGTTAACGGCAAGAAGGGCGCCGACGCTGCAGGCAACTATCGCATCGGTCTCTATCCCGACTCGCAGTTTGCCACCAAAGATGGCGCTTTAGCCGCTCTGCGCTTTGAGCGTCAGATCGAGTTGGGTCTCGAAGGGCACAGATGGTTCGACCTCGCACGCTGGGGTATAGCTTACGACGAGCTGACAGGCTTCCTCGCCTTCGAGCAGAAATACCTGTTCAAGTATCAGGGTCGTATCTATCCGAACAATCTTTACACTCTCCCTATCCCCAACAACCAGATCAAGACAATGGCTGGTTTGCTGGTTCAGAATCCCGACTGGAAATAGTCGAGAACGGGTATAAAGCCTGATAACAGAAATAGCCGGAACACACTGAACGTTCCGGCTATTTTCATTTTTAATAATAACTAAAGAAAAACAAAGAAAAAAGAATCAGATGAGGATGTTGCGGGCATACTGCACGCAAGTCTTCACCTCTCTTACAGATGATGACCAGGGCTTGACGTCGTATTCAAGCTCGATATCGGCATAGATAGGATATTTCTCCTGCTTGAGCAGCAGCAGAATTTCCGACAGCGGTGTTTCGCCCTGTCCCCAGACCTGATTGGTGTTGGGTTCGGATGCTGTCGGACCGGTTTTGTCCTTGATATGAATGCTGAATATCTTGTCGTGATATTTCTTGATCATATCCACAGGATTTTTACCTGTCGAGCCGAAGTAGTGTCCCGAATCGAAGTTAAAGCGGACGGCATCGGAAACGGCAATAAAGGGGTCGTAGCTGAACGAGGGGTCGTCGGCAAACTGCATGTGATTATGGAAGATGGCATACATACCGTGCTTAGCGGCGATGGGAGCCATTTTCTTCACTGCATTTTCGCCTATCTCGTCTGACACGCCCTTGGCGCCCATAGCTTTTGCTACGGTATAGGCATAGTCGATCAGGTCGTCTTCCCAGTTGCCGGGCGAGAACTTCACGATATGCGCTTCGATGCCTGCGTCATCGAGCAGCTGCTTGGCAGACGCCACCTTGTTAAGGTCGATCGACAGACGCCATGCTTTGAGTTCTTCGTTGTACTTCGCCATCTCTGCCTGCAGTTCGGGTGGCATTTGCGGGCGCTGTGGAGGAGCGCCGCCGCCCTGCGGGGGACCACCTGCGCCTTGCGGAGGACCGCCTGCACCCGGACGACCACCGCCGCCGCCACCGCCAAAGGGTGGAGCGCCGCCGCCGGCTGCCCGTTGCTGCATCATAAACTCGCGCATCTTAGCCATAGCCGTATTGGGAGGAGCGCCCAGATATTCTTCGAGGTCGTTGCTCATCAGCTCGATGGAGTTGATGCCTGCCTCGACGCAATACTTGATGGTGTTTTCCAGTCCGCTCGGCTGGTCGCGCCAGCTGTAGGTGATAGTGCCGATTTGTACGCCACCGAATTTTGAACAGGGCTTGCCGCTGTCGGCAGCCGCCGCTGCATCTGACGCAGGCGCCGGTTTGCAAGAATTAAGCCCCATCGGGAGGATGGTTATTCCGGCAAGAGCGGCTGAGGTTCCGAGGAACGCGCGTCGCGATTGGATGAGATTGATTTTATTATCCATATTCGTCAAATTGAGGGTTAGTAAAGTTTCCATCCGTTACGATACTCGTAGTGGAAGTAGTTGTTAGCCTCTTCGCAGTTGGTGATCTTCATCTTTTCAGCGTCATATTCGAGTGTGATATTGAGCTGTTGAGCTGCTACTGCGATATTGGTGAGCAACATAATTTCGGTCAGCTTGGCTGCCACTTCAAAGTCGTTCGCCGCTTTCCGTTTTTCCTTGATAGCCTCTACCCAGTCCACATAGATACTCTTGGGACGCGGGAGGGTCTTAGCCGGTTCTTTGAAATCGGGATTTTTGGGAATAAATTCGGGGGCTGCTCCGTGCGTGCCGTGCATAATCATACCCTTGTCGCCGATGTAGAGACATTCCCTGAGTGCGCGGTCGGCTTCGAGAGCTGACGGGCGGGCGGGTTTGATGCCGCCATCGCTCCAGGTAACTTTCACCGGAGGCTGATTGCCGCGTGCGGGAAATTCGTATTCAACAAATTCGGAGAGAGGCAGATAGACGTCGTTGAACGGCGTGGTCGTAGCCTGAATCTTGGTCGGCATACCGAGGTCGAGCGCCCAGATAGGAGCATCGAAGGTGTGCGCGCCCATATCGCCCATAGCGCCGGTGCCGTAGTCCCACAGTCCGCGCCATGCAAAGTGCACACATTCGGCGTTGTAGGGAGCTTCTTTAGCCGGACCGAGCCAGAGGTCGTACTTGAGGTTGTCGGGGATGGGTTGAGCGTCGGGACGGGGGAAGTAGCCCTGTTTCCACATCGGACGGTTCGACCACATGTGCACTTCGCGGACATTGCCGATAGCGCCTGCGCGTATCCATTCGACGGTTTGCATCGACCCTTCGGCATTGTGTCCCTGATTACCCATCTGGGTAACGACGCCTGTTTTCTTAGCCAGATCGCGCAGATAGCGCACCTCGTAGATGGTTTTCGCCATCGGTTTTTCGACAAACACAGCTTTTCCGGCGTTCATGGCATAAGAGGCAATAACGGCGTGGCAGTGGTCGGGGGTGCCGATCAGTACGCCGTCGATTTCTTTCTCTTTGTCAATCATCTCACGGAAGTCGTGATACTTTTTAGCTTTGGGATAGCCAGCCATAATATGACCTGCATAGTCGTGATCGACGTCGCAGAGGGCATAGATATTGGCATGTTTGAACGTACCCTGTCCGGCATCGCCCATCTGGATGGGTGAGTTGGAATTGGCTACTGCTCCGCCTGCGGGACGTTGACCGCCACCTGCGGGGGGCGTGCCTCCGCCGCCGGGGAAAAATCCGCCGCGTGCGGGACGGATGCCTCCGTAGGGCTGCATCAGCATACCTGACGAGCCGGCTCTGCGCTGGATAGGCACATCCGGTGTAGCGATATTCTGGATATCGCCGCCGCCCTGACTGCCGATACCTATACCGGCAATATTGGGCAGGTCGCTTGGCGCCGTATAGCCTACGCCGCCCAATACATGGCGAGGCACGATGGTAAATGCAGCTGCAGACGCCATTGTTCCAATGAATTGTCTCCGTGAGAAATTCATGGCATTAATGCTTTTTGAATGTTTCATTCTCTTTTGGGTTTAGAAAGTTAGTAAATTATAAAAATGCAATTGTATCGCCGCAAATATAAGTATTTTAATTTTATACAACAAAAAAAAATCGCAAAAAATTCGTACCTTTGCCGAAAAAAAAAATTTACTGTCGCGATGAAAGACTTTTTCCGGGTGCTCAAGCGGTTCGTTCCGCCGTACAAGAAGTATATGATAATGAACATTTTATTCAATATACTGTCGGCGGTGTTGAATGTATTTTCGTTTGCGCTTGTAGTGCCCATTCTCGACATACTTTTCAAGACGGGCGAGGCTACTTATACGGCTATCGACTGGTCGTGGGACTACGGCTCGTGGGAGACGTGGAAAGATGCTCCGACGCTGCTCAAGGACAACTTTTTCCTGTATATCGGCAATCTGATAGCCCAGCACGGGACGCAGTTTACGCTGTTGATGGTCGGGCTGTCGCTGGTGGCTATGACGCTGTTGAAAGTGGGGGCGATGTATATGGCATTCTACACGATGATACCCATACGCACAGGCGTAGTGCGCGATATTCGCAACCGTATCAACCGAAAAATCACGGAGTTGCCTCTCAGTTTCTTTTCTGAGGAGCGCAAGGGCGACATCATTGCGCGGGCATCGGGCGACGTCAACGAGATAGAGGCGTCGATAATGAGTTCGCTCGATATGCTGTTCAAAAATCCTATCCTGATTGTCATCTATTTAATGGCAATGCTCGTCATCAGCTGGCAACTGACGGTGTTTGTGCTCGTCCTGCTGCCCTTAGCCGGATATGTTATGGGGCAGGTAGGCAAGCGGTTGAAAAAAAGATCCTTACTCGGACAGACTCAGCTCGGACAGCTGATGAGCCAGCTCGAAGAGACGCTCGGTGGATTGCGTATCATCAAGGCTTTCGTTGCCGAGAAGAAGATACAGCGGAGGTTTGAGCAGACCAATGAACAGTTTCGACGGACGACCAACCGTATTTATCGCCGTCAGCAATTGGCGCATCCGATGAGCGAATTTCTTGGCACACTGACAATTGTCATCATCCTTTGGTATGGCGGTACGCTGATATTGTCGAACAGCGCCGCCGCCATCAACGCCTCGGTGTTTATCTATTATCTTGTGATATTCTACAGCATCATCAATCCCGCAAAAGACTTGAGCAAATCGGTTTATGCCATCCAGAAAGGACTTGCGTCGGTCGAGCGCGTTGATAAAATACTTAATGCCGAGAGCAATATCGTCTCGCCCGCCAATCCCAAGCCTGCGACGATGAACAGCGCCATAGAATACAGCCACGTGTGGTTTCGCTATCGCGACGAGTGGGTGCTGCGCGACGTCTCGCTACGGGTCGAGAAAGGCAAAACCATAGCGCTCGTCGGACAGTCGGGATCGGGAAAAAGCACGCTCGTTGACCTTCTGCCGCGTTTCTACGATATTGAGCGGGGCAGCATCACGATTGACGGGACTGACATACGCGAGATGGCGCTGACCGACCTGCGCGGGCTGATGGGCAATGTCAACCAGGAAGCTATCCTGTTCAACGACACGTTTTTCAACAACATAGCCTTTGGCGTCGTCAATGCCACTCAAGCTGAGGTCGAAGAGGCTGCCCGTATCGCCAACGCCCACGATTTCATAATGGCGACGCCCGACGGCTACAACACCAATATCGGCGATCGCGGCGGCAAACTCTCCGGCGGTCAGCGCCAACGTATCAGCATAGCCCGCGCGATACTTAAGAACCCGCCCGTCCTTATCCTCGACGAGGCTACATCGGCTCTCGACACCGAGTCGGAACGTCTTGTACAGGAGGCTCTTGAGCGGCTTATGCGCAACCGCACAACAATAGTCATAGCACATCGACTGTCAACGATATGCAATGCCGACGAGATATGCGTGATGCACAATGGCGAAATCGTTGAACGCGGTCGCCACGACGGTCTGCTCGTTCTCAACGGCTATTACAAGCGGCTTTGCGACCTGCAACGCTTTTGAGCTATTTCATTTTCAAACGGAATATTGTAACCGAATTGGCGGGAAAGGGGTATGTGATGGGTCGGTTGAACGAGAATGAGCGCGTCGAGCTTGTCGGCGTTATCACTTCGGGCGACATCAGTGTGTTTTGAGCGTCGGGACGCCCTGCCAGTTGTATCACTTCGACCTCGCTGCGGAAGCTGCCGCCAGCCACATTGATCGAGCACCATTCTTCGTGCAGAGTGGTGTTGACAACCTTGAGTATGACGGTGTTAGTTTCGTTTTCGCGAGTGGCGACCGTCAGCAGCGTAGGACGCGAAGGCACATTGGCATTGATAATCATAGTGCCGTCGATATAGCACTGTATCCTGTTATCGGCACAGACGATCTCGACGCGATACCAGACATCCTTAGTGAAATTGACCGGCACAGGCTCGGTGAGCTGCCGCTCGACCTTGCCTCCGCAATGATACAGTCCGGCTCGCCCGTTGCGGAACGTCAGCGAGATATAATCCGACAGCTCTTCGGCTTCGCCATTGTCGCGCACGTGGATTTCTATCGTCCCGCCCGCCTGCACTTCTTTGATATTCACCGAGATGCGGTAGTTGTACGCCTCGCCGTCGCCAAAGAACATATAACGGCGAAAAACATCAGATGGCTGCCCTCGTGCGTCGCCGACCTCGCGATTTTCGACCACCTTGCTCTGTTCCTTCTCAAAATCGAAACCTTCGGGCAGCGAGAGGATTTCGACTTCTTCGCGGCGCACGGGCTGTCCGCTCCATTTGTTGTTGATACGGTCGTCGCGCACAAATGCCGTTTTCACTTCCTCGCCGTTCCACGCAATATCCTTGACGCCAAACTGATAGTCGAACAGGATGACGGCAGCGCCACCGACGTTAACCTGCGGCTTGTCGTAAGTTTTCACATTGGTAACGAGCAGGTCGTCGCCGCGATTGTCGGCAAACATCTGCATCACATAGTACGACGGGCTTTTGGCTATACGCGAGGCATCGAACAGGATAGCGGGCTTGCCATAGAGCGGGAACGCGGCGTGTCCGAGCAGGGGCGAATAGGCTATGCCTTTGACATTCTGCGGATTGCGCTCTGCACCTATCAGGAACGCCGCCTCGCCGACAGCCGCACGCAACGTACCGGCTTCGGGCGAAAACGAAGCGCCAAACTCGCCCACAAAACGCATAGGCGTCTGCAAGGTCAAATCGCTCATATCAAAAATGTTATGACAGGCGATAAGATAGTCGGGACTGAGATTGAAATGCGTGTCGATCCATTCGCGCGAGAAATCGCGCACCCCGTCAATGCTGTTGGATATCAGCGTTATATTCCTGTTGCCGACGGCTTCGCGCAGTTGACGGTAACGGTTGAGATATTCGCGTCCGCGATGCTCGCTGCCAATCTCAATCCTGTCGAGACGATACGGCTCCGAGTGCCCCTGCGACTGCCGGAGGCTGCCGTAAACCGAGTCCGTCGGCTCGTTGGCATAAGCTAAAGCCGATGTGAGCTGCGACGTCCAATAATCCATCGGTTTATCCTGATAACGAGTGCGATAGCGCTGATTGAGCAGACCGGCGTTGACGACATACACGGGCTTGGCATCGAGGTCTTCGCTCAGCTGAAGGAAGTCATTCAAGCCGACGCCCTGATTGACGCCATAGCCGTACATCCCCCAGAGATGCCGCCGCTCTTCTATCGGACGCAGCGTCTCCTGCCAGTCGGCAAGGGCTGACGAGGCGTATCCTTCGACGGAAGCGCCGCCTGCGAAACGCACAAAACGCGGATTAAGAGCTTCGAGAGCCTCCATCAGGTCGCGACGAAAGCCATTAGTGCGCCCGTGCCAAGTATCTTGCGGAAAGAGCGATACGATGTCGAGATTGAACAGTGCAGAGCTGTCGGCGCTGAAAACCAGCGTCGCCGAAGGGTCGCTGTCGGTGGCGGTAAATATATAATGTACGCGCGTCCAGTCGTAGGCATAATTGATGGTGAAGGCATCGCTCAAGGCACGCCCCGCCATCGAATCGCGCAGCTCGACATTAATATGCGAATGGCGTTGCCCCCTGATATACAGCGACAAATCATATTTCTCGCCTTTTCGGACATTGATACCGCCAAACCCTTCGGCTACGACGCCGCCTTTGGCATGAAACGGCACATAGACCCACAGCGAGCGCTCGTTAAATTCGTTTATCGGACGGCTCCAAGTGTCGATAAAGAGCTGCGTCTCAGACGTTAGCGTGCGCCAGCCCGGAACGGTGTTGGGCGAGACGAACGGGACAGTCCAACCCGAAGGAGTGGTCAGACTGTTGGCAAACTGGTCGTAAGTGCATCCCGTCGGCAAGACGCCATCCTCAAAACTGCGATTTTGAATCATCTCGCCATAGATGCCGCCTTCGATAGCGTGATTGATTTCTTCGAGCGTCAAGCCGTAAAGCTCGCGATTGACGGCTACAACGGGCTTTTCGAGGTCGATAAGGATGTCGGAAGTAACGGGCGCAATAGGTTTGCATCCCGCCACGCACAAGCATAGCAGAAGCACAACATATTGATATTCAAACCTTATATCCTTCATCAGTCTTTATTGGCGCTCAAAAATAACTGTTTTCTTTGAAATACGGAAATTGTACGCACTTTTTTCGTTTTCACAATGATTAAATAATCATAATAATATATAATACGCCGAAAATTTTACTTAAGTTAAAAAAAAGAAGCTAATTTTGCAGCGCAATTCAATAGTAGATACATAACTAAAAACAGTTTTTTTAGCATATTATTAATTTTAGTGAGAATGAAATGAAAAAAATTACCTATTTTTTATTATGCCTTATTTTAGGCATTAGTGTGGCATCTGCCCAGTCGCGGCGCGTAACGGGAACAGTTACGTCGGGCGAGGACGGATTGCCGGTTATTGGCGCATCGGTGGTCGTAACGGGTACAACTAACGGTACCGTAACGAACCTTGATGGCGTATTTGAACTTCCGAATGTTGCGTCGGATGCACGGACGCTGACAATCTCATTCGTAGGTTTGAAGACTGCCGTAGTAGCCATTTCGGCGAATATGAATGTCGTACTCGAATCCGACCAGCAACTGTTGGATGAAGTTGTCGTTACGGCTCTCGGTATTTCGCGCGAGAAGAAATCGCTTGGTTATGCACTTCAGGAGGTCAAATCAGAAGAGATTACCTCGGCAGGACAGATGAACATCGCCAATTCGCTGGCAGGCAAGATTGCCGGTATTCAGATCACCCAGCAGGGTGGTCAGATTGGCGCATCGCAGAACATTGTCATTCGCGGCAACTCGTCGTTTGGCAGCAATCAGCCATTGATAGTTGTTGACGGCGTACCTGTTGCAAACGACAACGCAACGGGTTCGACAATCAACCTTGGCTCAGGCATCAACGATATCAATCCCGCCGATATCGAATCTATTTCTGTGCTGAAAGGTGGATCGGCAGCGCTTTACGGTATGCGTGCCGGTAATGGCGTAATCCTGATTACGACCAAAACAGGAAAACGACAGGGCGTACAGGTATCTTACGACGGCGACTATACGGTTGATCAGGTTTATGGTTTGCCGGAGTTCCAGAACAAGTACGGTCAGGGATACTACGGTTCGGAATTTGATTGGAAAGATTTTCAGGCAGCCGGTTACACAGGCTCGTATGCCGACTTCGCACGCGACTACGGTTTCTCGTATGTTGACGGATACGGCAACGGCGTTAACGACAACGCCGACGAATCGTGGGGACCGCGCCTCGACATCGGGCTTAACCTGCCGCAGTTTAACAGTCCGGTTGTCAACGGAGTACGTCAGGCTACGCCCTGGGTTTCGCATCCCAACAACATTAAGGATTTCTTTGTGTTAGGTCATTCGACAAGCCATAATGTTTCAATGGCGTCGTCGAACGAATATTCATCGACCCGTGCGTCGATCGGCTATCGCGGACAAACCGGTATGACCCCCAACACCGATCTCGAACGCTATTCGGCGTCGCTGATCAACCAATACAACGTCAACAAACACATTGAGTTTGACGTGAACGCCAACTATGTCTATACGACGAGCGGCAACTTGCCGGGTACGGGCTACAACGCAACCAACCCGATGCAATCGTTGTTGCAATGGTTTGGTCGTCAGGTGGATATGCAAGACCTGAAAGAGCACTGGCAGGAGAAAGTGTCGGATGTGGACTATTACAACTGGCAACAGGAATACCACTCCAACCCGTACTATGTCGCCTACCGCAACCTCAACAAATACAAACGTCATCGCGCTTACGGCAAGGCGTCGTTATGGTATAAACCGACTGACTGGTTGAAGTTTGAAGGTCGCGCAGGTATTGACTACATCGGTTCAAATCAAAAATCGAATCGCGAACGCGACCCGGACTATCCCGATGGCTATTTCCGCGAATACAGCAGATACACGACCGAGATCAACGTTGATTTTATAGCGTACTTCAACAAGAATTTCGGAGATCTGAACATCAACGCATTAGCCGGAGCTAACTATCGCGATTACGATTATGCTATCCAGTCTGTCGGCGGCGATATGCTCACCGTGCCCGGATTATATACGGTTACCAACGTTGTAGGCTCGCCTGTTACAAGCCAAAACCACGAACTGCGCCGTTCAAATTCGGTTTACGCCAACGCATCGTTCGGATGGAAAAACCAGTATTATGTTGATATAAGCGCCCGTAACGACTGGGATTCAACTATCAGCGACGACTTTTTCTATCCTTCGGTAAGCGCCAGCTGGATTGTAACCGAGACATTTCCCAGCCTGCAGTCAAACGCAGGACTGAACTATCTGAAGCTGCGCGGCGGTTGGGCTAAAATCGGTAATGCCACCACGCCTTACCGCAACGGAAGTTACTATCGTTCAGAGTCGGCAGGCATGGCGGGAACGACGCTCTACAGCAATCCGTTTATCTATCCGCCCGCAGGTCTGCGTCCCGAAATGGTCAAGACATGGGAAATCGGCGTCGAAGCCAATTTCCTGCAAAACCGTCTGCATTTGGACGCTGCCTACTACCACAAATTGACGTCAGATCAAATTATGGAGGTCAACACCGCGCCCTCGGCAGGTTATACCTCGATGCTGATCAATGCCGGAAAGATTGAAAATAAAGGACTTGAAATTTCACTCAGCGCCGATATTCTCAAAAATGCTTCCGGTCTGAACTGGACGGCAACGCTCAACTGGGCAAAAGACCGCAGCAAGATTATCGAACTCTATACCGACCCTGTTTCGGGCGAATCGCTGCAATCGTATCAGTTAGGCTCAAGCTGGAGCTGTACGAACCTTGCTATCCCCGGCAAATCGTGGGGTACTCTGGTCGGAACGGGATATGTGTATAACGACGACGGCTCAATATTAGTCGAAGACGGCTTCCCCGTTTACGAGACATCGAAAGAGATTGGCGACGTAACACCCGACTGGCTCGCAGGACTTCGTAACGAGTTTAGTTACAAGGACTGGACGCTTGGATTCCTGCTCGATATGCGCAAGGGTGGCGACATATTTTCAATATCCGAAAGTTTCGGTTTCTATACCGGTATCTACAAGCAGACAGCCGAAGGCGATATGCGCGAAAACGGCGTTATCGCAGGCAAAAATGCACTGACAGACAAAGTATTCAAGACGGCTGACGGCAAGATTAACGATGTCGCCGTCAATGCAGAAGACTTCTTTAGTTTGTTCTATTCGATCAAGGAAATGGCTATTCTCGACGGCTCATTCCTCAAACTTCGCGAAGCCTATCTGACATATACTGTACCGAAATCTGTTCTTGCAAAGACAAAATGTATCAGCGGAGCAAAAGTGTCGCTCATCGGCTCTAATCTTGCACTGCTCTGGACACACAAGTCCAACATGATTGGTCTTGACCCTGAGTCAACGATCGGTTCCGGCAACGATGGCGTAGGGTTTGAATCGAATACATTCCCGCCCTCACGCAGTGTAGGTCTTAAAGTAAACCTGACATTCTGATATGTATAACTATTTAATTTTTAATGATATGAAAAGATATATTCAAAATACGTTCATTGGTTTCGCACTGGTATCGCTGCTGTTTTCGACAAGCTGCACCGGAAGTTTCGACGAGATCAATACAGACCCCGACAATCCAACGGAAGTGCCGACAACGAATCTTTTAGCTTGGACTATATGGTACACATCTGCAAGCTTTTACGACCGCTGGTTTATGCTTGATGAGCCTTGCAGTTTTTGCGGATATGTGGCAAAAATGAGCTACATCGACGAAGCCAAGTATCAGTTCCGCGCCGGCGTACAGGACAGCGACTGGTCTTATATCTATCGCGTACTTCTCAACTCGCGCGATATTCAGGCGCGTGCGCAGGAAACCGGATCTGTCAATATGGAGCTTGCAGCTAAAACAATGGAAATTGAAGTGATGCAAATGGCTACCGACAGATGGCGCGATGTGCCTTATTCGCAGGCTATTAAGATGGGCGAAGGCGTTCTGACACCTACTTACGACAAGCAGGAAGACATCTATCCCGCTCTGATAGCATTGGCAAAAGAAGTGGGCGACAGCTTTGCCAACGGTGGCGGCGACGACGACATCAGCGCAGGCGACCTGCTATTCAACGGCGATATGGATAAATGGCGTCGTTTTGCCAATTCACTCCGCCTGCGTATGGCTATACGCCTGTCGGAAGTAGCTCCCGACATTGCCAAGTCAAATGCGGAAGAAATCCTGACGCAACCCGACAAATATCCGCTGATCGAGAGCAACGACGACAACGCATTTTTCTGGTGGGACGGCGACGACCCCAACCGCTACGAACCGATAGCTAACGCCTACCGTACACGTAAAACGGAATTTTGCGCTCCCGACCTGCTCGTTGACCACATGTTGCAACGCAGCGACCCGCGTATCGGCGTGTTCTTCACCCCGACGCCGAGCAGCCAAACCGAAGGCGACCCCGACTACGACGACGGCAAACCGCTGTATCGCGGCTATATCATCGGCGCGGCAAGCAACCCGCCTGCAAAGAATTATTCGGTCTGGGGCACACGCTACGGCATCGATCTGGGCGGTTTCTCACCGTATTACCGCGCCGCCGAAGTGTATTTCCATATCGCCGAAGCAGCCACTTTGGGCTATAATACGGGTGGAATTACTGCCGAAGAAGCTTATACTAAAGGCGTTGAACTGTCGCTCGAAGAAAACGGCGTCAGCTCGGACGAGGCATCAGCTTACCTCGAAGGATCAGGCAAATATACCGGCGACAAAAAACAGATTTGGTACGAAGAATGGGTCGCAATGTTCAAACAGGGAATGGAAGGCTGGTCGCTGTACCGCCGTACCGGAATACCTGAAAATCATTACATTGCACCCGGACGCGCTCAACGATATGCAAATCATACCGTTCCGCCATTCCGTTCGCCCTATCCCGACAGAGAACGCAACCTGAACAAAAGCAATAACGCTCCGTTCAATGCCGACGTTGTTGACGATTTCTGGGGTAAACAGATGTGGTGGGATACACGAAAAGATGTTTATTGAGAACCATTTAAGCAAAACTTCACTTTTAACAACAAAAAACCGCAGAGGGCGCTTGTCCCTTTGCGGTTTTTTAATGAGATTTCAATTAATTCCCGAATACGCATAAGGCGGTTATTCTTTATTTCATTGGCAAAACATTTCATTAATAGTGTCTTGTAAAACTGTGATTTCATCCTGCGACAACTGTCCCAGAGATTTATTTGTATTCAAACGCTGTTTATCAACCGTTCTGATTTGGTCAACCGCCAATTCGCCGAGTTTACCGGCTACTTCGCATTGCACTCGAAACGGATAGCCGCGCAGGGTAGAAGTCAGCGGGATTATCACAACGGTATTCAAATGGCTGTTCAATTCGTCGGGACTGATGACGACACAAGGGCGTGTTTTCGCAATCTCACTTCCCTGCGTCGGGTCTAATGTAACCCAATAAACAGTATGTTGTGTTATTCGTCCCATGTCCACCAGTCTGTATTTTTGTCAGTTAAAGCATCTTCCATCAATAACTTGTCATCGCCTTTGGCGTGCATTTCCTGCGCTGCGATATCCCAACCCTGCCGGATTTGCCGTTTAGCACCCAACTCTGATGTAATTGCCGGAAAAACAATTACTTCGATTGTGTGTCCGTACCATTCACGTGGAATGGTAACAAAATTATTACGCTCGTTGGGCGTGAAAACTTGCCTGTACATTGACTTTGTATGTCTAATTTGAGTTTCCATATTCATTTTCTGTCAGTTACAACTTCCTGTTTTTTTGTTTCAAAATACGGAGCAAAATTACAAAAACATTTTTACATTCCTGCATGTTAAAATAAAATATTTGCTTTCGACATGCTTTTTTGCAAATAAAATTTGCGTTTTGAAAATTATTGCTTATCGTTGCGGTTATTTTAACAACAAAAAACCGCAGAGGGCGCTTGTCCCTTTGCGGTTTTTTAATGAGATTTCGACTTCGTTACTTTACGGGATAATCCTTATAGTACTTGTCGATGCACTTTTTGAACAGGTTCAGGCTTTCGATGGACGACTGTATCGGGTCGGCTTTGCCCTCAAATTCGAGGGTGATATAGCCGCGATAGCCCGCGTCGTAGAAAATCTTGATGATGCGGTCGTAGTCGAGGTCGAGCGAATACCACGTACCGCCGCCCTGATAGGTCTTGCACGAGATAAACGCACAGTCCTTGACGATCTGTTCGAGCTTGCTGTACGGCTCTTCGAGGAAGTTGCCCGTATCCATCAGGAATTTAAGCCATTGCGAGTTGACGCTTTTCTTGATGCGTATCATTCCTTCGGGCGTACCGGCGATGCCCCAGTGATTTTCGAGCGCCATCACCACGCCGCATTTTTCGGCTGTCGGGATGCACTTGTAGATACAGTCCTGCACCCATCCGAAGCCGTCGTCGAGCGTATAACCCTCGATCACAGGCTCTATGCCGCGGGCTTTCATCAGGTCGTTGAACGTGCCTGTCGTGCCCCAGGTACCTGAGTTAAGCCGTATGGCGGGGATGCCCATATTGTAGGCTAATTCGAGGCAGCGGATAGTGTGCTCGACCATCCTCTGGCGATATTCGGGATGCGGATCGACGAAATCCTGATGGATGGAGAGGCAAGCCAGCGCGACGCCGTTCTGATAAGCCAGCTGTTTGAGTTTCTGGCAGTAAGCGTTGTCTTCGCTCGGCATACTGCGATGGAGTATATCCACTGCGTCGATACCGAAATCGGCTGCCGTCAGGATACATTTCTCTATCCCTTCGGGGTCGTTGCGGAAGCTCTGGAGGCTGTACGTCGAGACGCACAGCTTGGGTTTGCCCTTGACGCCTTCGGTTGTTGCGCCGGCGACGGGCGCCGTTTCAAACCGCGTAGCGGCTTTGGCAACGCCCGACAAGCCTGCACTTGCTGCGCCGGCTATTCCGGCGGCAATAAAATTTCTTCGTGATATATTCATGATCTTATAAATTTAAATGGTTCCTTATCTTCCGTAGAAATGCTTTGCCGAGGGAACGAAAATGACGTTCAGCTCAGGCGTCGGCATCGTTTCCTTGTCTATCGGATACATCGGGCGGATGATACCTTTGTAGGGCAGGCTCTTGAAGTCCTGATCGACGCCGCCACGAGTGAATGCCATCACCCAGTCGGCTTTCATATTGTACCACTGATTGACCAAGTAACCCTGCTTCACCATCACGATGTCCATCTTGCTGGGGTCAACGCCGCTGCCGTCGAGAGGAGGCGTGGGCGATGATGTGCCAACGACAACATAGATGCTGCCGGTCTTGATGATGGCGATGTTGCTGAACCTGCCACGCATACCGGCGCCGGGACCTGCGCCCTGCGGTTGCTGTGCGGGCGGCGGACTGACATAGACGACCGTTCCCGACAGCAGGATGGGCGGCTCGTACGAATTGTCGGTCATCGCGCCTACATAGCCTTCGACCTGAGCGCCTACGCCTGCCTTGCGAGCCGTCTCAACCAGCTCGGTGCCCGGAATAGAGCAGTAGAGCAGGCTTTTACCCTTCTTGGCGTCCTTAAACTCCGGACGTTTCAGCACACGGGCTAAGGTCCAGGTTACCTCGCCTGAACCGCCACCGCCCGGATTATCGCCCATATCGCTGATAAAGAAGGGTTTCTTCTTGCTGGCGACTGCCAGATCAAGGCATTTTTCGAGATCGTAGCCCGGAGCTTCCAAAGTGAACTCGTCGCGAACATCCCAGAACTTCTGCGCGAGCTTCTTAGCGCCCGAACCGACCTGTTCCTTGTCGTCGCCAACAACCATCACAACACCCTGATTACGACGGTTATCACCCCATACATAGCCTATCCATATACCGGCATCGAGCACGCCCGGCAATGCCTCCACTTCGGGAACCAAGGCGTAAAGCGACTTGGCTGGCTCGGCGCGGGTGCTCGACCATTCGCCCGAAACAAGCACAGGAACAGCTACAAACGCCTTATATGCAGGACGTCCCTTGCCCGATGTCAGGCGGTCGAGCAGATTGACCACGCCGCGACGGTGCGACTCGCGGCTGTCGTCGTGAGGCGCCTTGCGAAACGTGGTGATAATGTCGGAATAGAGCGCTACGCGGTCGGACACGTTGCCGTGAAGGTCCATCGTCGTGCTAACCAAGCAGTCGTTGCCGATGATGGCGCGTACCTTCTCCATAAACATACCTTCGGGGTCGTCGATGCCGTCAACACTGCACGCCCCGTGGTTATAAAACCAGAAAGCGTCGTAAGGCATATTCTTCTTGATGATTTCGAGCGCATCGGCGACAAACTTCTCGTACGACTCGCGAGTAACCGGACCGCGACCGCCTCCTCGACCCATCAACGACGGAAACCAGTCAGCAGCCTTGTACATCGGCGAATCCGGTGCTAAATAATCGGGCAACATCAGCGGACTGCCCGTAATCGGCTGACGATTGGGCATAAACACTGAGTTCTCAATCTGAATGCCGGCAACTCCAATGCGGTAACGCTTCTGAGCCGTAACCGAACTGCATAATGACGCCGCCATCAGAACAATTCCTAAAAATAAGATATACTTTTTCATATTGGTAAATTTTTTTATTTGGTT
>JAISTS010000005.1 GCA_031272455.1 Tannerella sp. | reverse complement strand
ATGAAGCCCGTAGGCGAGTGGAACGAAGAAGAGATAATGGCGGACGGCAACCATATCAAGGTAACGCTCAACGGCGTTGTAATAGTTGACGCCGACCTGAAAGAGGCGACAAAAGATGGCACGGTTGACCACCGTGAGCACCCCGGATTGTTTAATAAATCGGGGCATATCGGCTTTCTTGGGCACGGTTCGCCGCTGAAACTTCGGAATATTCGCATAAAGACATTGAAATAGGATATCGTTGTTTAATAGCTCGAAAATTACTTTTTTTCTGTTTTTGCATTGTCGGTTTGAAAAATATGCTTACCTTTGCAGCCGGTAAGGGTCTAAATGTGTCCCTGAAAAAAATGGTCTTTTTGTTACTATTTTGTTACTCAAACAGGCGATACATTTAGAAACCTACTGATGATGAGGTGGTTATGAAACTACGGGGCTGACCGGTTTTGACAGCGGGTAGAAGTGGTTTGTAAGCATGCAGTGCGTCGTTGGCTGGCACTATAATCTTGGCTGATAAACAATTAACTGGCGAAAATACTTACGCTCTCGCTGCGTGATTGAAGAATAGTAAATCACCCTTTATCCCTGCTCAAGGAGTAGGGACGAGACGTCACCCGATACTTTTTCTCCGAAGTGAATCGAAACGGTGGCGCAGCATATCGGAGATAGTCGGATGTAGTCTTCGGATGTCCGATGAAAATTAAGAAGATAAGGTTGCGGTAGGTAGCTTCGGTCTTGCCACATCACGAAAATTAAGCGAAGATAAGCATGTAGAAAGCAGATTAGTTCCTCGTTTGGACGAGAGTTCGAATCTCTCCAGCTCCACCACTCATCAACGACGTCGCGCGTACGTTTATTAATTTAAAGTTTAAGCATAATGAGTTTTTCTGAAATTGTAGCTCTTGCGAGCAAATACATAATGGATTGGCCCTTCATCATCCTGTTGATAGGTACTGGGCTGTATTTTTCTATCAGGACGGGATTCCTGCAAGTGCGTTACCTCAAAGATATGGTTACGATGCTGTTTCGCGGCAAGTCGTCGTCGTCGGGCATCTCGTCGTTTCAGGCCTTTATGCTGGCTATGGCTGGTCGTGTAGGCACGGGCAATCTTGTCGGCGTGGCTACGGCTATTGCGCTTGGTGGTCCGGGTGCCGTCTTCTGGATGTGGATTACGGCATTTTTTGGGGCAAGCACGGCATACGTCGAGGCTTCGCTCGGACAGGTTTACAAAGAGAAAATCGACGGGCATTTTCGCGGCGGACCGGCATATTATATCCTTAAAGGCTTGAAAAACAAGACTTATGCGCTTGCGTTTGCCATCGTTACCATATTAGCAATGGGAGTGTTGCTGCCGGGAGTGCAGTCAAATTCCATCAGCGAAGCCTTCCATAATGCGTTTGGAACTGAGGTGAATACGGCATTGCAGAGTTTGGTCGGCAGTTCGTTTTACGACGCTACACGCGCATTTTTCCATGCCGAGATGGACAACGTGCTGACAGGCGGGCTTGTCGTACTTATCCTTGCGATAATAATTTTTGGCGGCGTAAAGCGCATCGCCCGCGTAGCCGAAATTGTAACTCCCTTTATGGCAGTTGGTTATATCATTATGGCGCTTATCATCGTAGCGCTCAACTTCCGCGAACTTCCGGCGATATTCACCCTGATAATCAAGTCGGCGTTCGGCTTCGATCAGGCTTTGGGCGGCGTGATAGGCGCGGCAATATCCATGGGCGTACGTCGCGGACTGTTCGCCAACGAGGCAGGGCAGGGGACAGCGCCCCACGCAGCAGCAGCGGCTCAGGTCTCGCATCCCGGCTCGCAGGGTCTTGTACAGGCATTTTCTGTTTATGTCGATACGATGCTGGTCTGCACGGCGACGGCGTTTATCATCATCGTTACGGGGATGTACCGCGTTTATGACAGCGTCGGCAACGTGGTGTTCAACGCCGGAGGGCTGTCTGAAACGATAACGACGTATGGCGCTATCAATGTGCAATCGGGTGTGGAAAAGCATTTTATGGGATTTGGTCAGGTCTTTGTGGCGATAGCGCTATTCTTCTTTGCCTTCACGACGATACTGAATTATTATTTTCAGGCGGAGACGAATGTCTATTTTCTTGCGAAGAAAAAACGTGTCAGTTTCTGGGCGATAAACATACTGCGTGTCGTGATGATTGTCGTAACGTTTATCGGCTCAATCAATACGATGAAGATGGCGTGGGACATTGCGGATATTGGTCTGGGGCTGATGTCGTGGTTCAATATCGTCGCCATCCTGCTGTTGCAAAAACCGGCGTTGAAGACATTTTTCGATTACGAGCGTCAGCGCAAGCAGGGCATCGCCGAGCCGAAGTACAAGCCTGCCGAGATTGGCATTGCCAATGCCGACGAATGGAAATAAACGCTTCAGGTTGAATGTTAAAAGTGGAGAAAACATCTCTAAATCCAATTCTTATTACTATATTTGCAGAAAATACAACTTAAACGAGCTGAATTGACTGCGACGGTGAAACACAGGGAAATGAAAAACGACGACACAGCGTGGCAAGGCTTAATAGCCGGCGACCGCGCTGCTTTCGAGGCTATTTACAACGAGATGTCGGACAAGCTGTACAGGTACGGCGTCAAATTCACCGGCAACCGCGAGTTAGTACAAGACTGCATACACGACCTGTTTCTCAAGCTTTATCGCGAACGTAGCCAGCTGCCCGAAACCGACAATTACGCCTTTTATCTGTTCAGACTGCTGAAAAACATCCTCATAGATGCGCTGCGTCGCGAGGAGCGTATGGTTTATATCGCGCCTCAAGACCTGCCTTTCCACGCCGAATTTGTTTATGGCAATGACGATGATGAAGATGAGCTTGACGAGGCTGTACGTCAGCGTTTTGAAACGATTGTAAGTCTGCTGACCCCCCGTCAGAAAGAGGCTATATACCTGCGTTATCAGTCGGATATGTCGGACGGTGAAATAGCTGAGCTGCTGGGCATCGACTATCAGTCGGCACGCAACCTGCTCTATCGCGCTCTTGAGAAAATCCGCAAAAATATGGATGTAAAGATTTTTATTGCGCTGTTTATTAGCGTCATACGGTAAAAAAAGAAAAAAAGTCGCTCTCAGGTGAGTACAAAACGCCGCCCTCATTCGTTTATTCGTGAATAGAAACTGCAAATGAGTTTAAAAACGGACATACGGCAAGTCGAAAACATCTATCGTGCCCTGCTTGGCGACGATAAGTTTCTGCGTTGGACGCTCTGTCCCGACGACGAACTCGATGCCTACTGGAAAAAATACTTGATGGAAAATCCCGATAACATAGAGGAAGTCAACACCTTACGCTCCATAATACGAAATATGAGAGTAGCAGAAGAGCCGCTTACGCCTTCGGCGCAGTCGGAATTATGGAGCCGTATCCAAACCTCGGTTAGCCGTGACAGGCAACGACGCCGAATGACGACGTTTTTACGTTATGCCGCCGCCATTGCCGCCGTCGTTGCCCTCGGCACGTGGTTGTATGTACACTATGCGTCGCGGCAAAGCCGGACGGTTGACTATCAGGCGCTTGTCTCGGAGACAGTTGACAACTTAACCGGTAATGTTACACTGGTGCTGCCGGGCGACGAGAAAATTGAAGTGTCGGAAGCGAATGTTGACGTTGTACACGATGCTTTAGGCAAACTGCGTGTAAATCAGGAAATTGTAAAAGAAAAAAGCGCTTCGAGCAACAAAACAGACAACTTCAATCGGCTCATAGTGCCTTACGGCAAAACTGGGCATGTCGTGATGAGCGACGGCACCAATATGTGGGTCAATTCGGGCAGTCGGGTGGTCTATCCTGCTGTTTTTGAGGATAACAGGCGCGAGATTTATGTTGACGGCGAGGTCTATCTCGAAGTGTCGCCCAACGCCTCGGCGCCTTTTGTTGTCAAGACCGACCGAATGGAAGTGCGCGTTCTGGGCACAGTCTTTAATGTGTCGGCATACAAAAACGACGAGGTACATTCCGTAGTGCTTGCCGAAGGCTCGGTAAAGGTCAGGGGCACAGGCGAAAAGCAGGAAACGACCTTGCGCCCCCGCGAAAGGTTCACGCTGAACGCAGAGGCTAACCGATCGCAAGTCGAAAACGTTGACGTGATGGATTATATATGCTGGAAATACGGTTTCCTGTCGTTTAAACGCGAAACGCTGACTGCCGTTTTTCAGAGGTTGGAACGATATTATAATGTACGAATGGAATACGACGTTGCGGCGGCGAGTCGTGCAACGTTCAGCGGCAAGCTCGACCTGAAAGATGACATCGCCGAGACGTTCCGCATCATTTCAGTCGCCGCTCCGGTAAAGTACAAGGTCGAAACAGATAAAATCATAATAGAAATCAAATCTTTATAATAAAAAAAACACAGAAAAACATGAAATTATTTATCATCAAAAACACTCCAGAAGGAGCATTACGTTTAATTTTACGGAAAATGAAATGTGTTTTATTTTTCCTGATATTGGTAACGGGTTGCTGGGCTGCGGAAACATCTTATGCGCAGCAAACAGAAATCCGTCTCGAAAGTGGAAGCCGGACGCTCGGCGATGTGTTTGACGAAATCGAACGCAAAAGCGAGTTTATCTTCTTCTACAACGATAATGTCGTGGACCTCAGCACGGTAGTGAAGTTGGAAGGGCAAAAACTGCACATCCGCGAAATCCTCGACAAGGTATTGGACGGCAACGCTGTTGAATACACCATCATAGACCGTCAGGTGGTCTTGACGCGAAAAGCCCAAACGCTTGTGGCAGAAGCGTTAGCTGCCGAGCCTGAACAAACCGGCAGACGCATAACGGGAACGGTTGTTGATTCGCAGGGCGAGCCTGTCATCGGCGCTAACGTGATAGAAAAAGGCACGGCAAACGGCTCAGCAACCGACCTGAACGGCGATTTTGTCCTGACGGTACAGAATAATGCCGTCTTGCAGGTGTCCTACATCGGCTATCTGACGCAGGATGTAACGGTTGGCAGCCGTGCAAACCTGCAAATAACTCTGATTGAGGATAATGCCGCTTTGGAAGAAGTCGTCGTGATTGGTTACGGTACGGTGAAAAAATCCGACCTTACCGGTGCGATAGTTTCCATTTCGGAAAAGAAATTTCGCGACCTGCCGCAGGGCGATGTCAGCACTATCCTGCAAGGAAAAGCCGCCGGAGTGAATATCCAGAGCACCAGTGGCGCGGGCGACAAGAATATCCGTATTCGCGGTATCACTTCGTTGAACAAGAGCAGCGATCCGCTTTGGGTGGTCGATGGCGTCATTGGCGGCACAGTCGGCAATTTCTACGACATACAGTCTATCGAAGTGCTGAAAGATGCATCATCTACAGCTATTTACGGTTCGCAGGGCGCTAACGGTGTCATACTCGTAACCACCAAGCGCGGAGTCGAAGGCAAACCGCAAATCACGCTCGACGCACGTTTCGGCTGGTCAAATCTGTTGAAAAAGCCCGACCTGCTTAGTCCATACGAATACGCAAAAGCGTATAACGAGTTGAAGAGCGGCAGTTTTTCAGATCAGCAACTGTCTGAATTTCAATCAGGTGCAAAAGGGCTTGACTGGCTCGACCTGATGACGCAGCAGGGGCAGTATCAGGGTTATAATTTGAGTATCCGTGGTGGCAGTCAGGCGACAAAATACACCGTCAGCGCCTCTGTTGGCGACAACACGGGGATGGTCATCACCGATCATTCGCGCACTTACAACGCCAAGATAACATTGGATATGGATCTTGCGCCATGGCTGACCCTTTCGACCTATACTGCAGGCAGTTATGGCAATTCGCATAACGGCAGCGGGCACGATTCGTTTATGGATATTATGGAATATTCGCCGGTCATAGAGCTTCAATTGCCCGACGGCACGTATAACACCGATATGTATGGCTCGCTCGGAACAAGCCCCTACGGTTCAAAGTACGCAAAATATTCGGACAGAGAAGAAAACGTCCTGACTGCTTTTGCCGATCTGAAGGTCAAAATTATTGACGGTCTGACGTTTTCGGTGCAAGGTCTGTATAACCATACCGACAATGCCAGCCGCAGTTTCAGTTCGTCGAAGCTCTATCCAAGCGCTCCGACCAGCGCGTCCAACACTACGGAACGCTATTACAGCTGGCGCAACATCGACAATCTGACTTATCAGAAAGAGCTTGGCGATCACCGTTTTACGGTGTCAGGCGTTTTTGAAGCGACGAAATACGAAAAAACCGCTCTGAACGGCACGGCTCGCGGATTGAGCAACGAAGATTTGGGCTACTGGAATCTTGCCGCTTCGGATACTAAAGAAACGAGCAATTCTTATACCAACTCGGCGATGACATCAGTTTTTGGACGGGTCATTTACAGCTATCGCAACAAATATTCGTTCACCGGAACATATCGCGCCGATGCTGCATCGCAGTTCAGGGACAAATATAAATGGGGCTATTTCCCTTCGGCTGGTGTAGCGTGGAATATTCACGAAGAGGGTTTCGTCAACAAAGACGTGTTGCAGCAGTTAAAGATGCGTGCCACCGTCGGCGTTACCGGTAATCACGGCATCGGAGCCTATTCGACGATGGGACGGCTCTCGCTCACGAATGCCTCATACGGATTGGATAAGCTGTTTCCGGGATTCTGGCAGAATGAGTTCACCAACAAAGACTTGCACTGGGAGAAAACGACCCAGTATGACCTCGGTCTGGACTTTGCCATTCTTGACCAGCGGCTCAACGCGACGATTGACTGGTATCTGAAGAAAACGACCGACCTGCTGTTCGAGAAAAACCTGCCGTTGTACAACGGTGGCGGCAAAATTTGGACAAATCAGGGCGCGATGGATAATACGGGATGGGAATTTACCGTGAATGCTTTTCCGGTAACAACCAAAAATCTGCGCTACGAAACGAACCTGACGGCGACATACACCAAAAACACTATCAAAGACCTTGCCGGTGAGGAGTTTATCATTCCCGATGCTACTCGTGGCGGTCTGTTGAGACCTTATTTAGCGATGGTGCCCGGAATGCCTGTAGGTGTGTTTTATCTGTTTGATTATGTTGGCATTGACGAGAACGGAAATAACCTGTATCGCACGAAAGACGGCAGCACGACAAATACACCTTCGGACAACGACCGTATTTTCATTGGCAATCCGACGCCAAAATGGATTTTCGGGTGGAACAATCAGTTGAACTGGAAGAACTGGGATTTGAACGTATTCCTCCGTGCCACAAGCAATTACGACCGTCTGAATCTGTCGCGTTTTGTTGAGACGGCGCCTGTTAGCGGCTCCAATTTTATCTCTACCCGCGAAGCATATTATTACTGCTGGGACATTGTCGCCGACAAGAGTCAGGCGCGTTTCCCCAGTATTAAAAGCTCTAATAATCAGTCGGTAAGCTGTTCGACGCAATGGCTTGAGCATACTTCATTCCTGAGGATGCAGAACGTTACACTCGGCTATACACTGCCGAAGAAGGTAACCAAATTCACCGACCTTCACTTGTCGCTCAGCGCCGACAATCTGTTTGTGATTTCGGGCTATCACGGGCTTGATCCTGAGACGATTTCCGAGGTTGGCGACACCTACCGCGATGCAGCGTTTGGCGTTGACAAAGGCTCATATCCGCTGCCGCGCACATTTACGTTTATTTTACGATTTGATTTTTAATTAACCTATTCAATATTAGAAAGATATGAAAATAATATTCAATAAAATAACAGTTTTGGTTGCAGTGTTGTGCTTCACGACCGGCTGTAACGAATTTTTGAAGGAAGAACCGAAAGGACAGGCAATGGATAATCTGGCTTTTGCGCAGCACAGCGACCTCGAAGGCGCCGTCCACGCCCTCAACCGTCAGGTCTTGATGGCAACCAAAGGCAGAATAAATTTTGACCCGTACTATATCGGCGACGATATTACTACCCGTGTTGACAAACCTACGATTCGCAACTGGGATACTTGGGATGTTACCGACGAAGAAAACGAGTTAACGATCGACACCGGTTGCTGGTACTGGCTGTGGAAAGTGATCAAGGCGGCAAATTATATTATCAACGGCGCGGCAAATACGCCAGAAGTAACGGCAGATGAACTAACTTTTGCTCTCGGTCAGGCGCACTACTGGCGTGCATACAGCTATTCCATCCTTGTGCGTTTCTGGGGACCGGTGCCTTTGATGCTGTCGGGCGACATTGATTTGCAAATTCCGGTCTCGTCGATAGAAGAGGTGTATGACCTGATTGTCAGCGATTTGCTTGAAGCTGAGAAGTTGCCGGACAACTATACCGAAAGTCCGTGGGCGATGAACGGAAAGAATGTAGCCGTAAGCAAGGGCGCTGCTCAGGCTTCGCTGGCGTATATTTATATGTGTATGGCGGGCTGGCCTATGAACAAGACGGAATATTATCCGATGGCAGCGGCTAAAGCTCTGGAAGTCATCGAGGCAGCTGAAAGCGGACGCTACTATTACCAGCTGTATGACGAATACAAAGATATACATTCGCGTGCCCAGAACTGGACAAACAAGGAGGCTATCCTTGCAATATATTACAGCTCGGTTACCGGCACCGGCGACGACAGCGAAGCCGCACGTGGCTGTATCTGCGACATACATACCTGCTCCGACCGCGGCTACAACGACGCCTGCGCAGAGATAGGCTTTTGGATGGATTTTCCCGAAGGTCCGCGCAAGGAATGGACATTTGCGCCCGTAACCTATTTCGCGGCGAGCGACACGGCTGTGCAGTGGTGGGATCCCATCCTCGACCGTAATATGAGGCAGCCGATGAGCCGCAAATCGGCGTTTACATCCTGGGGTACGCCCTACGAAAACGAGGAGTATGACCACTGGAAAAGTTTCAACTCGCAAAGCAACGGCTGGAGCCTGCAAATCCATCAGGTCGTCCGTCTGGCAGAAGTCTATTGCTGGTACGCCGAAGCTGTCGGACGTTCGGGACAGACCAACGCCCGCGCTATCTCGCTGCTGAACAAGGTGCGCAATCGCGCCGACGGGCATGGACCGGTGGACGATCCTGCGTTCAATCTTTATCCGGCGAATATGTCGGCAAACGAACTTGCCGAAGCAGCCTACAACGAACACGGCTGGGAAATAGCTATGTGGTACTGGGGCAGTATCGCTCCGCGTGCCACCGATATGATACGTATGGACCGCGTAAAAGACCATTTTGAACTTCGTAAACGCAATCCGGAATACACCATTCCAAATTCCGGTGGAGTAGTACTTCAGGAGCTGCTTGCCCCGACCGGCAACTGGGACCAGACAAAGATGTTTCTTCCCTATCCGGCAGCAGACAAACGATTGAATCCCAATCTGATTGACGTTGATAAATTGAATTTGATATTTAAAAAGTAAAAACCACGCGAGAGAGGCTCTTCCGATTTTGATGGAGAGCCTCTTTCTTTTTTAGCTGTTCAATCGTTTCGACAAGTTGTTGTTTTGCAGCAGTGAATGGATTTTAAGTATGATCCTGAAAAATATCGCCCCCGAAAACTTTGTTTTCTCTGAAATTATCCCTACTTTTGCGCGATTTTAAGAAGGTAATGGAAGAAAAAAACAAACAGGGCGAATTTCTGCAATGGCTTATCGGGACGGGAGATTTATTGATACTGAATCTGCTGTTCTTTGCTATATACCATAAATTGAAAGATTTTACGGGTGTAAACCTGTATAACTTAAAGGAAATCACGCTATTACTGAATTTTTGCTATTTCTTTGCCCTCTATTTTGTCCCTATCAGGCTGCATCGTTCGGTGGTCTTCCTCGAAAAAATCGTGCAGCGCTCGTTCACGCTAATCACCACGCAGACAATACTTTTCGCCACCTGTATCGACTTCCTGAAGCAGGGCACGCATCTGCTGATGTTTTTCGCGATCTACTACGTCGTGATGTCGGTCAGTTTCACTATCTGGCGCGTACTTATTCGCATTATTATCAAGGAGTACCGACGCAGGGGCTTTAACTCCAAGAATATCATTATTATCGGAGCCGGCAAGAACGGGATGGAGCTGTTTCGCGTTATCAAGACCGATTTGTCGTATGGCTTCAACGTGCTGGGCTTTTTCGATGATAATAAGCGACTTAAAGACATCCTGCCCAACTATCTTGGACGTATTGACGAGATGAGCGCTTATGTTGCCAATCACGACGTTGACGAGATTTACTGCACCATTCCCGGCACTAACAGCGATAAAATATCTGATTTACTGCTATTTGCGGAGAAGAACATGATACGCTTCTACATCATTCCCGAATTTTACAGGAATGTAAAGAAGAGCATGGTGCTCGATTTTCTTGAGTCGGTACCCCTGCTTTCGCCGCGCAACGAACCGTTGCAATCGCCTTACAACCGTTTCCTGAAACGCACTTTCGACATCATATTTTCGCTCATTGCGCTCATCGCCATCTACCCGTGGCTATATATCATTGCCGGTATATTGATAAAGATAAGTTCCAAAGGACCAATACTTTTCAAGCAAAAACGGACGGGCATTTACGGGCATGTCTTCGAATGTTACAAATTCCGTACGATGAAGATGAACGAGGACGCCGACGTCATTCAGGCGGTCAAGGACGACCCGCGCACAACGAAAATCGGCAGTTTCCTGCGGCATACCAACCTCGACGAGTTCCCGCAGTTTGTCAACGTATTGCTCGGCGATATGTCGGTTGTCGGACCACGCCCACACATGCTGAAACATACCGAGCTGTATTCCAAGCTGATAGATAAATATATGGTGCGTCATCTCGTCAAACCGGGCATTACCGGCTGGGCGCAGATAATGGGCTATCGCGGCGAGACGCGCACGCTCGAACAGATGGAAGGACGTGTCAAACGCGACGTCTGGTATCTCGAAAACTGGTCGTTCTTCCTCGACCTGAAGATAATTTTCGTTACCGTCGTCAATATGTTTAAAGGCGAAAAAAATGCGTATTGACTTATGGGCAGGATTGTAGCGATAGATTACGGGCGTAAGCGTACGGGGATAGCCGTAACAGACACACTGCAGCTGATAGCCAATGGCTTGACCACCGTCGCCAGCGCCGAAGCAGCAGGATTTCTGGCTGATTATGCTGTCCGTGAGCCGGTCGAGAGGTTTGTCGTAGGCTATCCGAAACAGCTGAACAACGAGCCGTCGGACAATATGCCGTTCGTAGAAGCGTTTGTTAAACATCTGCAGAAAACGATTCCCGGCATCGGCGTCGAATATTACGACGAGCGTTTTACTTCGGTGATGGCTCATCGCGCGATGCTCGAAGGCGGACTTGGCAAGATGAAGCGGCGCGACAAGGAACTGGTCGATGAAATCAGCGCTACGCTTATATTGCAGTCGTATTTGGAGAAAATAAAAAATAAGAAATAAAAAATAAAAACCGAAATAAAGTGATATTACCTGTTTATACATACGGTCAACCTGTTTTGCGTGAGGATACGCAAGAGATAGGATCCGATTATCCGGACATCAAACAGCTGATTGCCAATATGTTCGAGACGATGTACAATGCCGAAGGCGTAGGACTTGCTGCGCCTCAAGTCGGGCTGTCGATCCGCCTGTTGGTGCTCGATGCCGATGCGACGGCAAAGGATAACCCTGAATGTAAGGGCTTTAAGCGTGTGATGATAAATCCCGAAATCGTCGAACGCAGCAACGCGACATACGCGCTTGAAGAGGGTTGCCTCAGTTTTCCCGGAATACACGAGAAAGTGGCACGTCCGGACAAAATCCGCGTCCGTTATCTTGACGAGAATTTCAAGCAATGCGAAGAGACGCTCGTAAAATTTGCAGCCCGCGTTGTGCAGCACGAATGTGAACATCTTGAAGGCAAGGTGTTTATCGACAACATCTCGCCCATTCGACGCCAGCTGAACAAAGGCAAACTCAACAGCATAATCAAAGGTACGGCATCGTGTTCGTATCGCGTAAAACCTGTAAAAAAATGATTAGAAAGACAATACTGTTCTTCAGCCTCGCGATTGCCGCCCTGTCGGCTCATTCTCAGGTCAATACCGACAAGGTACTGATGATAGGACGCAATGCGCTGTATTTTGAAGATTACGTGTTGTCGATCCAGTATTTCAATCAGGTTATCCGCTCAAAACCTTGGATGGCAGAGCCTTACTTCTATCGCGCCGTTGCTAAGCTAAGTCTCGACGACTTTCAGGGCGCGGAAGACGACTGCTCAATGTGCATCGAGCGCAACCCGTTCTACACTCAGGCGTATTATGCACGGGGTATAGCGCGGCAAAGTATGGAAAAATTCACCGAAGCTATCGCGGATTACAAACGCGGGCTGGAACTGCGCCCAAACGACCGTCCGATGATGGCAAATATGGCGATTGCCTATCTTCAGGAGAAAAAATATGACGAAGCTGAGAAGGCTTTCGGCGATTTAATCAGTTCATATCCAAAGCTGTCGCTCGGCTACTTGACGCGCGGAGCTATGTATCTCGAAAAAGGCGACACGACGAAAGCGCTGACCGACCTCAACAAAGCCGTCGAAATAGACCCGTATTATGCTCCATGCTATGGCAACAGGGCGATCCTGCTCTATCAGACCGGCAATATGAAAGAGGCGCTGGCAGACCTGAACGAAGCCATTCGCCTCAATACGCGCGAAAGCGGATATTATATCAATCGCGGTCTGGTGCGCTACGAGATGAACGACCTGCGAGGCGCAATGGCTGATTATGACCAAGTTATCGCTATGGACAGCCGCAATCTGATAGCCCGTTTCAATCGCGGACTGCTGCGTTTTCAGGTCGGCGACAACAACCGCGCCATAGAAGATTTCGATGTCGTACTCGAACAGGAACCTGACAACTATATGGCGTACTACAACCGAGCTTTGCTGAATATGGAAGTAGGCGAATATGTCAATGCTGTCAGCGATTTCGACATTGTGCTTCAGCAATATCCGAACTTTATCCCCGGCTATTTCAGCCGCTCGGAGGCAAAACGCAAGATGAACGACATCAAAGGCGCCGACAAGGATTACTGGACTGCCGTTGACCTCGAAACCAAACGCGACAACGCCGCAACGCCAACAGCAAATATCGCCCAGCAAAACTCCCAAAATCCTGATAATCAGTCGGAAGATGAAGAAAAAACGCGCCGTCAATCGGATAAAAATATCGACAAGTTCAACCGTCTTGTCGTATATGACAAGGAAGAAGAGCAGAAACGCAAGTATAACAGCGAAATACGCGGACGGGTACAAGACCGCAACGTGCGTATCGACCTTGAGCCGTCGTTTATCCTGACTTATTACGAAAAAGGCGACCAATTCGGCGAAAGAACGTACTACGACAAATCGGTCGAAACCTTCAATACTCAAATGATCTTGCGTTGGAAATTGTTGATTACCAATCAGGAAGCCGCATTGACCGAAGAGCAGATTGCAGCCCATTTCGCTTCTATTAACGACTACTCGTCGAAGATTGAACGCGAGCCTCACAATGCCGATTACTACTTCGGACGTGCGCTCGACTATATGCTCGTACAGGATTTTGCGGAAGCGATAAGCGATTTCGACCGCGTAATAGAGATAGATCCCTCATACACACAGGCTTACTTTAACCGTGCTGCCGTCCGTTACAAGCAAATGGAATATAGCCGTTCGCAAGACGCTTCGACTTACGAAGACCTGAACACGATGAGCATAATGTTTGGCAGTAACCGCCAGACTTCAGCCTCACAAATCGAAAGTGATACACGGAAAATGCGCGACGACTTGGGGCACGAGCAGATAATAATGGATTATAACATTGTCATCCAGCAAAATCCCGACTTTATCTATTCGTACTATAATCGCGGGAATATGCGATGCATACAGCGCGACTTCCGAGCCGCCATTGCCGACTATAACGAATCTATTCTGCGCGATCCCGACTTTGCCGAAGCCTACTTTAACCGTGGACTGGCGCGCCTCTCGATGGGCGACGCTAACCGTGGCATAGCAGACTTAAGCAAAGCCGGCGAACTCGGCATTATGAACGCTTACAGTATTATTAAGCGTATGACGGAATGACCGTCGCAAGTCAGTCTATCAGACTGATTTCTTTTTCTTTAAGTGCACCGGCGCGGGTTGTCGTTACCGTCGTTTTGACGCCGAGCGAGCCGCTGCCATAGACGCGCACCTTAAATTCCAATGTATTAGCCGACTCGCCCTGCGCATAGCCTGCCTCCTTGAAATACTTGTTGGAGGGCGGCGCGGGTGCAGCGCCCGGAAATCCACGTCCACCGCCACGGAAACGGGGCTGTACGAGCGTATTGTCGAGCACGGTGTATTTCGGTTTTTCACCTCTTTCGATGGTTGCTAACGAGCCTGTAAATTCGATATCGAAGCGGTCGGGCTTGACTATCTTGACTAAATCAGCCTGTCGCAACGCAGTGGGCAGTTTCCCGATGTTACGGTAGGTGATTTTGATGCTGTAATCCGTAGAGTCTGATTTATAGCTTTTTATCTTCTTGATCGAATAGTCGCCCCATTCGAGTGCGGGCAGATGTTTGACCATTGCGAGGTTGAACAGCGCTTCGTTTTTCGCCCACGATTCAAGATGTTTCGAGGGTGCGTTCTGGCTGAAAAATTTCGGATCCCAGCCGCCGATTTCCACTTTTCCGAGTGTCGGATGGTCAAATTCTTTCCATTCGATAAAACCCATACCGTCGTTGTCGCGGTCGTCCCAGAGCAGCTGGTCGAGTTCGTCTTTCTCGCCGTCGCCGTTGAGGTCTTCTTTCGGACGTCCGCCATCCCACAGCTCGTCGCCGTACCAGATAGCGCCGTAGTAGAAATAGCCGAAGTCGGGACCGTGCCCGAAGAGAGGCTGGTTGGCTCCGTTGCTGTAATCGTGAAATACGTCGCCTGCGTTGTTATATCCCGTCAGGCTGTTGCCGATTTGGTCGAACAGTTTATACCATTTGAGGTCTTCGGGATACATACGGTCTTCGGATTTCGATGTGCTTGGCGGGCGGAGGTGCATCGGCACACGCGTATCCATCGAGTTGACAATGTAGATGTTAGGGTTGGTGAGCAGGAACGAGAATACGGCGCGAGTCTCGGTTTCGCTCAACGGATATTCGCCTGCGCCGCCCTGTGTCCAGCCTTTACCGGTCTCTTCGGTCATCGGTCGCCAGTTTTCGGGATAGTTACGGTGGAGGTCAAGCCCGCCGATGCCGTCTTCGCCTGTGCGACCGTCGCCATCGAGGTCAAGTCCTTCTGATACAACCTTATATTCGCCTTTGCCTGCGCCGACGAACTTCATCAGGCGTCCGCTTTCGTCGCGCGGGTCGATGACATAATCGCCTTGCGGGTCTTTATATCTCATTCTCAATACGATGCCGTCGCCGTTGAGGTCAACGGGGCTGTCTTCGTCGAGCAGTCCGTCGCCGTCCTGGTCATACGGGCGCACGGTGCTGCGGTTTGTCTGCGCCGTGTTCATATAAAGGTTATGCCCGTCGGGATTATTGATTGGGCGGAGGTAAATCGCGTCATTATCAATAATTTTCGTGATCTCCGGGTCTGTGCCATAGCTTGTCAGCAGATGGTTCATCAGCCAAAGCACTGATTCGGCGCTTGTTACCTCGCCGCTATGCCGGTTACCCTCGAAGAAAGCGGCAGGTTTTTCCGTCGCCTTGCCCGTTTTCTTGTTCGTTACGGTCATCTGGATAATCGGGCGACCTTCGTAACTCTTGCCAATTTCGTATAACTCAACCAGATCGGGATATTTTTCGGCAAAGCGTTTCATATAGGCGTAAATCACTTCGGCTGAATGGAATTTGCTGAACGTAATCGTTTCTGTTACATCGTATTGCACATGCGGATGCTGTACTTTCGGGAAGAAACTGACGCCATGTCGCGTGCCGCCGACGGTATAAATTTTTGCCGTGTCGGTTTCGGAAAACACTTTCGGTGTGTCCAGAGGGCGAATTTGTGCCGCCGCAAAAAGCGGCAGGCACAAAACGCTGAGTATTACATAATTTATCTTCATGTTATTAAGAATTTATTTACCTGATAATTTGATTTGGATATCAGCCTTTCCTCCGGTAGCCGAGGCAAGCGACAGGTTCAGCGTAGCGTTGTCTTTCGAGAGCACCGTATAGCGGAAAGTCTGTGTAGAGTTGCCTTTGGCGCGAAATTCGACTGTTTCGCCTGCTGCCGTCGCATCTTTGCGGTAGCCTGTGCGGTAGTATGCCGGAATAGCCGATTGTTGCTCGTCTGCGCCGCCGTTCTTAACCGGAGTGATGATAGAGCCTGACGACAGTTTTGCCGTAATCTTATCCGGCGTATAGCGTTTCAACTGGATGGAACGGTCGGATGCGGTTGGGAACATCTTATCGTTAACAACTTCAACTTCAACTTCATACAGGTCGCCGCCAAGCTTTTTAACCGTATAATTGCCGAACGACAGTTTGGGCAGTTGCTCGATGCAGTACATCACATACTGGCACTGTTTTTCAGCCTCATCCTCCATATAGCGCGGCGGAGGCGTGCGTCCGATATGTTTTTTCGACGTGCCGCCGATCCAGATGTCGCCGAACTGCGGATGTTTTACCTTGTGAGGCGTAACCCATGCGTCGCCGCCAAGATCTAATTTCACCCACTTATCAAACTCATCATCAGAAACATATCCATCCTGATTTGTATCTGCATAAGGGGTCGGAGCGCTCCACAGCTCAATCAGGAACGAGTAGGCGCCGAGCATACGGTAGGTGTTATCGAGATGTTCGCCATCTTCGTTACCCGGCTCAGGCGTATAAGTTTTGAGGATATACAGTCCGGCGCTGACGGTTTTGTTGAGAACCTCAGCATCGTGCTGATATTCAGCGTCAACGCGGCGCGGCATCGTGAATTTATAGATATCTTTCTCGCTCGATACCGGTTCGCGCATTCCGCGTGGCTGCCCGCCGCCGCGTTTTGCTTCGGGCGGCATTGCGTACATTATCAATCGTCCGATATTGTGATAGTTGAACGAGACGAGGATATTCTTCTTTGTCAACTGAAAATCGAGCACTGCACGCATTTCAGGCTCCGACAGCGGATAGGTTTTTCCATTCACCTTGTCGAAATCCCACGGGAAATTACGGTTGGGGTCGATGCCGCCGAGGTCGTCTTCCGCCATAGCGAAATCGCCGTCGTTGTCGTAGCCTTCGTTACCGATGCGGCGGAAGCGCGTTCCTTCCCACCAGTCGTCGGCAGCGATACGGATAAAGCGCTGACCGTCTTTGCTTAAACGGTATTCACCGCTTGCGTCTTCGGCATACATAACCGACAGTTCACCGTCGCCGTCAACATCTTCGGTCATATCTTCGTCGTACAGCCCATCCTTATCGTCGTCGGTCGGTCGGAACGGCTCGCGCGGGTTGTTCTCGGTGTTCGGGAAGCGGACATACGAGTCGTTTCCGTCAACATTGAAACCGGGCATGATATAGACCGTTGCACGGTTGAGCATATCATAGATGCGCGTATCGTAGTCGTAGCGCGTCAGCAGATACCATGCCGAATAGAGCGAGCAGGTTATGCCGTTCACTTCGTTGCCGTGAATGGCTCCATCAACCCAGACTGCCGGTTTGTCGGTGTCCTTGCCGGTGTTTTTAGCCGTGATAGTCATCACGTACAGGTCGCGTCCCATGCGGCTCTTGCCGATGCTTTCGACAGTGCAGAGATTGGGATATTTCTTCTGCATGTCCAAAATAATCTTCACCCATTCGTCGTAGGTGTAATATTGTTTCCAGTTGATAACAAAGTCAGTCTCGCCATGCGGTCTGCCGATGTTAGCCTGCTTTTTGCTTTGTGCGGCAGCGCCGAGCGTCAACAGGAGGAGCAGTAATGAAAATATATATTGTTTCATATCTCTTAATCATTTAAAATTAATACTTTACTTCTTTTACGACCGTACCGCCTTTGAGCGACGAAGCCACAATTTTGAGTTTCTCGCTGCCTTCGAGCGCTACTATCCATTTGACGGTCTTCTTGTTGGACGGACCTGCGTTTGCTGCCGGTCCGAAGCCGCCGCCGGGACCGCCCGCTCCGCGCTGTTCAAAGCCCGGAATAGGCATTGTGCCGTTAAGCTGACCAAGTTTCTCGTAGGGATTGCCCGAAAGGAATGTTACCTTGTTGTTCTCGCCGATAAGCCAGACAACGTCGCCGCGGTTGAGCGGTATGTTTTCCGTGTTTGCTAATCCGGTCGGCAGTTTGCCCGTGTTCTCCACTTCAACGGAGATTTCGAGAACTGTTGTGCCGCCCGACGACTGTTTTTTTACCGTTATATCGTTGATTGCTAACTGTGGCATCAGCGTTGAGCGGAAAAGGTCGAATTGCCATTGGCGTTCGCAGATGTTTTCGAGGATTGCTCCCGGGTAAGCGTTGTTGCGCCCGACCTGTCCTACCCAGCCGCCTACTTCGACGTCGCCGTATTTCGGATGCTTCGCCGGTTTCCAGTCGAGATAGAGTTTATATCCCTTATCGTCAAGATATTTCAGGATAGCCGGTTGCAGGTCGTCGTCCTTAACGCCTTTCAGTTCAGGCACGTCGTGTGCCGGATTCCACAGCTCCGTTACGAGCGAATAGGCGCCATTATGTTTGTAAAGCCAGTCGAGGAACAGCCCGTGGTAAGTCGAGCGGTTGTCGTCTTCCATATAAGGTACGCGCCATTCATACGGCAGTTTGTAGCCGCGTTTGGCGGCATTCAGGTTCCTGTTGCCGCGAAGGCTGTCTTTAAATTGCTGTATATTGCGCGGATTAGCCCAAGCTGCGGGCATCTCCGTGCCCATCAGTTCGACATATTTTTTACCCATAATAAAGTCATACACAGCCACGTCGCGGGCTTCCATATCGGCGTCGCCCGTTGCACCCATAGGACGATAGACATGTCCGCCCATCGTGTGGTATTCGTTGACCATAATGATATTCGGATGGTTTATGACAAATTCGCACAGAGCATGCACTTCGGGCGCCTGTGTGGGATATTCGCCTGTGCCGCCGGGCAGAGTCGTTTGTTCGTTCCACCATGCGTAAGGGAAATTGCGGTTGATGTCGATTCCCTTGTCCGGCTGCGCTTCCGATTCGACGCTGTAACGCTCGGCTTTCGGATCATCAACGCCTTCGCGATACATGTTCATAATGCGCGGGTCTTTTGCGTCTTTGACGTAGCGCCCTTTCGGATCCTTGTAGCGGATCTGGGCGAAAAGTCCGTCGCCGTTCAGGTCTTTGCGCTGTGGAGCGGCTGCGGTGTCCTGATACATCGAGTTCTGACGTTGCGGAGCGCCGAGGTCAACGGTGTTGTGCAGCCCGTCGGGGTTGTTAGCCGGAATGACATAGAACACTTTGGTGTCAACGAGGTCGGTAATCTCCTTGTCGGAGCCATAGCCCGACAGGATTTTGTCGATGAAATAGAGTACAACCTCCGTGCCTGTCTGCTCGTTGCCGTGCGTAGCGCCGGTCAGCAGATGCCCCGGTTTGCCGGTATGAAGCGGCATAATGGGCGGGTTAGGCACTTCGAGCTTGCGCTCATACACGAGCTTTTTCTCGCGGTCGAGTGTCGCGCCTGTCTTGCGGTTGGTTATCACCAGCACATAGATAGGGCGTTGTTGAGAACTTTTCCCGATCTCCGTCAGTTCGGTGATGTCAGGATAGGCTTTGTTAACAGCCTTCAAATATTCGACCGTCCCGGTGTAACCGTGATACTTGTCGAATTTGATGGGAACTTTCTGCGCTGCCGAAGCGGTTGAGCATACTAATCCCACGACGATAAAACTTAAACATAACTTAGTTAAATGTTTCATATACAATCATGAATTAATAAATAAAAGCATTTTAAATGTCGTTTTGCAACGAAAAACTGACCGCAAATTTACAATTTATTACAATACCAAAAAATTTTTTGACAGGAAAAGTGAAAATAAATTCTCACCCTTCCCGCTGCGAATCCTCAAACTCGCGTGCTTTACGCAGCAGGTCGTTGGCAAAGATAAAATCGTTGAGCGCCTCATTGTTCGAGGTGATAACGTTGTCTTTTGTGCCCTGCCACTCTTTGACGCCTTCGGAGATAAAGACGATATGCTCGCCGATATTGATTACGGAGTTCATATCGTGGGTATTGATGACGGTCGTCATATTGTATTCTTTCGTGATGTCGTGAATAAGTTCGTCGATGAGGATAGCTGTTTTCGGGTCGAGACCGGAGTTTGGCTCGTCGCAGAACAGGTATCTTGGATTGAGTGCGATAGCTCGCGCTATGGCGGCGCGTTTCATCATGCCTCCGCTGATTTCCGACGGATAAAGGTCGTGCGCTTCGGACAGGTTGACACGTTCGAGGCAGAAGTCGGCGCGGCGGCGGCGTTCGCGGACGCTCATCTGCGAAAACATATCGAGGGGGAACATCACGTTTTCCATCACTGTCATGCTGTCGAACAGCGCCGAGCCTTGAAACAACATTCCCATTTCGCGGCGCAGCTCATTCAACTCTTTCTTGCCCATCTTCAGGATATTACGGTCGTTGAACAGCACCTCGCCCTCGTCGGGACGTATCAGCCCGATTATCGACTTCATCATCACCGTCTTGCCCGATCCGCTACGCCCGATTATCAGGTTTGTTTTGCCGGACTCGAACACCGTACTGATGTCGTCCAACACTTTGCGCCCATCGAACGACTTGGTTAAATGCTTTACTTCTATCATCTACATCAGCATTATATGAGTCAGTCCCACGTCGCTCATCAAAATCATCACGCTGCTCATCACCACCGCGTTGGTGCTTGCCTTGCCTACTTCGAGTGAGCCGCCTTTGACGTTATATCCGAAATAGGATGCGATAGAAGCTATCAGAAAGGCATAAACAACAGATTTGATGACCGAATAGGTGATATAGTAGGGGTTGAAATAATACTGCAAGCCGAATTCGAACGACGACGGCGTCATCCCGTTGCCCATATAACTCGCAGCTATTCCGCCCATTAAGCCTGTTACCATACTGAAGAATACGAGTATCGGGATAAAGAGCATCAGCCCTGTTATCTTAGGAAGTATCAGGAAATTTGCCGAATTGACGCCCATGATTTCGTAAGCGTCAATCTGCTCGGTAACGCGCTGTGTGCCAAGCTCCGATGCGATATTGCTGCCGACCTTGCCGGCAAGGATAAGGCACATTATCGATGACGAAAATTCGAGCAGGATAATTTCGCGCGTCGTGTAACCTATTGTAAATTTTGGAATTAGCGGCGAAGTGATATTCAGCGAAATCTGCAGCGCGATAACCGTGCCGATAAAAACCGAAATCAGCACGACTATCCATATCGAATCGACGCCCAACTTGTAAATCTCTCGTACCAACTGCCTGAAAAACATACTCCAGCGTGTAGGCAAAGTAAATGTCTTCGCCATCAGCAACGTATATTCGCCAAGTTGATGCAATGCTTTATTCATCCCTGATAATTTTTCTGCAAAGATAGTGTTAATTTCTGTAATAGTCGTATATTTGCGCGTGTTTTTGCTTTCATTAATATGTAAGAAACTATTTAAAATTCTATGAATCAATACGAAACAACTTTTCCCGACAGGGATATGGTTGCGCCCGTGCTGCAATACTGCTTCGACGGCAACGGGTTCAGCCGGAAATGGGAGTCGCGCCGCGATTCAGTCGAGCCGACTTTGGACGCTATTAACGAAGAGTCCGAAACCCTTCGCTGTCAGGTACTTGACGGCACGTTAAGTCCGCTTGCCTACCATGCTCATACCCATATCTTCGATATCGGTACGCTGGCGGCATATACCGGCATCGCGAAAAACACTGTAAAAAAGCACTTTCGCCCCGACAAATTCAGCAAACTCGACGACGCGACGCTGCAACGCTATGCCGATGTGCTGGAAATGACTATCGAAGAACTGAAAAATATTTAACTTAAACGAATGATACTCAACTACGAACACCAATCTGCGGCGCATTGCGAGACAGGCGTCAGCGCAGGGATGCTCAACTACTACGGCATCACGATGAGCGAACCGCTTGTGCTGGGCATCGGCGCGGGAATTTTCTTCTCCTATATGCCCTTCCTGCCGCTCAATGGCGGGATGCCGATATTCACTTTCCGCACTACGCCCGGAAATATCTTCGCCCGCGTGATGAAGCATCTGCACGCGCAGACAGGCAGGAAAACCTTTCGCGACGAAGACCGTGCCATGCGCGAAATGGACAGCCTGCTCGAACAGGGCATCCCCGTCGGCAATGTCATCGGGGTGTTTTATCTGCCTTATTTTCCGAAAGAATACCGCGCACATTTCAATGTTCACAACATCTGCGTCATCGGCAAGGAAGGCGACGAATACACCGTCAGCGACCCCATACCGCCTGTCGTACAGACGATTTCGTACAACGACCTGAAACGGGTGCGCTTCTCGAAAGGCTCCTTCCCGACACGAGGTAAAATGTACTGGATTAAGAAGTTACCCTCATCCATACCCGACCTGCGCCCGTCGATTATCAGCGGGATACGCTCCACCTGCCGTATGATGCTCGACATACCGATGCCATACTGCGGTGTGCGCGGTATCCGCCTGCTGTCCAAGCGTATGCCCCGCTGGGAAAGTAAATATGGCGAAAAAGGCGCCCGGATCTATCTTGCGCAGATGATTCGTATGCTCGAAGAGTATGGCACCGGCGGCGCAGGCTTTCGTTATATGTATGCCGCTTTCCTGCACGATGCAGCCGACATTATGAAGCGCGACGAACTGAAAGATTTTGCCCGCAGGATGAACGACATAGGCGACCTGTGGCGCGCCTACGCCCTCGAATGTGGACGCAAATTCAAGAAACGCACCGATGCGACTTACAGCGACCTCGCCAAACGCCTCGCCGTGATTGCCGACGAAGAAAAACGATTCTTCAAGGCATTGAGACGGTTTACGAAAAGCGTAAAATTTGAATTTACGGATTAATAAAACCGTTATAGCTCAAATCTTCATCAATCGCATCCCACCTGATGCCCTGTTTACCCCATTGAAAATCGGCGCGTTGTTCGGGTGTTGCTTTCCGCAGCAACGGAAATTCAGCGAATTGACGATGGTAAATATTGCCGTCATTCGTCTGAACATAGACAGACTTATCGTCTATCCAAACTCTTATTACCGATTTTAACATACTGGTTTTATTATATGATTCATACTGCAAAAGTACAAAAAATATTTGACAATGCAAGTTCTCATTTTTTTTATTGTATCTTTGCGCGTTCAATTAGAAACAAGATTAAATGAAAAAATTATTTTACATGCTATTGGCTGCTTCTTTAGCGGCATGTTCCTTTGTCAAGGAAGAAAAAAAAGAAGTGTGCGAATCGCTGACACAATATGTCGATCCGTTTATCGGCACGGCTTACGTAGGACACACGCACCCCAGCGCCTCGCTGCCATTCTCGATGGTTCAGGTGGGACCCGATACCGGCACGAAAGGATGGGAGCATTGTTCGGGTTATTATGATGCCGACCGTACGGTAATGGGATTTTCGCATACGCATCTTAGCGGGACGGGCGCTTCCGAGATGGGCGACGTCCTGATTATGCCGGTTACCGGTGATATCAAGTTTGATCCGGGAACAAATGATGATCCGGACGTCGGTTACCGTTCCCGATTTCAACAGGTCAACGAAGTGGCTAAAGCCGGATATTATAAAACGGTGCTCGACGACTATGGCATTACAGCAGAGATGACGCTGACGCCGCGCGTTGGCTTTCACAAGTATCAATTTCCTGCCGGCAACAAGTCAGGCATCCTGTTCGACATGGAGCACGGCATTGGCGACGCCACGTATGAGAGTTTTATCGAAGTCATAAACGACTCGACGATCGTCGGCGTTCGCAAATCGCACGGTTTCACACGCGATCACGGCTATTATTTTGCGGCTCGTTTCTCTGCACCTTTTGGAAAAACGACCGTCTGGAATGACGGCGAAGTCTCTGAAGCCAAGAAAGTTGAAGGGAAAAATACAAAGATGCACGTTGCCCTGTCAACAACCGAAAACGAGCCGATAATGGTGAAAGTAGCCTTGTCAACAACGAGTGTGGAAGGCGCACTGAAGAATCTCTTTATTGAACTTCGGACGTGGGACTTCGATGAAGTCAGGGCGCGGGCTGACAGCACGTGGAATGAATACCTTAAGCGAATCTCGATTGACGCTGTCGATGAGGCGCAAAAAATCTCGTTCTATACGTCCATGTATCATGCACTGCTGATGCCCAATCTGATTACCGATGTGGACGGGATGTTTTACGGCTGGGACAAGCAGATACATTCAAGCACCTGCGGCGATTTATATACTAACTTCTCGCTGTGGGATACTTATCGCGCACTGCATCCGTTTCTCAGTCTGATGTTTCCGCAGCAAAACAGCCAGCTTGTCAAATCCATGATTGAACGTTATAAACAGGTCGGACTGTTGCCAACCAACGAATACGGTCTTTGTGAAACATGGTGCATGATTGGAAATCACGCGATACCGGTCATCGTTGACGCCTACCTGAGGGGAGATCACTCGTTTGATCCGCAAAAGGCGTATGAGGCTATCACTCATTCGCAACGATGGGATCATGAGAAAGCCGACTGGACAAATTACGACAAATACGGATATTTTCCTTTCGACCTGAGTTCGGTTGAATCCGTATCGCGCACATTAGAATCCGGTTACGACGACTACTGTGTTGCGCAGATGGCTAAAGCGCTCGGAAAGACAGACGATTATAATTTCTTCATGAAACGCGCCGAATATTATAAGAATCTCTATGATCCGTCAATCATGCTGGTTCGCGGACGCGATTCCAAAGGCAACTGGCGTACCCCGTTCCATTCTTTTGCATTGACGAGTGAATCGGAGGGTGGCGACTATACGGAAGGCAATGCCTGGCAATGGACTTGGCATATCCAGCATGATGTGCCCGGACTGATCAGCCTGTTCGGATCAAAAGAAAAATTTGTCACCAAACTGGATTCGCTTTTCTATATCAATCCGGACGAACTGCCCGGCATCGTAGAAGTACCTGATGTTACCGGTCTGATTGGACTCTATGCACATGGTAATGAACCCAGTCATCACATTGCTTACCTTTACGCGTATGCGGATCGTCCTGACAAGACGGCTGAAATAATTCGCGAGGTATTTGACAAATATTATTTGCCGACGCGCGACGGGCTGTGTGGCAATGACGACTGCGGACAGATGTCGGCATGGTACATTTTCTCTGGAATGGGCTTTTATCCGGTTGATCCGGTTTCCGGCGAATATGTATTGGGAGCGCCTCAGATTAAGGAAGTGCGTCTGACCTTGCCGAATGGAAAACTTTTCACGGTAAGGGCGAATCATCTTTCAAAGGCAAACAAGTATGTAACAGCCATTCGCCTGAACGGAAAAGCCGTTGAAGGAAAGACGATAAAATACGATGAGATATTGTGCGGAGGATTGCTCGAATTTGATATGAGCGATACCGCCAACCATTGAAACTGCAAATCACCCTCATCGCCATCCCCGCCGACATTGACGAGGGCGACTATCATTTCATGGTGCGCCTGACCGACAAATCGGGTTGGCAGCAAATTGCCGCAAAAAGTGTCAAGATTATACCGTAATTCAAAAAATTTCGTACCTTTGCGCAATTTTTTGAATAATATGAAATTAATATCCACTTTCTTCTGTCTGCTATGTTTGGCAGGCACTGCGTTCGCACAAAAGCCGAAACCAAGCGACGCGAACATTTTTGGGCATATCGTCGATACTGAGGGTGAACATATCCCTTTTATGACGGTATATATCAAGAATACTACTATCGGCACGGCTACTGACGCATCGGGGCATTACTCGTTTAAGAACCTGCCCGAAGGCGAGCTGATCGTCGTAGCGCAAGGCATCGGCTACGAACCGCAGGAAAAAATCGTCGTAATGCGCAAAGGCGAATCGCAGGAAGTCAATTTTATGCTAAAAGACGATGTCTTGAACCTTCAAGAGGTAGTTGTAACCGCCGGTCGCAGCAAGCAACTCAGAACCGAAGCGCCGATAATTGTAAACACCATCGGGATAAAAACGCTCGAAAATACCCAGTCTGCCGTCCTTGGCGAAGGGCTGAATTTCTGTACCGGTCTGAGATACGAAAACGACTGCCAAAATTGCGGCTTCTCGCAAATCCGTATGAACGGGATGGAAGGTCCGTATTCGCAAA
>JAISTS010000031.1 GCA_031272455.1 Tannerella sp. | reverse complement strand
AGGCGCAAACCGTATTCGCTCATTTTGCTGAAAATCGCGCCGTATCTGTAATTTTGCGGCTCGTTTCTCTCATCTGTGAACCGGATATTCCACAGGCGATAAAATTCCCGCGCCTCTGCTGACAAACTCAATATTTTCGGCTCGCCATCGAAAGCGACATCGTACAAACGCCGTATCGTTGCCGCCCATCGCGTCGCGATTGAGGGGTCGGGGACGGCATCGGTTTCGTACTCAATTTTGAGAAATCGCGGCATAAAAAATAATAATCGTTCGCGAAATCCCGAACCGTCTCTTGCGTCAAACAGGCTCTTTATCAGCTCGTTTTGAACGCCACCGATTACGGAAAGATGCGGTTTTTCAATCAGCAGTGTGCCGTCTGTTTTTCGGCTTACTTTGACATTTTGACCGCTCCAAATTGATAAAAAAGCCTGTTTATCAGAGCCTTTATGATAACGATTGAAGTTTTGTACCCAACTTGCCAGCTCCTCGCAAAGTAGCCCGCACCCACGCGGGGCGTCGTTCAACGCTTGCATCAGGGCTTCGTTTGTAGCGTCTTTCAAAAGGACGTTCACCAGCGCGGGTTTCGTTGCCGAAAGGTTTCCGCTTTTAACTTCCGCATTAAAAACGGCTAAATCGTCGCAATACAGCTTGTATTTTTCTCCGTCAATGACTTCTAATGGCTTTGTCCAATACTCCAAAACAGGCGATTTTCCCGACCCCGACCGCCCGACAATTGCGGAGTAAAGCGCTGCCGAAGTACTCCAACCGCTCGGCGACATAACGCGATAGGTGTTTCCCACCACGACACTTGCGGCGTAAAGTATCGCGCCCGCCTGAAAATCAGGCACAAAAGCAGGCCAGCACCGGTGTAATTCCTCACAGTCGCGTTTCATCTGCGCGGGTAGCGCGTCCAGCGGAAAAGGATTTTCAAAATCAAAATTTTCTGCACATTTTTCTTGTTTTTGTGCAAAATTGTTCGTACCTTTGTCGCCGCCTTGATTGAGTGCTTCGCCTGCGGGCGGGTACTCTTTTTTTGTTATTTCGATGTTGATTACTTCATTCATAAGTCATTACCCCCTTCCTGTTTTAAAATACGCTGAATATCAGCTTGTTTATAAAATACTTTCCCCCCAATTCGCTGCGGGACTAAATATCGACCTTGTTCCCACCGGCGCAAGGTTTGCAACGTCGTGTGCAAGTTTTTTGCGGTCTCGATACGTGGAACAAGCGTATTTGCCTGTTCGCGGTCGTGCCGCTCCTGTTCGCGTTCTGCGATAGTTTTTTTCGTGGAATAATCTATCGCTTCAATCAAATTTGCCAAACTGATTTCGATTTTGATGTTTGGACTTTCGTTTAGTAAATCGTATAAAATCGCTGCCATAATAAAAATTTTATGGTGTTATTTAAAAACGCGGTCAAGTTGCAAGCCCTCCCGCATTAACCGGTCTCTTGCACGACCGATTACGGCGCAAAATTAGTGTGTTTTTTGCGGCAAGTTGGAAAAGGGAATTTTCAGAAACAAAATAAGCCGCTGTAAATTAGCGACTTATTTAATGCGAAAGGGAACAGCGAAAGGGAACAGTCAGGGAATATTCCCTCTCTCACAAATAATTGAACAGGTTCGCAAGATTTTGCGGATATGGTTTTAGTGCATTTGGTTTATAATCAGCTGTTTGGCATCCCACGCACTTACAGAATATTCTGTACCATTGTGCAAATTTGGTGGGTTTCTTATTATTTAAGGCGTTTGGACTTTCGTATATCATCAGCGCAATTCGTTTAAAGTCTTTCGCCGTGCGCGGGGTGGTTTTCAGGTGGTCAATCAACCAATCAAAGTAATTGACGCAGTGTCCTACTCCGTTGAATGCGGGTTTGAAATACTCTTTTAGCCCTTCGGCGTCTATGGTGCGCGGCGTGTTTTCCGCTCGTTCCGTATGTGGCTGTGTCCGCTCGGTTAAAAGGTCAGGATAATACGCTTCTATACAGTTCAAGTAGCTGACTGCCATTATATTACTGCCTGAAATATTTCCTGTTTGGCTCTTTTGGATAATGGTTTTACATTCCGTTATAATTTCAAGTAACACAGTTTTTTGGCTGTCGTTCATACCCCGTATTAAAACTCTCTCAAAATCCCATAAGGTAGCATCTTTTCCTGCTAATGCCTCAACTCTGTTTCTCAAAAAAAGACTGTTGTATTTCAACGGGTCTGCTTTCAGTTCACTGTCTATTTTCCTCGCGTCTGCTTTTAGCTGCTCCCACTCGCCGTTTTGCTTCGCGGTATCAATCATTTGTCGCCAAGTTGCCATAATTCATTGATTTTTAGTGTTTATACTGATGTTCCATGAATCACGCATAAGGGCGGCATGCTCTTCATTGCTTATCTTGATATATTTGAGGAACGCCGATTCGCTTGTATGTCCACTTACCGCCATAATCGAAATTGTAGGTATTTTCCTGCGGTACATGTTTGAACAAAAACTCCGCCGTCCCGTATGAGATGAAACCAACTGCCACGCTTCAAAAACTTCTGTTCGGCGTTCCCCGCCTCTGGTGCGCGTAATGGTTTCCTGTTTCGTCAATCCTGCAATTTTTGCAACTTCTTTGATAAACCCATTAAATTTCTGATTACTAATTATTTGTGGTGGGTTTCCGTTATACCTGTTCAATATTTCCGTGACGTGCGGAAAAACGGGGATTATCACCTTGTTGTTAGTTTTTTTCTGCCGAAACGTCAAGAATCCGTCATTTGCGTAATTGTGTATTTTGCTGAGGTCGCTATACCTGCAACCTGTCCACGCCAGCAACAAAAATGCGTCACGGACGCGAGCAAGGTGCGGCTGATTAGACAGGTCGGCATCGTGTATTTGCTGTAACTCGGTTTCATTCAAAGAGATAGCATCGACTTCTTCTTTATACACGGTGAAATCCTTATGTTTCGACGTTGAATTATAGCCCTGATTTTCAGCTTCATTGAGAAACAACTTGAGGCGCTGAATATGCTTTCCTATATAGTTGGTAGCGAAATTTTTCTTTTGTAAGTATCCGACGAAATGTTTATAAAAATTCTGGTCTATCTCGGCGAAATCGAAATCTTGTTTTCCGACACTGTCTGCAAACTCTTTTAAGTGCCGTTGTGTTACCTTGTACTGTCCTTTCATTCTCGGCGATAGCAGTTTTCCCGTTTTATCGGTACGGTTGTGAGCGTCAAGCATAAAAGCGTCAATCCATTGAAACAGAGTTTTGATTTTGCCCTTTTTCGTTTCAACAGGCGCGTATTTGCCGCGTTTGTGATAACAGTCTATGCAGTCATGTAGCCATTCGGAATTGCTCCGGTCGAGGTCGGGATATTGAAGCGCCTCATCAATGTTTTTGATTAGTTTCGCAAGAGCGGTTTTTTGCTCGTCGTGATAAACCTGATTTTCTTTCATCTCGGGAGTGACGATGCGTTTGCCCTTATAAACAGTGTCGGCAACGCTGCCGGTTACGAAATCAAACCATTCGGGCAGAATAAATATCCCGCTTTTTCCTCTTGCGGCATATTTGCCCGCTTTGTAGCGTATTTTTACTTCTTTGCGGCTGCTACTATCCGCAATTTTAGAAATTGAAAATGTTATTGCCATATAATATTGTTTAAAATTCGCGGCAAAGATAAAGCAAGTTTTTCAATCAGCAAAATTTTTTGTCCCTTTTTTGTCCCTCAACTTTTGATTTTTCGTTTTTTTGTGTTATTCTCGCTTTTCATTGACTGTCTGTTAAATTACTGATATTCAGGTTTTGCGTTACTTTTTGTTACTTTTCAAAAAACACGAGATAACATATTTTTGTGTCCTGGCGAGACAACGAAAGACATTCGCAGTCAGTTTGATGATAGCGGATGTTTTTTCGTTTCCGTAAGGTCGGCAATTATCAGCTGCGCCGCGCGTCGCGAAGCGCCCGACCGCCCAAGCGTCGCGATGATTTCGTCGTATCCGTCAACCATCTTGCGCCTGTATTCCGCGTCGTCAACGAGCTGTGTAAGCTCCCTGAATATCCGCCGCCGCGAAAATTTTGCGCCAAACAGCTCCTTTACAATTTCGCGTCCGCCAATCAGGTTGACAAGCGAAATATACGGCGCCTGAAAGAAATGCCGATAAATGAAATTGACCATCCATCCGCCTGCGAAATAATAGCAAACGACTTGCGGGACGCGAAACAGCGCCGTTTCGAGTGTAGCAGTGCCGGAGGTTACCAACGCTATCTCACTGTGCGCCAGCAGCGCATAAGTCTGTCCGAATACGATACTCACATTTCGTCCATCAATATATTTCTGATAATCAGACGGTTCTAATCCGGGCGCTCCGGCTATGACATATTGATATTCAGAGAAAGCGGCGGCGACATCAAGCATAGCCGACAGATTGTCTTTGATCTCCTGCCTCCGACTGCCCGCAAGCAGGGCGAGAATGGGTTTCGATGTCAATTTATTGTCTTTAAGGAAATTATCCGCATTTTGATGCTCTTCGCGATATTTCTCAACAGCATCAACAACAGGATTTCCTACATAATCGACGCTGTAATTCAGTCCGGCGTAAAACTCTCGCTCGAACGGAAAAATGCAAAGCATCCGGTCAACGTAACGCCTGATTGTGCGAATCCTGTACTTCTTCCAAGCCCATATCTTAGGAGATATATAATAATGTACGCGAACGGTGGGGCATTTCGTCTTAACAAACTTTGCTATTCGGAGGTTAAACCCCGGATAATCAACGAGAATGACGACATCGGGCTGGAAACCGAGTATGGCATCACGACACAGCTGCATATTTTTTAATATTGTTCGCGCGTGAAGCAGCACAGGCAGCACGCCCATATATGCCATTTCGCGATAATGCTTGACGGGTGGCAGTCCACCGGCAGCCTGCATCAGCTCGCCGCCGAAAAAACAGAACACAGCCGACGGGTCAGCCGCTTTCAGCTCGTTCATCAGGTTCGAGGCGTGAAGGTCGCCCGAAGCCTCTCCGGCAATCAGAAAATATTTCATACTCAGATCATTAAGATAAATTCCAGCTTTTGAGCGTTTCCATAAACGGATAGTCGGTTACGTCAACAAGACAGGGCACTAACGAAGCGTAACCTTCGGCAAGCATCCGCGTGTCGTTGTCGGGATAAATCGGCTCGCGATCGATGAAATCGCCTGCTAACCAGTACAGTGTCTGCCCGTCGTCGTCCTTTTCGATGTTAAATTCGCGCACCCAGCGACCGTCAGCCTGTCGGCACACGGCAATGCCTTTGACACGTCCTGCAACATTAGGCACGTTGAGGTTGAGGTAAGTGCCGTGAGGCAAGCCTTTTTCGAGTACTTTTACAGCCACTTCGCGCCCCAGACGGGCAGCCTCCGAAAAATCAGCGCCGCTTTTCTCGTTGTCGAGCGATACTCCAAGCGACGCAATGCCTATCACGCAACCTTCGAGCACAGCTCCCATCGTACCCGAATAATGGACACAGACAGCCTGATTGCCACCGTGATTAATGCCCGAAAGCAGCATATCCGGCGTGCGGTCAAGTATCTCATTGACAGCTAATTTAACGCAGTCGGCGGGCGTGCCGGTGCAACTGTAAACCGTCAATCCCGCTTCTTGGGATAACAGTTTGTATGTCAGCGGTTTAATAGATGTTACTGCGCACGACATCCCCGAACGCGGTCCGTCGGGAGCAAATACGACTGTTTCGCCCAAATCGCGTACGGCTGACGTCAGCGCCCGAATGCCTGCAGCTTCTACTCCGTCGTCGTTAGTTATCAGTATCAATGGTTTATCCTTGTTCATACTTGAGAGAATTTTTTTTAAAATTTGCCTGCAAAAGTACGAATAATTACGTAAGGATGCAAATTCACTGGATTACAGCATCGTCTGTTTCGGTACATTCGGTCGTTTCAAATTCAAGCGTAGCGTGGGTAATGGATTTTGTGCGCAGGACATCTTTGATTTTGCGTTTGATGGTCTCCATCTGTGCCGTGTCGGATATGACTACGTGCGACGTCAGCGCTGTTTCCGTCGTGCTGATAGCCCAGATATGGAGATGATGACAGCCGTCAACGCCTTCGACAGACTTGATGGCGCTCTCTATATCGCTGATAATCACACCCGAAGGTACACCATCGAGCGAAAGGCGTATGCTGTCGGATAGCAAACTCCATGTCGCGTGGATAATGACAGCCGCAATAATCAGACCGATAATCGGATCTAAAACATACCATTGCGTGTGAGCGATGACAATGCCCGAAATGACAACGCCGACTGATACAAGCGCATCGGCAGCCATGTGCAGATATGCTCCGCGCACGTTCAGATCCTTTTCCCTGTCGCGCATAAACAGCCATGCAGTGAAAGCATTGATGACGACACCAACAGCTGCTACCCAAGCAATTACACCACCTTCGACTTCTTCGGGACGGATGATTTTCCCGATGCTTTCGGCTATTATCATACCGACGGCAATAAGCAGTATAATGGCATTCAGCAGCGACACGAGTACCGTGCTTTTCTTGAAACCGTAAGTGTAGCGTGTGCTCGCGTGTACCCGCGCCAGCCGGAAAGCAATCATCGCCAGAGCTAAACTTGCTACATCGCTCAAATTATGCCCTGCGTCCGAAATCAGCCCGACCGAGCCGCTCGCAAATCCTACGGCAAACTCGACTACGACAAATGCCACATTAAGCGCTATGCCCGCCGTAAATGCACGGTTGAGCGACTTAAATTCGTGAGTGTGAGTATGTTCGTGATTATGCCCCATATTGCTGTATTACGACGACAAAAGTAAGACTTTTCGTCCGAAACGCCAAACCGAAAACCGTCGCCGAAAAAAAAAATCAAAAAAATTTTTCGCAAAATAGCGCTTCGTAAGAAAAAAAACCGTACCTTTGCAAGCCGATTATTATCAAATAATAGTAAGTTGTTTGTTTTCAGCGTATTGTCCGATCCGTCCGTCCGGTGAAGCGAAACCCTGAAAGAATTTTATTAATTAAAAAAAGTTTTAAAAGCAGTGGATACTTTGAGTTATAAGACCATTTCTGCAAACAAAGCGACAGTGAACAAGGAGTGGGTCGTTGTTGACGCAACAGACCAGCCGCTTGGACGTATCTGTTCAAAAGTTGCCAAGCTGTTGCGCGGCAAGTACAAACCGAACTTTACGCCTCACGTCGATTGTGGTGATAATGTGATAATTGTCAATGCAGACAAAGTCGTTCTTACAGGAAATAAATGGAACGACCGTATTTATTTGAGATTTACCGGTTACCCGGGCGGGCAGAAAGAATACACGCCTGCCACCCTGCGTGCCAAAGGCGATGACCGCCTGTTCAGGAAAGTGGTTAAGGGCATGTTGCCTAAGAACCGTCTGGGAGATAAGTTGTTGAACAACTTGTATGTATATTCGGGCAGCGAGCATAAACATGCTGCGCAGACCCCGAAATCGATTGATATAAATTTACTTAAATAAGCAAAATGGAAGTAATTAATGCAATTGGGCGACGCAAAGCAGCAGTAGCCCGCGTCTATGTCAGCGAAGGGACAGGCAAAATTACGGTCAATCGCCGCGATTTGAAGGAATATTTTCCGTCGCCTATCCTGCAGTTTGTTGTCAAACAGCCGCTTACGACCCTTAACGCAACCGAGCAGTACGACGTGAAAGTCAACCTCTTCGGCGGCGGCTTCAAAGGTCAGTCCGAAGCGGTGCGTCTCGCTATCACGCGCGCCCTGATTAAAATCAATCCCGAGTCGAAACCGGCGCTTAAAGCCGAAGGTTTTGTTACGCGCGACCCGCGTGCGGTCGAACGTAAGAAACCGGGCAGACCGAAAGCTCGTAAGAGATTTCAGTTCAGCAAACGTTGATGTTATTTGCGATACCTTTTTGCAACTAATTGAGCGTTTAGTATCTAAACTGTCCGGACCCGGTCGCAAGCGGCTGATTACCGGATGGTTGTGTTTGTAATCAAAGAAAGTAAACGAATAAAAAATTGAAAAATGTCAAGAGTAAGTTTTGAACAGTTATTGGAAGCAGGCGTCCATTTCGGACACCTGAAACGCAAGTGGAACCCCGGTATGGCTCCGTATATCTTTATGGAACGCAATGGTATTCATATCATTGACCTCCATAAAACGGCAGCCAAGCTCGACGAAGCCTGCGAAGCAATCAAAAACCTTGCACGAATGGGAAAACAAGTTCTCTTCGTGGCAACCAAAAAGCAGGCGAAACAAATCGTCGCCGACAAAGCAACGGCAATCGGAATGCCTTACGTGATAGAACGCTGGCCCGGCGGTATGCTGACCAATTTCCCGACCATCCGTAAGGCAGTCAAGAAAATGTCAACCATCGACAAGATGAGCAAAGAAGGTACGTTCGACAACCTGTCGAAACGCGAAAAACTCCAGATGACGCGCCAACGCGCCAAATTAGAGAAAACGCTCGGCTCAATAGCCGATATGAAACGCCTTCCCGCAGCCCTCTTCGTAATCGACGTGCTGAAAGAACATATCGCCGTCAGCGAGGCTAACCGTCTGGGAATCCCCGTTTTCGCTATGGTTGACACCAACTCCGACCCATCGAACATCGACTTCGTAATCCCCGCTAACGACGACGCCAGCAAATCAGTAGAGCTGATCCTCGGCTATATCACGCAGGCTGTCAACGAAGGTGCACTCGAAGCCAAAGCCGAAGGCAAAGACCTGAACGATGAGGATGAAGAGGAAGAAACCGTCGAAGACGCAGCCCCGCGCAGGGAACGCCGTCAACGTACAACAGCGCGCAAACCGCGTACTGTCAAGGAAGACGACGAAGCACTCAACGCAGCCGTCATCTCGCGTGTGGCAAAAGACATCGAGGATGACGACGAGTAAAATAAAAAATAATAAATAAAAATAAGAAAATATGGCAGTTACAATGGCAGATATCACCCATCTGCGCAAGATGACCGGCGCCGGCATGATGGATTGCAAAAACGCGCTGACCGAAGCAGAGGGCGATTTCGACAAAGCAATAGAAATAATACGTAAAAAAGGACAGGCAATAGCCGCTAAACGCAGCGACCGCGAAGCCTCCGAAGGATGCGTTCTGGCAGCCGCCAAAGATGGATTTGCAGCCATCACGGCAGTGAAATGCGAGACCGACTTCGTAGCAAGAAACACCGATTTCATAGCGCTCACCCAGTCGATTCTCGACAAGGCGATTGCCGAAAAACCGGCGTCGCTTGAAGCCCTGGCAGCGCTCACAATCGACGGACGCACAGTGGCAGACCTCGTTACCGACCGCTCAGGCGTTACGGGCGAGAAAATGGAACTGTCCGACTATATGTTTGTAACCGGCGGAACAGTAACATCTTACATCCATCCGGGCAACAAACTCGCTACCATCGTAGCTTTCGCGGAAAAAGATGCCGAATACGAAACGATCCACGGCGTGGCAATGCACATCGCTGCAATGTCGCCGGTGGCAATCGACGAATCGGGCGTGCCGCAGGAAGTGAAAGACCGCGAGCTGGCAGTGGCAATAGAAAAAACCAAGGCTGAACTTGTCGGCAAAGAAGTCGAAGCAGCACTGCGCAAAGCAGGTATCAATCCGGCTCACGTTGACAGCGACGACCATATCGAGTCGAACAAGGCAAAAGGCTGGATCACAGCCGAACAGGCAGTACAGGCTCGCGAAATACGCGACACCGTTACAGCCGAAAAAACAGCATCTTTGCCCGAACAGAAAGTGCAGGCAATAGCCAACGGACGTGTAGCGAAATTCTATAAAGACTATACGCTGCTCGAACAGAAATACGAAGGCGGAGGCGACGACGCAGGTAAAATCACGGTAAAAGAATTACTTGCCAAGAAACACCTCACCGTAACCGCTTTCCACCGGTTCACTCTTAACGAAGAGTGAGGCTGAAAATAACAACTGTATGATAGTGTAACCCCTTACACTAATTTGTTCAACATTGAGGCGCCATAACATTGTTTATTTGTTGAACTGATAATAATTTTTTTGTTTTCATACTTTGGGGACTGTCGGTAGCGTCTATCGGCAGTCTCTTTTTTTATGCCTCGCGGATGTATGCTTCAGGATTGAGCGACAGCTCTTTTTCGAAATAAGCGATAGTTTTTTTCAAGCCCTCGCGCAGCTGAGTTTTCGGCTCCCAGTTCAGGATCGAACGCGCCTTGTCGATGATCGGCTGACGCTGCATCGGGTCGTCGCTGACGGCAGGGAGATGTATGACTTTTGAAGAAGAGTTGGTCAGCTCTATGACGATTGAAGCTAACTCGTTGATAGTAAATTCTGCAGGATTGCCGAGATTGACCGGACCGATGATCGTGTCGGGCGTGTCCATCATTGCAAGAAATCCGCGTATCAGGTCGTCGCAATAGCAAAAACTGCGCGACTGATGCCCGTCGCCGTAAATGGTAATATCTTCATTTTTAAGCGCTTGAATGATGAAATTCGACACAACGCGCCCGTCGTTAGGGTGCATATTCGGTCCGTAGGTGTTGAAGATGCGCACCACTTTGATTCGGACGCCGTTCTGACGGTGATAGTCGAAAAACAGCGTCTCGGCGCAGCGCTTCCCCTCATCGTAGCACGAACGGATGCCGACCGGATTGACATTCCCCCAGTATTCTTCCGGCTGCGGATGAATGTTAGGGTCGCCGTAGATCTCACTTGTCGATGCCTGTAATATTTTGGCTCTGATGCGTTTAGCTAATCCGAGCATATTAATTGCGCCCATTACCGAGGTTTTGACCGTCTTTATGGGATTGTACTGGTAATGGATGGGCGACGCCGGACATGCAAGGTTGTAAATCTCGTCAACTTCGACGTAATAGGGCGCCGTGATGTCGTGGCGCACAAGTTCAAAATACGGATTATCAAGCAGATGCAGTATGTTCTTTTTCCTGCCCGTAAAATAATTATCGAGGCAGACCACTTCGTTGCCTTCCGCCAGCAGTTTTTCGCAAAGATGGGAGCCGAGAAATCCCGCACCGCCCGTAACTAAAATTCGTTTCATAACCGTCTTATTTAGTGTTGATTACTTTCCGATACAAAAATACTTGATGTCGGCTTTTGCCAGCTCATTTTCGTCGTAGATATTGCGCCCGTCGAAAATCACGGGCGTTTTCATCAGCTGGCGTACCTTGTTCATATCCAGCACCCTGAACTCCGACCATTCCGTTACGAGCATCATTGCGTCGGCATCTTGAAGCGTTTCGTAAACATCGCTGCAATAAGTTATTACGTTGCCAATCCTGCGTTGCGCCTCGTCCATAGCTATCGGATCGTAGGCAAATACTTTGCATCCGGCTTCCAACATCTTGTTTATCAGCGATAAAGAGGGCGCCTCGCGCATATCGTCGGTATTCGGTTTGAACGACAGACCCAGCAGCGCAATGCGTTTGCCCGAAAGCTCGCCCGTGTAGTATTTGCTGAGTTTCGTAAAAAGTACGGTCTTTTGACGCTCATTGACCCTCTCGACAGCTTTCAGCACTTCGAGCGGCGAGCCGAGGTCGTCCGCAGTCTTTATCAGCGCTTTAACATCTTTAGGGAAGCACGAGCCGCCGTAGCCGATGCCGGCATACAGGAATTTGCTGCCTATGCGACTGTCGCTGCCAATGCCCTTGCGTACCATATTTATATCGGCGCCGACAATCTCGCAGAGGTTGGCGATGTCATTCATAAAACTTATGCGCGTGGCAAGCATCGCGTTGGCGGTGTATTTTATCATCTCCGACGAAGCTATGTCAGTGAAAATCACCGGATGACCGTTCAATACAAACGGATTATATATCTTCTGCAGGATATTTTTCGCCTTTTCGGAGCTGACGCCGCAAACTATGCGGTCGGGCTTCATAAAGTCGTTGATAGCAGAGCCTTCTTTCAGAAATTCGGGGTTAGAAGCGACATCGAACTCTATCTCGACATTGCGGCTCTTCAGCTCGTCGGCTATAGTCTGCCGCACAAGGTTTGCCGTCCCTACAGGCACCGTGCTTTTCGTTATCACAAGGCAATATTTCGTCAGATTGCGCCCGATTGTCCGCGCCACGTCGAGGACATACTGCAAGTCGGCGCTACCGTCTTTGTCGGGCGGCGTACCGACAGCGGTGAACACGATATCGACGTTGCTCATCACCGACGCCAACGAAGTGGTAAATGTCATCCGTCCCTTGCCGATGTTGCGTTTGAGCATATCGTCGAGACCCGGCTCATAAATAGGGGAGATGCCGCGTTTAAGATTTTCGACTTTCTGCGCGTCGATGTCAACGCAAGTCAGACTGAACCCCATTTCCGCTAAACAGGTCGCCGTAACAAGCCCTACATATCCCGTGCCTACAATGGCAATTTTCATGTTATCCATACAAGTAAAAAAGTTAATTTTTCGGCAAATTTACGCATTTTTTTCAATTCAAACCGTTTAACTATTGATTTAATTGCAAATTACGAGTACTTTTGTAGTAAAAATTTTAACGATATGGATATCCGGTTTTCTGTCATAGTGCCTGTCTATAACCGTCCCGACGAAGTGGAGGAGTTGTTGGCAAGTCTGTCGCTTCAGACGTATAAGAATTTCGAGGTGATTATCGTCGAAGATGGCTCGTCTGTGCCCTGCGGCGATGTCGTGGCGCGTTACGAATCAGCCCTCGAAGTGCATTATTTCACGAAAGCAAATTCGGGTCCCGGTCCGACGCGCAACTATGGCGCCGAGCGTTGTTCGGGCGATTATTTGCTGTTTCTCGACTCCGACTGTGTAGTCCCGCAGGCTTGGCTCGAAGAAGTTGTCCGTGAATTAGTTGCCGCGCCTGTCGATGCTTTCGGAGGTCCCGACCGCGCCGACAAATCGTTTACCGACATCCAAAAAGCCATCAACTACAGTATGACCTCGTTTTTTACTACCGGTGGCATACGCGGCGGCAAAAAGCGTCTCGACAAATTCTATCCGCGCAGTTTCAATCTCGGAGTGAGCCGATCGGCGTTTACGGCGCTCGAAGGCTTCGCAGCAATGCGTTTTGGCGAAGATATTGATCTCAGCCTGCGAATTTACAAAGCCGGTTACACATGTCGCCTTTTCCCCGAAGCCTGGGTCTATCACAAACGGCGTACCGATGTGAAGAAGTTTTTTAAGCAGGTTTACAATTCCGGTATGGCGCGTATCAGCTTGTGGAAAAAGCACCCCGGCTCGCTCAAAGCCGTGCATTTGTTGCCTGCCGCTTTTGTGCTCGGCGTCTGCGCGCTTGTGCTGCTGTCGATTGTGCATTATGCGTTTATCTTTCCGGTGATATTTTATGCCATACTCGTCTTTGCCGATTCTGCACTCAAAAATCGCAGTCTGCGTATCGGATTGCTTTCGATTATTACGGCATTCGTGCAGCTTTTTGCCTACGGATGCGGTTTTATAGTGGCATTTTGGAAAGGTATTATCCTGAAACAAAGTGGTTTGACTGCATTTGAGAAGACGTTTTACAAATAAATAAACGCACTCCAATGAAAAAAAAGGCTAAAGCGAGGATAATCAAATGGTTGGCGTTGGCGCTCGTCCCTGTCGTCCTGATGACTGCGCTTGCTGCATCCTTGTATGTGCCTTTTGTACAGAGCTTTGCCGTACGCCAAGCCTCGAAATTCCTGTCTGCAAAAACGGGCTTCAATGTCGATGTCGGCAAGATAAACCTCGTTTTTCCGCTTCAAGTGCATCTGCAAGAGGTGTCCGTTACCAATGCTGCCAAAGATACATTGCTGTATCTCAATGAGTTGGATGCCGGAGTTAATCCCTTGCCCCTGCTGCAATCCGAAATCGTTCCCGTCGGCGGCATTCATCTTGACAATGTGCGTTTCGATACAAAAGCGCTGATCAATGGTGTTGCGGTAAACGGATTTGTCGGGCATATTCATTTGGATATCAGACGAATACATCTCATCGAAGAGTTTGCCGATTTGGAAGATATTTTTATTTCAGACCTCGATGCCGCTATCCGTATAGATTCGGTCGCGCGAAAGACGGATGAAAGCAGTCAACCCGTTGTGTGGCAGATAGTTGCCGACAAAACTCATCTGAAAAATATCGCGTTACGTTGCAGTTTGCAGGGCGACTCGGTCAACGTCGCTACTTCGTTCGATGATCTGCTGCTTACCGATGCCAAAGTCAATCTTGAAAACAACACTTATCGCGCCGCGAGACTCGAACTTGTCGGTTGCGCCGCCGGACTTGACGCGCTGCAAATCAACCTGACCGAGCTGAATTTCGCGATGGATTCGTTGTTTTTTGGCGGAAAAGACCTTAACGCCGCCCTGAGAAATTTGTCGCTCAAAGAACAATCCGGACTGAATATCACAGCCGCCGAAGGGAGGCTGCACAGCGACTCGACAGTATTGACCCTGCCGCAACTATCCGTCCGAACGCCTTCTTCCTTACTGACAGCTGAGGTCTCAATGCCTTGGCATTCAATCGAAAAACATCCCGAAGGCAATCTCCACGCTTCTCTCAAAGCGACAATCGGACCTGCCGACGCCGCCATCCTTGCCGGACTTGCCGAAGATTTGACAAAATATCGCCTTCCCGACACGGCGATGATATTTACAGGCTTGATTGACGGCAACGCAAACAGGCTGTATATCAGAAATATAGCAGCCGAAATCGTCGGCTATGCCCGTATGGAGGCAAACGGCATAATCGAAAAGCTGACTGATCCCAACGCACGCTCAGGCGAATTGACCCTCACGGCTGCGACTTCAGACGAAAAACCGCCTTTCGACTATATCCTGCGTATGTCGGACGGGCGTTTCACCCTCCCGCCAAATACCGCGCTCGCGATGACGGCAAGTTTGGCAAACCGCGAATACCGGCTCGACGCACTCCTTACCGAACAACAGGGGAAAGTCCATCTTAATGGCATTTATAACCCTAATAATCAGGCTTATAACATCGCCTTACAGCTCGACAGTCTTGAGCCGGTGCATTTCCTGCCGCGCGATTCGGCTATGTATGTCAATGCAGCTCTTTACGCCGAAGGCAGGGGCACAGACCTGTTCTCGGCGTCAACCGTTTCGCAGCTCTCTGTCGATGTCCCCATAATTAGCTATAAAAACACGACGCTGACCGGACTTTCTTTATCCGGTAGCTTGAAAGACAATCAGTTACAGGCGAAACTGCGAAGCGCCGACGAACGGATTACCGCCTCAGCCGAACTCAACGGCACAGTCCGTAAAAACGATGTGAGCGGACAGTTGAACGTAGCGGTCGATTCGCTGAATCCCAATGTACTAAATCTTGTAAATCAGGAATATATCCATTCGTTTAAGATAGCTTCCTCGTTCAATAGCGACCTCGATAAAAGCCATCACCTCAACATAGCGATGAACGACTGGGTGATGCGCGAAGGACGCTCGATCATACGCACTAAACCACTGAATTTAGATGTTGTCGGCGACACGAATTCATCGGAGCTAAACTTCAATTCTGGCGATTTCATCGCGACTGCTACAGGCGACGCCGACTGGCTGACGCTCGCCGGTTCGCTTAGCAAAACGACCGACGAAGTGATGCGCCAAATCAAAACCGACACGACGCTAAATCTGTCGGCGATATGCGCTTTGATGCCGACGATGATGCTGAAAATCGAAGCCGGACGCGATAATCCGGTGTATAACTATCTGCAAGACAACGATATGTTTTATGGCGAGTTCGGTCTTGAAGCTCGGCTCTCGCCCGAAACCGGCTTGCAGGCTGACGCCCGTTTGTACGATTTTTTCAAAGACACAACAAAAGTTGACACCATGCGTCTGACGCTGCGTCAGGACACGACGGCGCTGCGTCTTGTCGCTACGGCGATAAAGAACAAGTTTCGTAATCAAATGCCGTTCACAATAAACGTTGAGGGTGAATTGTTTGATAATCAGGCTAAAATCGAATGTGCTTATTTTAACGGGCGCGGTGAAACCGGCATTTTGGTGGGCGTCGAGGCGCAGCGGACTTCGTCGGGACTGCGTTTGCATATCTTCCCCGAACAGCCCGTAATCGCGTTTCTGCCCTTCCAAGTCAATGAGGATAATTACCTGAAAATCAAAAGTTTGACCGATATTTCAGCTAACCTTAGGCTCGACGGCGCAGGCAACGCTTCACTGTGGCTTCATTCGGTCGAAGATGAGGGCGTAATGCAGGAATTGTCGCTCGAAATCAATCATATAGACCTTGCAAAAATCGCACATAGCTCCGGCAATATCGCTCCACTGAAAGGCGTGGCGAGCTTTTCGCTGCGCTATATGCCGTCCGACAATACGTTTATGTTCGTTGCCGACGGCGGAGTTGACGATCTTTACTATCGCGACGGACGTATTGGCGAGCTTCTTATAAGCGCCGTATATCTGCCACTTAACAGGTCGCAACATCAGTTCGATATGCACTTTTTCCACGACAGAAACGAGATTTCGGGACTGACAGCTATCTATCAACCTAATTCGCGCAACGACAAACTCAGCGGCTCGTGGGAAATCAACAATCTGCCGCTGACGATGCTTAATCCCTTCGCCGGAAACACAATGACAATGAAAGGCGAATTGCAGGCAAATCTGAAAATCACAGGTACCGAAAAAGCCCCGATCCTCGATGGATTCGTGCGTTTGGACTCCGCTTCGGCTCTCCTGACAGCAGCCGCAACCCGCCTGAAGTTCGACAGCAAAAATATCGACGTGAGCAACAGCCGCTTTACGTTTAATAAGTACAGCATTTATGCGGCAGGAACTAATCCGTTAATAGTCAGTGGAGTTGTGGATGCCCGCAATATCTCGCGCCCCCAAGCCGACCTGCAACTGACAGCCTCAAACTTCCAACTCACCGACGCCCAAAAAACAACTGAAAGCATGGTCTATGGAAAAATGCTGATCGACCTAAATTCTACCGTAAAAGGACCGATGAATTCGTTAAAAATGCGCGGAAATCTCCACTTACTCGGTGGTACGAATATGAGCTATATTATGAAAGAATCGCCCCTGACAACCTCCGACCGGATGTCCGATTTGGTTACTTTTTCATATTTCCGCGACACCCTGCCGCAACGCCAGCGCCGATTTGTCAACCGTATGCCGCGCAACCTCGCCACAATGAGCGGATTGGATATGTTGCTGTCAATCAGAATAGATCCCGCCGTAAAACTGAAAATCGACCTCGATGAAATCAGCGACGACCGCATCGAACTGAAAGGCGGCGGCGACCTGTCATTACAATATACCCCGCAAGGCGAAACGCAACTGACCGGACGCTATACCTTCTCCGACGGGATGATAAAATACAATATGCCCGTAATATCAAATAAAACGCTGACTATCAAAGACAACAGCTATATCGAATGGACAGGCGATATGTTCGATCCCATCCTCAATCTCAAAGCGACCGAATATGTGCGCTCGTCTGTCAGCTCCGATGGAAACGTGCATCCGGTTAATTTTGAAGCCGGAGTAACCCTCAAACAGCGACTTTCAGCGATGGAACTGCAATTCACGCTCGAAGCCCTCGACGACGCCACCGTGCAAAGCCAGCTCGTCGCTATGGGTACCGAAGAACGCAGCAAACAGGCTGTGGGAATGTTGCTTACGGGGCTGTATCTCGCAGCCGACGGCACGGGTACGACGCGCTTTGATATGAACTCGGCGCTGAACGCTATTCTGCAAACGGGCATTAACCGTCTGACAGGCAGCTTGTTGCAGAACGGCAATCTGGATATCGGAATGGAAACGACCGACGAAACAGGCGAGTCCGGCAGACATACCGACTATTCGTTTCGCTACTCGCAACGCTTCTACAACGACCGCTTCAATATCATCATCGGAGGACAGGTTTCGACCGGCAATGTGCCTGATAATTACAATAATATGTTTATCAACGACGCCTCGCTTGAATACCGCCTCGATGACGAAGGCAACCGCTACGCCAAACTGTTCTATAATCGCCACTACGAAAGCCTGCTCGAAGGCGAAATAGCACGTTACGGCGCAGGCGTGGTGTTTCGTAAAAAGATGCGACGACTGATGGATTTGTTTTATTTTCGCCGCAAAACGCCAACAATAGTAACTGAAAATGAGACGAATAGCGATAAATAACCTGACGTTTGCAGTCCTGCTTGCGATGGCGACTGCCTGCTCGACGACAAAAAACCTGCCCGTCGGTGAACAGCTCTACACCGGCATACGCAAAATCGAGATTACCGACCCCGAAAATGTCGGTGAAAACGACGAAGCGCTCACCGAAATCGAAGCAGCGCTCGCATATCCGCCCAATAACGCGCTCTTCGGCAGCTCTTCCGTCCGTACCCCCATTCCCATCGGTCTGTGGACATATAACGCGCTCGTTGACAAGCAGACAGGCTTGAACAAATGGCTCTTCCGCACGTTTGCTACCAAGCCGGTGCTTATCTCGACCGTCAAACCCGAAATTCGCACAAAAATCGTCAACCAGCTGCAAAGCGAATATGGCTTTTTCAATGGCACCTCATCCTACGAAATCATCCCGCATAAAAACGACTCGCTGAAAGCCAAAATTTGGTATAAAATCACGATGAACGAGCCATACATTCTCGATTCCATCGAGTATCGGCGTATTCAAAGCCGCGCCGACACCCTGCTCGTCCTCGCCGAAAAAGACCGGCTGCTGCATACCGGCGACCGCTTCAGCGCCGTAACTATGGAAGCTGAACGACAACGTATGTCAGCGATTATGCGTAATAACGGCTATTACTATTTTCGCCCCGACTATATCGTTTACGAAGCCGACAGCACCCTCTCGCGCGGCAAGGTCGCCCTGCGCGTCAAACTGAAAGACGACGTCCCCGCCGCCGCACTCAGAGTATGGAAAACCGGCAGCGTTTCAGTCCGTATCGCCGGATACGATAACGAACAGCCCACCGATTCGCTGCTCTACGAAGATATGATGCTCTATTACGAAGGCAAACTGCGAGTGGCGCCCGAAGAGATTTATAAACGCCTGAAATTCAGCTCAGGTGAACTCTATTCACAGGATAAACAGTCGCGCACCCTGTCTGAACTGAGCCGCCTCGGTATCTTCCGCTACATGGACCTGCAATATGCCCCTGCAAGCGACAGCCGACGTTGCGATACGCTGAATGTCAATATCTCAACCGCCTACGACCTGCCGCTCAATGGCGAACTCGAAGTGAATTTTGCCGCCAACAGCAACCGCCGCGTCGGTCCCGGCGCTTCCTATTCGCTTACCCGCAGCAATCTGTTCGGACGCGGCGAATCGCTGAACCTCAGCCTCGAAGGCAGCTACGAATGGCTGATAGGTCGTCAACACGGCGAGTCGGGTTCGCTCAGAGATAACTACGAATATGGCATTAGCGGCACGCTGACCTTCCCGCGTGTCCTGCTGCCCGATTTCTTCCGGCGCGAATACGACTTTCCCGCCTCAACAACCCTGCGCCTCTATGCCAACCGTATGAACCGTGCCGACTTTTTCCGTATCCTCTCCTTCGGCGGCAATGCGACCTACGACTTCGTGCCCGACCCTATACGTACTCATTCGTTTACGGTCTTTAAGCTGAGTTTCAACCGTCTGGAACGTACTACAGCACGCTTCGACAGCATCGCCACAGCCAACAGCGCCCTCTTCCAAAGCCTGCGCGACCAGTTTATTCCCGCCATCAGCTATACCTATACCCTCGACAACCTGCCCGTGCGTCAAGGCAGAAATACGACATGGTGGCAACTCTCAATCACCGAAGCAGGCAATACCCTGTCGGGCGTCTATGCCCTCGCAGGTAAAGGCTTCAACGAACCGAAAAAGCTGCTCAACAATCCCTTCGCGCAATTCCTTAAGCTGACAACCGAGCTGCGCTACAACCACGTCGTCAACCGCAACAGCCGATTAGTCAGCCGTCTGGCAGGCGGCATAATATATAGCTACGGCAATTCGACCTTCGCCCCGTACAGCGAGCAGTTCTACGTCGGCGGCGCCAATAGCGTGCGTGCCTTCACTATCCGCACCATCGGACCCGGACGCTTCAAACCCGACAGCGAAACGCGCTTCTCGAACCTCGACCATACCGGCGATCTTAAGCTCGAAGCCAATCTGGAATACCGCTTTCGCCTTGTCGGCAGCCTCGAAGGTGCAGCTTTCCTCGATGCAGGCAATGTCTGGCTGCTGCGCGAAGACGATAACAATAACCGTAGCGGAGGAGTGTTCGAGTGGCGTAAACTGCTTAACGACATAGCGCTCGGCACAGGCGCAGGAGTGCGCTATAATATGGAACCGCTCGTCATCCGACTCGACATCGGCTTCGCACTCCACGTCCCCTACGATACCGGCAAATCAGGATATTTCAACAAAACACGACACGAAGGGCTGGGATTCCATATAGCCGTAGGCTATCCGTTCTAATCTGTGGGAGCAGACAGAACGGTGATTATTAACGTCTAATCAATCAGCTATATCGGCAAACTATTTTCGTCCAGCAGGAAATCGAAAATGTTCATTACAATGATGCCATCGTTGTTCTGGTAGGTCGGTGCCAATCCGCCAACAATCACTATCTTCTGGAAACTGTCGTTTATTTGAAGCAACGACTTGAACTCCTGTTCAGCTTTCTCCGGTGTGGGCAATGCCAGCGCGGACTGTATATACAGACGATTGAAACCTCTATTGCACACAAAATCAACCTCTAACTGATTACGCAGACTTACTCCGTTTCCATTTTTAGTGTTAACAACCACTTGCCCAACGTCAACCGACATCCCTCTTAAACGTAACTCATTGTAAATAAGATTTTCCATCAAATGTGTCTGCTCTGTCTGACGGAAGTTCAAACGGGCATTGCGAAGCCCCAAATCCTCAAAATAGTATTTCGCAGGTGTATTGATGTATTTTTTACCCTTGATGTCGTATCTGACCGATTTCCCAATCAGAAACGCATCCTGCAAAATATCAAGATAATGCTTGATGGAATCCAACGAAAGGCTACTCTTTTTAACCGACTTAAAAGTGTTTTGCAATTTCAAAGGGTTGGTTAGTCCGCCAATGGACGAGGCAATGACGTCGATGAGTTCCGCCAAATCATCGTCGTGCTTTATGTTATAACGCTCTTTGATGTCTCGCAGATAGGTATGCTTAAACAAGTCTTTCAGGTAGTCCTCCTTCTGTGCAGAGGATTGCATCGTAACTGTCTGCGGCAGACCGCCGTAGGTCATGTATTCCATCAACGTCTGCTCGCGGCTGTCTTCCGGTTTCGTGGACAAGAACTCCCTGAAACTTAGCGGTTGAATTTTTACGTCGTCGCCCCTGCCGCGAAACTCCGTAATGACGTCTTTTGAAAGGAACCGCGCATTACTGCCTGTTACGTAAACATCTACGTTCCGGACTTTGAGAAAACTGTTCAGTACGTCTTCAAATTCTTTCACTAATTGCACCTCGTCGAGCAGGAGGTAATACATCTTGTCGTCAACAACCTTTGCGTCAATGTACGCAAGCAGTTCGTCCGGGTTGCGAAGCGCTTTGTTACGGCGGTCTTCCAAGTCGATTTTGATAATATGCTCGTTATCAACGCCATCATTTATAAGGTAGCTGTAAAAGAGCCTGAAAAGCAGATACGATTTCCCAGAACGGCGTATTCCGGTAACGACCTTAATCATTCCGTTATGCCGTCTGGCAATCAGTTTGTTCAGATGTATGTCTCGTTTTATTTCCATGTCTTAACTCGAAATTTTTGCGTAAATACGCATTTTTTTCGACTGCAAAGGTAAGGTTTTTTTCCGAAAACCAAAACATTTTCGTCAATTGCAAACACACACCGCATAAAATGCGGCAAAAGCAAAATGCTGCAAATTATGCGGCGAACAGAAAAAAATCCCATTTCCTTTGCAAATTTTAAATACTGTTTTTATCTTTGTCGGCAATTAACTGACAATTTATTAATCAACAAATCGCGAAAAAATGAAACAGAAAGAAAACAAGAAAATCGGGACAATCATCGTCCTCGCGCTATGCCTTGCCAGCGTTATGCCCGCAACGGCTCAAACATTTGCAGGAGGCGACGGCACCGCCGCACAGCCTTTCCTTATCTCAACACCGCAACAGCTCAGCAACTTGCGTGAATTTCTCGGCGACGCCAATAAGGACAAGCATTTTAAACTTGCCAACGACATCGACCTCTCAACATTCAGCGCCGAAACCTGGGGCACGCACGGCTGGGATCCAATTGGCACTACTGTCACTATTTGGGATAGGACCTACGAAACGTATCCTAACGCATTTTGCGCCCATCTTGATGGCAACAACCACAAAATTATCGGTCTGTGGAGTAACCGCACGGGGGTGAACAATATCGGTCTGTTCGGAAGCGTCGCAGTCGGACTGATTGAAAATCTGACCGTTGTAACCGACGATGCGAAAAAAGGCATCACCGGCAACAATTATTGCGGCATTATGTGCGGATATAGCTGCAATATGAATTTTACAAATTGCGCCGTGTCGGGCACGCTCACGGGCGAAAATAATCTCGGCGGTTTTACAGGTGGCGAATATGGATTTGGAGATGGGAAATACATAAACTGTCATTCGTCTGTAATCGTGTCCGGCGATGGTTCTGTTGGCGGTTTTTCAGGTCGAGGTGGCAGCACGTTTCTCGGATGTTATTCTGCCGGTGATGTAAGCGGGAAAAGCGAAGTTGGCGGTTTTTCAGGCGTTAGCAGCTATGGTATTTTTACTGATTGCTATTCAACTGCTACTGTCAATGCGACGTCAATTTATAGCGGCGGATTTGCTGGAAATGGATCATCTACAACATTTACTGATTGTTATGCAACTGGAGATGTGAATGGGGGTGGCGGATTTGCAGGTGGATTTTCTAGTGGCGGTGGTACTTACAATAAGTGTTATGCCACCGGAAATGTTACCGGAACACTTTATCTCGGTGGATTTTTAGGCTCCGGAAGTGGAACAGCAACTAATTGCTATGCTGTTGGAAATGTTACAGGCAGTAGTAGTAGCGTCGGTGGTTTTACTGGTGGAGGCGGTAAATGCTCAAATTGTTACTCTACTGGCGCTGTTCTTAGTTCGAGTTATTATGTAGGTGGTTTTGCCGGTACAGGAAACGGCAGTTTTACCGATTGCTACACAACAAGCGATGTATCCGGTAAAAGCGATGTAGGCGGCTTTGTGGGATATGGCACAGGTGATATTTCAAACTGTTACGCAGCGGGCGTCGTAACAGGCACTACCACAAGCGGGATCGGCGGCTTTTCGGGTTATAATTTAAACGGCGCAATTCTGAACTGTTATTACCTGCAACGCGACAATCAAAATGGCGTCGGTCGAGGCAGGGAAAGCGACAATATTACCGCCATTCCTACCGAAGCCGCAATGATGAAAAAGAGCAGCTTCCCCGGATTTTTCAACTCGCAAACTATCTGGGATATCCGCGAAGGCAAAAGCTATCCCTTCCTGAATGGTGTAGGCAGCTATATTCCGGCGGGCGTAGAACTCGCTGATACAGAGCAATCTGCAATCTGGTCAGCTGACGGCATTTTGTTCGTTCAAGCAACACAACCAACTGTTGTTCAGATATATACGCTGTCAGGAGTGCTGCTGAAAAGTGCACCTGTCGGCATCGGAACGACTACTTTCAGCCTGCCAAGCGGGTTGTGCATCGTCAAAACAACGAATTCATCGCAAATGCTGTTAATACGGTGAAAAGGGCTATTTTCGGAGCAGTTTGCGCACCAGCATCGCCGGATAGCCATAAAATATTGCTGCAAAGCAAAGCGCGGTATTCAGCAGGCTGATACGCAGGAAGTCTTTCGTCGGGCGGAAATGCGTGATGCGTCCGGTCGGATATTTGACGCCGACGGGCACTGTGAGTATCGGGATATTGCGCCACGCCGCGCGGACGAGCATCTCCAATTCGCCCTCATATCGCGATGAAATCGCCCTTAAACGCTTCATTCGCGCCAGCGGATAAAGCCGGAAACCCGACTGCGTGTCGGGCAGGCGGATGCCCGTCTGCACCGCAAACCAGAAGTTTGAAAAGCGGTTGGCGAAGGTGTTTCCGGCGGGCATATTGTCCTCGCGCAGGTTACGGGCGCCGACAATCAGGCAGTCGGGACGCTCGCGGGCGAGGTCGATAAACTGCGCGATGTCAGTTGCCGAGTGCTGACCGTCGGAGTCGAGAGTGATGGCATAGCGGCAGCCCAGCTCAACAGCGCGGTCAAAGCCTTTGCACAGCGCTCGCGCCTTGCCTTTATTTGGTTGATAGTTAATGATTTCTATTCGGTCGCGGTACTGTTCCAGCACCGTTTCTGTGCCGTCCGTCGAGCCGTCGTTGACCACTATCACCGGCTGGGCGTAATGCAGCACAGATTCGATGGTTTCACCGATGAAATCGCGGTTATTGTACGTCGGAATGACCACGCACATCTGCATCCGCTGCATCTCGTCGGCATAAACTGCGCGTCCGCCGGCAAATGCTAATTCGAGCACGAGCTTGGCAAACTGCGTTTCGTCGCTATGCACCAGCGCGGTCAGTTTGTAGCCCTGCCGTTCCTCGCCGACACGCTCGTATTTGATGAGATCGACGTAAATTTCGGCGTTTTCATCGGGATTGATTACGGACAGGAACTTGACATTGATAAGTTTGCGCAGCGCAAAACGTTCCCCCGTAAAATGCTCGAACAGCTCTTTGCAAATCTGTATGATGCAGACGCCGGGCGTAATCGGATTACCCGGGAAATGCGCCTTGTAAATCGGATGTAAGCTATTGAGCGACAGCTTGTAAGTTGCCGCTTTGTCTTCGCCGCGGATTTCCTCCGCTATGCTAAAAAAATCGTCTTTCAGTGTCATCGTTCAAAAGTCCGGAATTTATATTCTATGCCGCGTTTCAGGTTTTTCAGTACGAACGAGCCGTCGTCCGCCTCGCTCAGCTGCTTGTTTTTCACGATTTCACCGTGCGAAACGCCCCAAAACAGATAGCCGAGGTCGTCGGCAACCGTGCGGCGGATATACCACTTGTCTAAGAAGGGCGCGACGTTGAGCAGACGGCATTTGCGGTCATTCACCGTGAAGTCAAACGCCTTGATACCGAACTCGTTAACTATGCTTCCGCGCCATTCGCCATCGCTGAATTTTACGGCAAGCACACCCGTCATACGCGCCTCGCCGTCAACAGCAAGCACAACGCGGTATCGCGACGCCTCGCCGCCGGCGTCGAACAGCTGCCTTGCTGCTGTCGCATCATAGCTCGTCCGGCACGCCGCGAGACAGAGTAAGCAGCTGCTAATCAACAGCAAACAGTTTATTGTCGAGTTTTTCATTTACTTTTTTGCCGGTTAAGCGGATTATCGTTGTGTCGCCGTTTGTCTCTTTCATCTCCACCGTTTCGACCGACCAGTCCGAGGCGTTAAACGTCAGACGTACAGACGAAAACATCTGCTTCATATCTTTTTTGACGGGTTCGAGCAGGATGCTAGGCAATTTGCTGTCCCAGAAGAACGATTTTTTGAACGTTTTGTCGTCTTTCAGCCCGCTGCCATTGACGCCGCTCATCATAATATTGGCGATTTCACCGAACATTCTGTTGGAATTTACGTCAATCACGTTGCGTCCGGCTTCGGTTTCGAGCACGATTTTATCGCCGTTTAGCAGGAAAGTGTATTTGTAGGGCGACTGGTATTCCCAACGCAACTTATTGTCTTTCAGGTAATACATCTTGCCTTTCGAGACGATTTTCTCGTTCAGGATCGACAGTTCTTTTGTCTGCTCGAAATCGCATACGAGGCTGTTCATTTTGTCCGAAACAGCCGTAATCTGTTCAAGCATAAGCCGTTGCTGCTCGGCGGTCGCGGGCGTCGTCTGCGCATTAGCCCTCAAACCGAGTAAACATATTGAAAATAAAATACATAACGCTTTCTTCATAATCTATTTTGCTATAAAAATTACTCCCATCATAATCAAAAAAACGCCAATCCATCGTGAAATCGGCACCGTTTCGTGAAAAATATATATCGCCGCCAGCATACCGAACACGTAACTGATGCTTATCATAGGATAGACTACCGAAAGTTCGTAACGTTTAATCATATAAAACCACAAACCGCTCGCGGCTGCCATACATAGCCCTGATGCGAGCAACTGCCAGTTGATGAACAGATTACGAAAAAATGCCCATGTCCAGGCGAACGCGCCCGTCCGCGCCATCGCAAATTTCAGGAATACCTGCCCGCCGCACAAAAACAGGCACTGGGTAACGGATAAAATTATTAATTTCCACATTTTGAGACGATTATAAGTGAATGATTCTTGTTTTCCGTTTGATGATACAGCAGGATGCGGCGGATGCCGGTTTGCTGACCGGCGGCGCTTTCGTCCATAAACAGATTAGCCGGTATCAGACTGTTTTTCAGGCAAGTAGCGGCAACGTAAACGCCCGACGCAGGCGAAGTGAACGATTCGCCAAACAAATGCTTGTAATGCAGGCGTTTATGCTCGGCAAAAAGCTCGCTGTACCAATAATCGTAGAGCCGCTCGTTAGCCTCGCCGCCGTTGTTGCCGGTCATCACCGCGTCGATGTCGTCAAGTCCGTATCCGGCGCTTGCGAGGAAACGTTCAAGGCTGTGTTTCAGCTCGTTAACGTTGGTGGTGTAAAATGTTTCCACATTGTCAAGACGGCACATTACATCGGGCGTTTCCTGTGCCGTAAGCATCAGAGCAACAGCTGTTTCGCTGCGAAATGACCTGCCGGCACACAGCGGGTCGATGCGTTGCAGCATAATATGGAAATCGGGCGTCAGCTCGTCGTGTCCGCCAACCAGCGCATTGATATTCAGCCCGTTGCGCAGACGGATAAAGGCGTCCGCCAGAGCGCTTTCAAACGAAATATGACGATGCGAATACGTTGAATTGTAGCCGTGGCAGCCGCAGTTGATGGCAATCAGCGAACTGATGGTGTTGTGCGTCGATTGCATAAAATGCGTGGGTTTGAGAAACTCCTCGCCATCGTTGACTAAGGCTTTGAGAAACAGCTCGGTATTTTCGATGCAGCCAAAGCCGGTGCCGGTGATAATGGCGTCGGGCGCAGCAATGCCTGCCTGCTCCATCGCTCGGCGCGAAACGACAATTGCCCGTTTCAGGATCTTGCCCAGCCGCCGCGCCTCGTTCGGAGGGAAAAACTGCCTGTAATCAGGGTCTTGCGCCGCAGCGTAATCGCTGTCCACACGCAATGGCTCAGTCATCCAGTCGTCGCACAACGGCGCCTGAGCCGTAATCTGCGCCCCCGACGCTATGTATATTTTCGCTTTGTTCATCTAAATTCTCACGATAAAATCGTCGCAAAGGTATTAAAATTTTTCTGAAACAATCGTGCGCGGTTTACGAAAACTTTCCGTAACTTTGCAACATTAACAGGGACTAAAAAATGAAACAAAGCAATCAAATCGCGAAACAGGAAACGGCAATTCGCAGTTCGGCAGCCGAGTACCTTACCTTTGTTGCCGCTACCGGCGACAATTCACAAAGTATTGAAATGCGGTATGAAGACGAGAATATATGGCTGACGCAGAAGATGTTGGCTGTGCTGTATGATGTGGAAGTTAATACGGTTAACTATCACATAAAGAAGATTTTGGAAGATAGAGAATTACTGGATGATTTTTCAACTATTCGAAAATTTCGAATAGTTCAAGTAGAAGGCAATCGCAATGTCGAACGTAATGTGGAACATTATAACCTGCAAATGATTATAGCCGTTGGGTTTAAGGTGAATAACGAACGTGCCGTACAGTTCCGAAAATGGGCGAATACGGTTGTAAAGAATTATACCATAAAGGGTTGGGTGATGGATGTGGACAGACTCAAAAACGGCGGCACCATTCTGACCAAAGAATATTTTGAGCAGCAACTCGAAGCAATCCGCGAAATACGCCTGTCGGAACGCCATTTCTATCAGAAAATCACGGACATATATTCTACGGCATTGGACTATGACACAACGGCTAAAACTACACAGGAGTTTTTCAAAAAGGTGCAAAACAAACTGCACTGGGCTATCCATCGGCATACGGCAGCCGAACTGATATACGAACGTGCCGACGCTGAAAAACAAAATATGGGACTGCAAACGTGGAGCGCCGCGCCGAAAGGAAAAATTAAAAAGTCGGATGTTGTAATAGCTAAAAACTACCTGAACGACAAGGAGATGCGCGGTCTGGAACTGATCGTTTCCGGTTATCTTGACTTCGCTCAACGGCAGGCAGAGCGCCAAATCCCGATGACAATGCAGGACTGGGCGCGGCATTTGGACAGGATTTTAGTTGCCGACGGAAACGAACTGTTGCAAAACGCCGGAAAAATTTCGGCAGAATTGGCGCGAGAACATGCCGAAACAGAATTTGAAAAATACCGCATCACCCAAGACCGCCTTTTTGAAAGCGATTTCGACCGTTTTTTGCAGTTGGAAGAGGCTACGGCACAGTTAGAAAACACTTACGCTAACACACTAAATGCGGGGTAAAAAGTATGGATTTAGCGCATTTGCAAGTACAACCGATATTATATTGTCAGCTTATTTCCGATAATTTTACCCATATACCGGTAAAAATATCCGATAAAATTACCCCTATACCGGTAAAAATATCCGATAATTTTCACCATAGAGTTGCGTAATAACTTAAAAACACATATCTTTGCAGCCGAAAAAGATAAAAAATTATGGTACGCAATTTATATCAATCGCTACTCAATCATCTGAGTAAAAAGGAGTTTACGATACTAACGGGCGCTCGGCAAACAGGGAAATCCACCTTGATGCGCGAACTGGAACGCCACTGCAAGACGTCAGGCGTCCCGTCGGTGTTCCTGAACCTCGAAAACAAGGCTTTGCTGTCGGAACTCGACGCGACGCCCTTGAACCTCTTGCCCTATTTGCCTGTAACAGAGCAAAGAATTGTCGTTTTTGTGGACGAGATACAATATCTGAACAATCCCTCGAACTTCCTTAAACTGCTGTTTGACGAATATTCCGACCGTCTTAAAATCGTCGCCACCGGCAGTAGCGCGTTCTATTTGGACAGGTCGTTTACCGATTCGCTTGCCGGAAGGAAACGGATTTTTCACCTCCCAACCTGCAATTTCGAGGAACATCTGCAACTGCGTGCAAAAGACGAACTGCTTGACGAAATCCTCAGAATACGCGCAAATGAAGGCGCTAAAACGCTGAGTATAAATTTGCTTCAACAGGAGTACGAGCAGTTTCTGCTCTATGGCGGCTATCCGGCTGTCATTACTGAACCCGACCTCAAAGAGAAGCAGGCAATGCTTGCCGAAATACGCGATTCGTTTGTAAAAAAGGACATTCTCGAATCCGGCGTAAGAAACGAGAAGGAATTTTATAATCTCTTTCGTCTGCTCGCCTCTCAGTCGGCTAATTTGCTTAATGTTAGTGAAATATCTAACACTTTGGGTATCAAGCATGAAACCATAAGCAGGTATCTGAATATTTTACAGAAATGTTTTCATATCGTTCAGGTCAGCCCATTTTATCGCAATCTGCGTAAAGAATTGACTAAGATGCCTAAAGTGTATCTGCTTGACACGGGTTTGATGAATAGCCTGTTAAACAATTTCCAGCCCCTGTCGGAACGGCTAAATAATGGCGACATCTGGGAAACAGCCTGCTATAAAGCGCTTTATACCGGATACGGCGAGGAAGAAGTGTTTTACTGGCGCACTGCCGACGGTAACGAGGTCGATTTTGTACTGCCAAACATTGAAAAGCCGTTTGCAGTAGAAATCAAATACAGTCAAACAGCATTCAAAGCGAGCAAGTATCGCATGTTCTCGGAAACGTATAGCGATATACCGTTGTCATGCAATTACTTTCAGCCATTTACCGAAGACTTTTTCCGCAGAAATCTTTCGGTTTGAAGTAACGGTCTCACTTCGCCACCGTTGGAAATGCCGAGATACGCAGGCGGGCGGCGCCCATAGGCACTAATGTAATATCTTCGATTTTGCCGCCTGCTACCTGAACGGGGCTTTGAGGCACGAAGGCGCACAAGCCATGCTCGTCAATAGTCCAGTCGTACAGCCTGACGCCCTGCGCCTGAATCGCTATCGGCACATTATCAAGCGTGAACGGCATGTTGTCTTTGGGGTATTCCTTTTTGACGATTTTGAAGTCTTGCGGAAGAAGCGCATAGTTCCATGGCGAGGCAGGATAGATTTCATACGAAGGCCACTGCGACGGGTCGGCGGTAGGTTGCCATTTGGAATCGCCGATAGCCGTTTCCACGCTGCTGCGACGCTTGTAGAACTCTTCGATGCGAAGCGAGAACGTCAGCGGTCCGTAGTTGACGCTGACGCTGTTGCCGTTGTCTTTCCACGTCTGAACCGTCAGCGTCATCGGCATACTCAGTTCCACATGGTCGCCCTTCGACCATACGCGGCTTATTTTCACATAGTTACCTTCGGGTTTTAATTCGGACGTCTCTGTATTACCGTTAGCCGCTGTAACTGTTACTGCTATGCTTTGCTTCGCCCACTTCGGAACGCGCAGATACAGCGGAAATGCGAGGTTATTTCCCTCTTTTACAACGAATTGAATCTTTTCTTCAAACGGATAGTTGGTATGTTGCTCAATACTAACCGTTTTGCCCTTGCCTACCTTTGCCGTAACGGTACTCTCGCCGTACAGGGCGGCAAGCAGACCGTTATCGGGCGTTGCCATCCACATATTTTCGGCATAGTATGGCCATCCCTGCGCGTGGTTATGCTGGCAGCAGCGGCTGCTGAAGGGGTTCATCATCAGAAAAGGACCGCCGTTGTCGATACCCGGACGGTGGTTGCGGCTGTCGCTCATCGCCATGTTGGGCGAGGTGATGTAACGTAAGGCTCTGAAATCGGGCATGACCGCCGCAGGGTAGGTGTTGAAAGCCACGTCTTCGCAGTTGTCCGCCCAGAACGGGTCGCCGGTGATACGCAGTAATATCTCGTCGGACGACATCTGCTCCACCATGCCGCAGGTCTCTACGCCCTGTCGCGGGTCGCAGTAACCCTTGCGGGCGTTCTCGTCGGCGCCGAACATACCGCCCGGAACCTGTCCGTAAAGGCGGCGTATAAGGTTGAAATCGTTGTACGTAGCGTCCAAATGTGCCTTGTCGCGGCTTTGAAGATAATATGTGGCTGGCTCGCGGAATGACTGTGCAATATTGACGTTGTGCCAGTTAGGAAGGTTGTCTTTCTGCGTCCAGTCAGCCGTGTTACGGTGTATTTTCTCGCCCAGTTCGAGCAGAAACTTGTCGCCGGTGATATTATATAACCAATAAACGCTCAACAGGTTATCGCCGCCGCGACTGTTCTCCCAGTAGTCTTTGAGGAACAGACTGTCGTCCAACTGATTCTCCCAGCGGAAATAGTTTGTCATAAACGGCAGTACGCGCTTGTCGCCGCTGAACTCGTAGTACGACTGCAGGCACCAGAGCATAATCATATTGCCCCAGAGGTCGGGCTTGCCGTTCTTCTCTATCCACGGACCGAAATAGCCGTTCTCGCGCTGACTGTTGAGTACGGCTTCAATCCATATCTTCGTTTCGGCAATCATGGCGGGGTCGTTGAGGATGTAGGCTAAGTTACCGTAGCCTTTGAGCCAGTACGGTACTTCTTCCCATCCGTGGTCGCCCTTGCCTTCGGCGCTTATCCAAGCGTTGTTTTTCTTTTCGAGCCATGCGCTTATCTCGCCCAGATGACCGGTCAGACCGTCGCGCTGCAGTTCGAGGTACTTGCGCACCCAGCCGCCAGGCTGCACGCTGCCGACCGGCAGTTTGATGAACGCCGCTTCGACAAGCGGGACGCGATTACTCACATAATTAGCGTTCTTCGCCTTCGTGTCGGGGCGAGAAACCATTTCGACGCTGCTCTTCGGGAACGCGGCAACAGCAGTTGCAATAAACATGATACAAAAGACAATACGTTTCATATTTTA